>JBIKRQ010000669.1:0-2942 GCA_044349155.1 Myxococcota bacterium
ATCAGCAAACCGTCGCGTGAGCATGACCAAAGGCATTCAGCACCTCGATCACGTCCCGATGATCCGGCTGAGCGGCGAAATCAACCCGATCTGGGATCATTGCCCACACAGGGGCCACTACAGGCGGCGAGACGGGGCATCCGGGTGCACGATGCGAGGGCGCTGCCCTCGCGCTCCCGGGCCTCACCATCGAAGCCGCTCCGATCGTCGACCCCATCGCCCCGAGACCCCAGCGGAGCGCTCTTCACCCGTCGACAACACCAGGGCGGCGGCGCGCGCAGTCCTCGTCAAGGGCGCGAAGCGGCGCCGCAGGCGCGAACCCTTGATGAGGGCGAGCACGTCGCCACACTGGGGTTGGCGATGGGTCCGCGCGACTGTTCGAGTTGGGGCGCCTGGGCGCTCGCTCGATGTTTCTCGACGTCACGGGTTCGGGATCGGCCGGTCTTCTTCAGTGAATACACCGCATGTGCGGCGCCGTTTCGGCGACCCGCGCGCTTCGCGCGGGCTTTGCGCACCATGCTTGATTCACGGCTGGCATTGTCAAAGGTATTGGTCGGAAACGACAACACCACGCACAAAAATTCGGCGCCTTTTCAGCCGTCCTTCCGAGTCATACTCCAGCGTCTCACCATGAATAGATCCCATATCGAATTCCTGAGTAAACTGTGGAGACGAATTCGGATAGAAATCCGAACTCTTTCCATGTTGATACCCGTTTAGGAAATTCATGATCGTTACCACTACACCGCTCTCGTTAAATGCCCTTGCCTCGCCTGAAAACGGCACACCTTTCAGTCGGTGGCACAGATTAGAGTCAACCTCTAAATCGTCAATCAATGCATTATTCATGGTTTAACCTGCTTAACACCATCGGTTAGCACATGGCAATCTGTGCACGGTGGTATATAGTCACCCGCTCCCTTTCCGCGAAGTAGGACATTGTAGTTGATGAAGTCCCCAAGGTCAGCGCTCGTCACAGGTCGACCTGTCGCGGCCTCGCGAGCCCAAAGAGCGTCGTTGAGACCATTGATCTCTGAGTGCTCACCCGGTGCATTGTGCCCACCACGAGGAGCTCGTGGGCTACCGGCCAGTTTTGACGCCTCGTTATACGCTTCGATACGCGGCCTAAGCACGGGATGAAGATTCTCAGGAATACCTGTGTTCTGGCCAAAGAAAATCTCGCCACTTTTCGTATCCATGACTCCGCTCAAAACGGGACCTCTTTGCTGTCGACCAACTGTCGCCATGAGATGCTTTGCGCGCTCAATCACTGAACTCTTTAGGATTGTGTGATTATCAGGAGCTGAAGATTGTGTCCGCGTCAGCCGCGAACCTACAACTGCAGCGAAGCCCGTAACGCCAAGCTCGAAATAGCTAAATTCTTCGCGGTCTCCGACGAGCATCTGAGCGTGTTGAACTGATGTGTCAGCTGCGAGGGCACCTGCGAGAACTACGAGCGCAGTGGGAGCGCTGAGAGCGCCAGCAACGGCCCCAACAGCACCGCCGACAACAGCGCCACCAGCTCCGTAAGCC
This sequence comes from Myxococcota bacterium, assembly GCA_044349155.1. Classification (GTDB taxonomy): domain Bacteria; phylum Myxococcota; class UBA727; order UBA727; family VGSZ01; genus VGSZ01. The sequence continues at coordinate 1,534 of JBIKRQ010000669.1, forward strand.
GCGCCCTTCAAGGCACCGTTGATGGGGTCTTGGTCATGAAGCGCAGCACTCGTCCCGCCACCGACGGCGCCGCTGAGTCCTCCACCAACAACCGTGGTTGCTGCGGCTGCAGCAATCTGGCCCGTCGTCGCAGTAACAGCGCCAACGGTGACCGTTGCACCTGTCGTCGCTGCGGCACCGGTGATGATTGCGGTGCCGACGCCAAAGGTCAGCCCAGCAACGGCGCCGGCCGCACCACCAGCGGCTGCGCCTTTCGCGCACTCACGCCAACCGTTTCCATCCTTCGCATCCCACGCACCGAGAGCACACCCGGCTGCCGCGCCAAGGGCGCCGAGAACACCGGCTGCCGCAAAGTTGATCGCTCTCCCGTCCGGGTCGGTGAACCTCGTCGGGTTTGCGTGGGCGTACGTGTAGCCCTGCGTGCTCAGCGGCTCGCTCAACGAGCCGGCGACCGGGTCGAGGCTCAGGAAGCGGGCGGTGCTTGGGTCGAGCCACCGCTGTTGTGCGTACAACAGACCGCCATTGTGACCCTGCAATTCGTCGCGCGCGTAGGTCGCACCCGCGCGCGCACACGGCACGCCCTCCACCGGACGCGCGAGCGCCGTCGTCGACGACATCGACAACAGCGCCAGGACGAACGCGAGAAACAGCCGCACGCGTCGAGACTACTCGACCCGCAGCGGCTCCGTCGACGGTGCGTGCAGCAGCTAAGGGGTGGGAGTGTCGACGTCGTCACTCGTGTGTTGCGGCCTCGCAGGGTGCGACAGCCGGTGCACCTCCTGCAGCTTCCCGATCGCGACGTGCGTGTAGATGCTCGTCGTCGACGCGTCGGCGTGGCCAAGCATCGCCTGGATGTAGCGCGTATCGGCGCCGCCCTCGAGCATCAGCGTTGCCATCGTGTGGCGCAGCATGTGGCACGAGCCCACCTTGCCAAGCTCGGCGCGCTTGATGGCGTCGGTGACGAGTTCGCCGAGTCGCGACAAGCGGAACTCGTCGCCGCTGTTGGTGACGAACAGCGCTTGCTGTGCAGCGTCGACGACGAAGAGCGGCCGCACGTCGTGCAGGTACTTCTTCACCCACGACAACGCGCGCTCGCCGATCGGCACGAGTCGATCTTTGCCGCCCTTGCCGTGCCGCACGTAGACCGTGGAGCGATTGAAATCGACGTCGCCGACGAGCAGTTGCGCGAGTTCAGCCCGACGTAGGCCCGTCGAGTAGAAGACTTCGAGAATCGCGCGCAGACGCAGGCCCATCGGGTGCGTGACGTCGGGAACGCGCATCACGCTTTCGACCTCGTCGATCGAAAGCGCGTTCTTCGGCAAGCGCGCGACGATGCGCGGCAGTTCGAGATCGGCGGCGGGGTTCGCCGGCACGTGCTTGTGTTTCACGAGGTAACGAAACATCGCCTG
>JBIKRQ010000613.1:0-2923 GCA_044349155.1 Myxococcota bacterium
TGCTTCGAATCTTCACCACGCATGACAGGTAGATCCGGAACACCCGATATTTGGCGCAGCTCTCGACGACGAACACCTCATTTCTCGTCGAGAACCGACTGCCGACTTTTTCAGCAACCTGCTAGACCGCACACGCCAACGACGACGACCCAGCGCCGTCGTTGTCGGTGCTTTCATGGCGCGCCCGACAGCCCGTTCTCCTGCGCCCACGCCCGCACGATCCCGCGCTCGATATCGGTGGCGCGGCGGTTGGTCTTGCCGCGCACCTGCACGATCTCGCGCGTGGTGGGCCGCACCTCGATGGTCAGCGCGCGCTTGCGCGGCTGGCCATCGACGTCGACGGTGACGCCGAAGATGACGACCTCGCCCTCCTTGGCGCGCGTCGCGTAGGTGCCCACGCAGTGGCGCATGGCGATGCCTTCCTCGACGAGCGCTTTGCCGTTGTCGATCGGTGCGAACACGAACGTTGGCTGCTCGAAGCTCGTGTCGTCGACGAGCACGTAGTCGCCACCCGCGATCGGGCTCGGCGGAAACGCCCCGACGTCGAAACGTCCCGCTTCGCGCAGCTTCTTCTCCTTCAGCAGCTGCTGCGCGAGTGCCACGAGCGAACGCGGCGTGCGGCCCTTCATGCTCGGCAACTTGCCCTCGATCGGGAAGATGGCCTTCGCGATCGTGTCGACCTCCGTCGTCGTCAACGCCGGATGCTGCGCGATGAAGCGGAACAAGCCCTCAAGGCCTGGTTCGTCTTCGCGAAACGACATGAGGTCCTCGTGCTTCGCGAGCACACGTCGGTGTGCCGTCGACACGCCGCACGCACGCAGTTGCGCGTCACGCAACAGCGCCATGCCCACATCGTCAGCACCGCTGAAGTCGAGGTCGACCTCGTCGACGGTGGACAACGCATGGGCAACGGCCCGTGTGATGACCGTGGGCAGGCGTGCCTCGCGCCACGACGTCCCGCTGGCGACGGTGACGACGACGTCACGCAACGTAAACTCGCTCGGCTCGGTGAACACCGCATGCCACTTCGTCGAGATCGGGAAGCGGTGCAGCACGTGCGTCACGAGGCTGTGCCAGATGCGTTCGGGTCGACGCTGGGGTGGTGTCCACGACGAGATCGGACGCACAAAGCGTGCGAAGTGCTCGGCGAGCCGCACGACAGCCTGGCCGTAGCGCATGTACTCGCCGCACTCGGCAAGCAGAAAGCCAGGGGCCTTCTCCTCGACGGCGCAGACAATGTCGGCGATGGCGCTGTGGTCGCTGACCGCAACGTTGCGCATCGGTGCAAGCGCGACGATGAACGGCGCCAATGGACCCGTGAAGCACTTGCGATCGAAGGCACTGCCGATGGCCTCGCGCAGGACCTGATGACGAGGACGAGCAGCACGCGCGAGGGCCTCGCGGCACGCGACTTCGCGCGCTGCGCGCTGTTGGCGTTCTTCATCGCGGCTGAGTTTGCGGACGTGGGTATGCGTCCTGGTGCTCACGCGCCGGGGATGATTCGGCATGACGGAATCCAGCGACGTCGTCGACAACGTCGACGCATCGATGCTCAGAAGTGGTGGTTGATCGACGACAGCACAGACGCTGCTCAGCAGCGACGGCCAGTCACGATCGAAGGCGAAGTGTCAGCTGCGATACCCACCGGGGCGGGCATCGCCAACGTGCACAAGCAGCATGCGGACCTCCTCGGGGGCGAAGCCGACGCGTGGTCGGCGGGCTTGAAGCGTGAAGCGAACGCGCGGCAGACGGCGCCAACCGCGCGGACATTCACGGATCTGCGGGAGTCCAACGCAGCATTGTCCTGAACGGGTGTCATGAACCAGGTGCTCCACGTCTACTGGGACGCGCAGCCCGAGCCCATCGGCGCGTTGGTGCGCAAGCCCGGCGGCGACACCGTCTTTCGCTACAGCAAGGCGGGTCGACAGATTTCGCACAGCCTGCCCTTCGACGCTGGCGCGCGCGAGCACCGCATCACGTTCTTCGAGAACCTGCTGCCCGACGGTGTGCAACGCGAGCGACTCGCAGCACCTTCACGCTGCTCGAGCACGTCGGTGGTGACTGCGCGGACGCGCTCTCGCTGTATCGCGAGGGTGTGGCACCCGATCGCGCACAGACCGCACTGCCCACGCTCGTGAATGAAGGCGTGCGCCTCTCGCTCGCCGGTGCGCAGAACAAGGTGCCCGTCGTGTTGCGCGACCAGAAACTGTTCCTGCCCGAGGGGCAGAGCGCGTCGACGCACATCCTGAAGCTCGCCAACGACGACGACCGCGGCCTCGTCGAGAGCGAGCACGTCATGCTTGAGCTGGCGCGCGCCGTTGGCCTCGATGTCGCACGCTCGCGACTGTGGAAGCTGCCATACGAGTTTGGGCAGGCGTTGCTGGTGGAGCGCTACGACCGCGTCGACGGACGTCGTCTGCATCAAGAGGACTTCTGTCAGGCGACGGGCAACCCGCCCTCGAAGAAGTACAAAGCCGACGACGGCCCCTCGTTGATCGACATTCCGCGTGCTCGACAACGCCTCCACCGCCCCCGCGAAAGACCTTATCAGCCTCGTGAAGTGGCACGCCTTCAACGTCGCCACCGGCAACAACGACGGGCACGGCAGGAACCTCTCGCTGCTCCGCGAACCACGGTGCGCCTCGCTCCCGTGTACGACCTCGTCTGCACGAGAGCCTGGCCCGCGCTGAGCAAGCACCTCGCGTTTCGCGTGGGCGGTGCCGTCGACGCGGGTGCTACGGGGCCGAACGCGTGGCGGAAGTTCGCGAGCGAAGCGCAGATGTCGCCGAAGCTCGTGCTCGACGCGGCAGCAACGGTCTCCGCCAGCGTTGCCGAGCACGCACCGATCAATGCCCAGCGCCTCATCGACGAGGGGGCCGACGCCCGCGCGCTCCATCGAGCGTGCGAGGTGGTGCAGGAACAC
>JBIKRQ010000210.1:0-10918 GCA_044349155.1 Myxococcota bacterium
GTCGTCGACGGAGAAAAACGGGATCGGTGCGTGCGCCCACGACGCAAAGATCGCCTCGAGGCGTTCGCGGATCGCCGCGGCGCGAAAGACACCGCCATTGAGCAGCACCGCATCGGGCAAGGCGATCTCGCCGACGACGCGAGCACCCAGCTCGGCCGCCGCATCCTTGTGACGACGGAGAAACGTGCTGATGTGGCGCGGCAACGACGGGTCGCGCGCGTAGGGCAAGCCGAGTTCGCTGAGCGCGCCGCGGTGACGCTCGACCACTTCGTCGCTTCTGGTGTGTGGGAAGAATCCGTCGAGCAACAGCTTGCGCACGTCGTCACGGGACTCGGTGCTGGTCTTGGCCCCTCCCAGCAGTTTTTTGCCGCGCGACAGCAGCGTGACGCCGAAGGCCTCGGGCGCGTTTGCGGCGAGCAGCGTTTCTTTGGCCAGGCGCGCCGACAGCACGAGCTGCGAAAACGACACAGCGTCGAGGGCGCCAACGCCGCCGGTGAGCTTTTGCTCGACGAGACGCGCGAGCGTGATGTCCATGTTGTCGCCGCCCAACATGAGGTGCTCGCCGACCGCGACGCGATCGAGCTTTGGCGGGCCCTTGGCCTGTGCCTGCACCGAGAGCAGCGTGAGATCGGTGGTGCCGCCGCCGACGTCGACGACGAGGACCAATCGCACACCCTCGAGCGCCTTCTTCAAACGCGCCGATTCACGGTGCAGCAGCGCGTAAAACGCCGCCTGTGGTTCCTCGAGCAAGCGCGCTTCGCTGAAGCCAGCGGCAGCCGCGGCCTCGAGCGTGAGGCTGCGGGCCACCTCGTCAAACGACGCGGGAATGGTGATGGTGACGTCGTCGATGACGCGGCCGCTGTGCGAGATGGCGTCGTGCACGTGCCGCAGCAGCAGCGTTTGTACCTGCACGGGCGAGAGGCGCTGCAGGCCGTCGTCGTCGCTGGCCCACGGCAGGATGGCGCCCCGTCGATCGGCGTTGCTGACCGACAACCACGACTTCGCCGACGTGATCACGCGGCCGGGAACGCGCGCCCCCTGCGCTCGGGCGAGCTGCCCGACCGGTGTCGTCGACGTTCCCCACGGCAACTGCAGCGCACCATCGGCGAATTCGCCCGCGGCAGGCAGGTAGACCACCGACGGCAGCTGCGGCAGCGATGCGACTTCGCCTGGGGCGACGAGCTGTGGCAGGTCGAGGTCGACGACGGACCCGGCCGCCTTTTTGCCTTCAACGTCACTGTCGGCGACGGCGACGACGGTGTTGGTGGTGCCCAGATCGATGCCAAGAGTCAGCGCCATGCCGCTTGCTAGCAGGCGGCCGGTGCGCGGCGAAGGCCCGGGAACAACGCTGGCAAGTGCGCGGTTGTCGTGCCGGGTTGCGTCGAGGGCTGGCGTCGGCCACACCTCACCCAGCTCCGTTGCTAAAGGAACACGATGACGTCGTTCATCTGGAAGAACAAAGTCGCTTGGCTCATTGTGATCGTCGTGCTCGGCGTGGCCCTCGACCAGGGCAGCAAGCTGTGGGCCCTCGATGCCTTGACGCGCCCCGCGACCGCCGAGGAGCTGGCCCAGGACGCCGAGCGCCGTTCCGAAGCGACCGTCGCGCTGCGCGCCGAGTGGGGCAAGTGCATGCGCCGCAGCGGCCTCAGAGACGACGACCAGGCCGCATGTGAAACGCCTGAGGCGAAGGCCGCCGTTGCCAAGCTGCGCCACATGATCGGTGGCGCGCGGGTGACCGAGCACGGACAGCGCGTCGTCGAGCGCGATATCGTCGTCGTCCCCGGCTACTTCAACTTCAAATACGCCGAGAACCCCGCGGCCGCGTTCTCGATGACCGGCTCGTTCCCCGAGTGGTTTCGCCGTCCGTTCCTGCTCCTCGTCAGCCTGCTCGCCAGCGTCGGCATCGCCGTGTGGTACCTGAAGCTCAAGGAAGCCGACTGGGCCGTGATGACGGCGTTTCCGCTGATCATCGCTGGCGCTGTGGGCAACCTCATCGACCGCGCCCGCCTCGCCTACGTGATCGACTTTCTCGATGCGTGGTTGAGCGAGCCCGCTGGTGCTGCTGCCTGGCTCATCAAGAACGCGAACAGCAACCACTGGCCCACGTTCAACATCGCCGACAGCTTCATCGTCGTCGGGGCCATTCTTGTTATTCTGCGCACCTTCCGCCCCGTTGCACCCGCCGCACCTGCGGCGGGTGACGTCGATGGTGCGGTGGCTGGCTGAGCTGAAGGAGCACCATGTATCTCGCGCGCGTCGTCGGCACCGTTGTGGCCAGCACCAAATCTGAGGGCCTCAAGGGCGTGAAGCTCCTCGTCGTTGAGCCGGTCGATGCGCAGGGCAACAAGGTCGCGGAAGCCCATGTCGCTGCCGACGCCACGCAAGCGGGCGTTGGTGATCTGGTCAGCTGCGTGGGGTCGCGCGAAGCGGCTCTGGCGCTCTCGCCGAGCTTCGTGCCCGTCGACGCCGCCGTGATCGGCATCGTCGACCACGCCAGCTGATCGCTCGAGTCAGGGCGCAGCCAGTTCGCGCTCGAGCTTGTCGATCTTGAGTTCGCGTTCGGCGACCTCGCCACACGCATCGACGACGTCGGCAGCGGCGAAGAAGGCGTTGGCCTTGTCGTTCAATGCCCCCGCGCGACCGCCCGAACCCACCGACACGCACTGCACTTCGAAGGCGGCGCGATCGACCTCGCCGACGGCGTTGCCGAGCATCTTCACCAGCTCGCTGCCGCTCGGTGTGGTCTGGGCGCGCACATCGGGCTTGTTCAACTCACCCTGCAACTCGTGGGCAAGGGCACCGCCGCCGTAGCGGGCGTACAGCGCGTCGAGGTCTTTGCGCTGCTCACGTCGCAGCTCGAAGAGCTTCTCCTCGGGCGACGAACAGCCCGCAGCAACAGCAACGACGAGGGGGAAGACCAACAGAGCTCGCATCATGGGCGGCACTGTAGTCGCCGTTTGCGTGGGCTCATGTGGGAGCTGTCACGAGTCGGGGCGCCGGATGTGATCGCGTTGACCCACCGGCGGGCCCAACCGACGCTCACGTGATGGATGCACGTGACATCGGCGAGCTGTTGGCAGAGGCGGGGGCTGTACCGCGCGCTCACCTGCTCGACGTCCAGCGTGGTCCCGACGCCGCGCGGGCCCTCGACGTGCTCCTCGTCGACCACGAAGACGCTGTGGCCGCCGTGCTCGCCGAACGGGCGCAAACCCCCGCCCTCGTCTTCGCCACCTCGAACCTCGACCTCGCAGCGCTGCTGGCCGTGCCCGCCGACCTCGTGCGGCGGTTGCAGGTGCTGCCCATCGGCCTCGACGGCGGCGTGCTCACGGTTGCGGCTGCCCACGCCGATCCTGCACCGCTGGGAGAACTCGGCGTGGCCGCGGGGGCCCGCGTCTCCGTCGTCGTGGCCGCAGCGCCCATCCTGGCGATGGCCATCACGCGGGCGTTCGCCATCGTCACAGCTGGCGGCAGCCGCTTGCGTGGCGCCCGCTGCCGTGACGAGGACGTCTGCGTGGTGCTCGCGCGCCCGCCCCGGCCGACGCGGTTGCCGCGTGCTGATTCGGTGGGCCTGGCGCTGCAGGCCGTTTTCGACGGCAACGGTGCGCCACTGTCGGCGCTGAAGGCGTCGTCGGCAACGCTGGCCACGCTGCGCTTGAAGCGGGTGGCGGCACCGGTGCCGAAGGTGAGCTTGCCCGAGGCCACGTCGCCAAACCTCGTGCATGTGTCGTCAACGCCGTCGTCGCCCGAGACGGCGCCGGCGCGCCCGTTTGTGCTCGTCGTCGAGGATGATCCAGCCATCTCGCACCTGATCGCCGCCACGTTGACGGCAGACGGCTGCGACGTGCTGCAGGTGACGACGGGGGACGCCGTTGGCCCCGCACTTCGTCGTCGTCGACCCGACCTGGTGGTGCTCGACGCGATGCTGCCGGGCATTCGCGGGTTTGAAATCTGCGCGGCGCTGAAGCACTCGCCGACGTGGGCGTCGCTGCCGATCGTGATGGTCTCGGCGGTGGCCCGCGGATTTGAGCACGCGCGCGAGATTCAAGAAGTACATCGCGCCGACGTCTTTCTCGAAAAGCCGTTCAAGATCGAGCAGTTGCGCTGCGTTGTCGCCGACTTGCTCGCTCGGCCGAAGCCGATTCGGAGCGCGCGGGGGGAGCAGCAGCGGTTGTCGCAGGCGCGGGCGCAGGCGTTGGTGGATCACCACCTCACCCTGGGCGACACGGCGATGGCGGCGGCCGTGGTGGGGCGCTGGTTGGCCGAAGACCCGCTGTCGGGACGCGCCTGGCTCGAGCACGGGCACTTGTTGGTGCAAGACGGCGACACCGTCGGGGCGCTGCAGGCCTACGAGCTGGCATCGTTGTACGAGCCCGATTTGTTCGTCTCGCACCTGTCGTTGGCCATGTTGTACGAGCAGCTCGGCTTTGCTCGGCGCGCGCGTGTGACGTGGGAGAAGGCTGCGAGCCATGCCCCCGACGTGCCGACCGCCGATCGCATCCGCGGCGCGTTGGCGGCCCTCGATCCGCTGCCGGTTTGATCGCAGCGCTGGCGCCAACAGCTTGAAAACAAAAGAAAAACGGCGGTTTCCCGCCGTTTTTGCGCCTGTGTGCAGGTGTTCAGCGTGCCGGAGCGGCGGTGACGCTGGCAGGAGCGCTGGCGAGCTCGCTGTCGAGGTACAGCAGGACCGCGCCACCGAGGACGAAGCCGACGCCGGTGCCAAACAGGCCGAAGCCGAGGGGCGTCTGCTGCGGGTCGGTGGGGGTGGTGAGCACGACGGCGCCCGAGAGCAGGCCGATGGTGCCAAGGCCAAGGCCGCCCCAACCAGCGACGGTCATCCAGGTCCAGTCCTGCGCGGGCGGAGCAGCGTCCATCGCGGCGGGCGCGGCGGCGGCGGCGGGGGCCACAACTGGCGTTTCCGTGGCAGCCGGGGCTGCGGCCGGGGCCGCCTCGGGCACCGTGAGGTTGAGGTTCAGGCTACCGCCGGCCTCGATGGTGAAGTCGCTCGACACCGAGCGGCCGTCGGTGGTGACCACTTTGACGACGTGAGCACCTGCGGCAACCGCGAAGTTCGTGACCGGGGTGGTCAGGCCGGTGTCTTTGTCGTCGACGAAGACGGTGCCGGGGACGGTCGAGGCGACCGAAAGCATGCCTTCGGTGGCGACAGCGGGAGCGGCGGCGGGCACTTCAGCGGCGGGAGCAGGAGCTGCAACGGGAGCAGGAGCTGCGGCGGGGGCGGCGGCCTCCTCGGCGAGAACCGGACCAGCAAGGAGCGAGAACGCGAGGAAGGCGGGGATGGCACGCATCGGGAACTCCGCAAAAGCCTGGAAAACAGCGCAGTGGCGCGATGGCACACGACGATGCGACGCACAAGCGGCCAAGCGGTTCTGCGCCGTGCTCGCCCGAGCGCGCCTGTCTCGACAAGCCCTCGAAGAGAACCGGCTTTTGCGGTTGTGTCGTCGAAGCGAACCTCTTGAGGTCGCCGGGCGAGAGTCGCTTCGAGAGGGCGCCGAAAGTTGGGGTGTTGGGGGCGAGTGCGCTAGCAGGCGGGATGTCGAGCGAACTCCGACGACCACGCCGTCAAACCCGCGTCCCGGCTCCGGCGGCGCTGCACGCCTTGCTCACGGGGTATCCCGGTTTCATCGCCAAGCGGCTGGTGCGTCGTCTGCTCGACGAAGGCAGCGATGCTGAGGTGGTGTGCCTCGTCGAAGAACGTCGACGTGCCGATGCCGAGGCCGACATTGCGCTGTTGCCACCCGAGCAACGCGTGCGGATGAAGCTGCTCGTCGGCGATGTGTCAAAGATGGACCTGGGCCTCGCTGGGCTGGAGATCGCCGCCCTCTCCGACGTCACACACATCTTTCATCTTGCTGCACTGCAGACGACGTCGGCCTCACCAGCAGCGCTGGAAGCCATCAACGTGGTGGGGGTGCGCAACATGCTCGCCCTCGCCAAAGAGCTGCCAGGACTGCGCCGGTTTGTGCACTTCTCGTCGTGCTTTGTGTGCGGCGACCGCGTTGGCGTGGTGCTCGAAGACGACCTGCTCGACGAGCCGCTGGTGCACCGCTCGACGTACGAAGACAGCAAATATCGCGGTGAACGCCTGGCGCGCGCGGCCATGTCCGACCTGCCCATCTCGATCGTGCGGCCGTCGGTCGTCGTCGGTGACAGCGCGACGGGCGAGGTTGATCGCTTCGATGGCGTGTACGCCATGGGCATCTTGACTGTGACGAGCCCGATCGGCGTGCCGATCCCGCTGCCTGGACCAGGTATTGCCCCGCTGCACCTTGTGCCCGTCGACTACCTCACGCGCGTCGTCGTCGAGATTGCGCGCAACGACAGTGCCGTGGGCAAGACGTTTCATGTCGTCGATCCAAACCCGTTGTCGGCGCGGATGATCTACGACCTCGTCGCCCAGCGCGCGGGCAAAAAGACCGCGCCGACGGTGGCCTCGGCGGGCCTGGCGCTGTTGGCTCGTCGAGCAGCGCAGGTGGCAAAGCAGGTGTCGGGGACGGTGTTCGACGTTGTGCCGGGCCTCGAACGCATGCGCAAGGGTGCGGCAGCCGCCGACCTGTTCGACCGCTTCGTCGTGTTCAACGCGAGCAATACCGCGGCGCTGCTTGCCGGCACCGACGTTGTCTGCCCACGCTTCGACAGTTACGTCGATACCCTCGTGAAGTTCGTCAAAGACTCGCTGCGCCAGGAGCGGCACGTGCGCCGCACGGTTCAGGATCCACTGCTGTAGATGAGCACCGTCGTCGTTCTCCCGTGTCTCGCTGTCGGCCGTGCCGAAGTCGCCGAGGCACGACGTGCGCTCGCCGGGCAGGGGCGCACCGCCGCTGACGCCGAGGTCGTCGCCACGCTGTGGACCGCACGGGCGTTGCCGGCGGTGATCGAGCTGTTGGCGTCGACGTCGTTGCTGCATGCGGAGCTTTTGCCCGCCACGTTTGAAGCAGCACCAGCACCAAAGACGCGGTCGCCTTTGTCGGTGGTGGCCTGGCGCCGTGACGACGAAGACGTCGTCGAAGTGGTGGTGCTCACCGACGCCGACTTGCAGCTGCGCATCTTCGAAAACGCACTCGTATCGTTGCGCATCTCGCTGCTGGTGCGCCCGACGGCTGTTGGCATCGACGTCGACAGCGACCTGCTCGACCACAGCGACACCTCGCCTGTGGTACGCCTTCAACGCTTCTCGTTCGGCTCTGCCGGAAAGTCCCCCTCATGAAACACACGCTGACCCCTGCAGAGCTGCGCTGGACGCTTCCCCTCGACGAGTTCACGACGGCGGACCTGTCGCCCAAAGAAGAAGACCGCCACGGCCGCCCTGGTGCGCTTGGTCAGGAGCGCGCGCTTGCTGCCCTTGAGCTTGGGCTTGGCTTGCGTGAGCGCGGCTTCAACATCTTCGTCGTCGGCGCGTCGGGCACGGGCCGCACGTCGACGGTGCGCGAGCTGCTCGAGGAGAAAGCGAAGCTCGAGTCGGCTCCTGCCGATGTGGTGCTGCTGTACAACTTCGCCGATCGCGATCGTCCGCTCGCGGTGAACGTGCCCGCTGGTGCTGGCCCAGGCATCAAGAAGCGCTACGACACGTTTGTCGAAAAGATGCTCGTGGCGCTTGAGAAAGCCTTCGAGGCCGACGCCTACATCGACCGCCGCAGCGCCCTCGATCAGTCGCACCAGGAAAAGACCGACGGCCTGCTGGAGCCCATCGAAGCCAACGCAGCCGAGGGCGGCTTCATCTTGTCGCGCACGGGGGCAGCACTCACGCTGTCGGTGGCCGACGAAGAGGGGAACCCGCTCAGCGAAGAAGCGTACGAAGCCCTGAGCGACGACGACAAAGCAACGCTGGAGGCGAGTGCTGCTGGCCTGCAGGCCGGCCTCGAAGATGCGCTGCGCAAGATCCGCGCGCTCGAGAAAGAGACCGACGACGCCATTGAACGCCTCGCGCGAGAGACTGCGGCGGCGGTGATCGATCCGCTGATCGACGAGCTGAAGACCGAGCTGGCGTCGACGTCGGCGCGCGTGATCGAGCACCTCGACGAGGTGAAGAAGGACATCCTCGATCGCCTGCGCCGCCTCGTGCCCGAGAGCCACGCGATCGAAGAAGGCGGCGAAGAAACGCAAGCCGAACCGCGTACCGCCAAGCGCCTGTCCGAAGAGGAAGAAGAAGGCGACCGCGACGAGCCGGCACTGCTGCGCTACCGCGTGAACGTCTTCGTGACGCAGAACGCCAAAGTCGGCGCGCCGGTGGTGCTCGAGACGTTGCCGACGTTGTCGAACCTGATCGGGCGCATCGAGCACAAGGTGCGTTCGGGTGAGACATCCACCGACTTCACCCGCATCAAGGCTGGGGCGTTGTACCGCGCCAACGGCGGCTACCTGCTGCTGCATGCCTCCGATTTGCTGCGCGATCCGGCGGCGTGGGAGGGCATCAAGCGCGCGCTGAAGAACCGCCAGATCGAACTCGACGATCCCGGCGAGCCCGGCCGCATGGTGTCGATGGCGTCGCTGCGGCCTGAGCCTGTGAAGCTCAGCTTGAAGATCGTGCTCGTGGGCACGCCCGAGCTTTACTACTCGCTGTCGCGCGGCGATCCCGACTTCAGCAAGCTGTTCAAAATCAAGGTCGACTTCGAGACCGAGATGGCGCGCAGCACCGAACGCCTGCGCCACTACATGCGCTTTTTGTCGGGGCTCTCACACGAGGAGAACCTGCTGCCGTTGAGCCTCGATGGCGCTGGCCGCGTGCTCGAACATGCGGCGCGCTTGTGCGACGACCAGGACAAGCTCACCACGCGCTTTGGCGACATCGCCGACCTCGTGCGCGAGGCGTCGTTTTACGCGAACAAGGATGCGGCGTCGTCGGTGGGCCGCGATCACGTGAAGCGGGCGTTGTCGGCGCGTGCCGAACGCGAAGGCTTCATCGAACTCAAGATGCGTGACGACATCGCGCAGCGCCGCATCAACATCCAAACGAGCGGTGCGGTGGTGGGCCAGGTCAACGGCCTCACGGTGATCGACCTCGGCAGCTACGCCTTCGGCATGCCGGCGCGCATCACCTGCCGCGTGGGTGCGGGCAAAGGCGAGATCGTCGACATCGAGCGCGAAACCGAGCTCGGCGGGCCGATCCACACCAAGGGCACGATGATCCTCAAGGGCATCCTGCTCGATCGCTTCGGCCAGGAAGCGCCGCTGTGTTTGCAGGCCACGCTGTGCATGGAGCAGAGCTACTCCGACATCGACGGCGACAGCGCTTCGATGGCCGAGACGTGCGCGTTGTTGTCGGCACTCACGGCGGTGCCGCTGCGCCAGGACGTGGCGATGACGGGGTCGATCGATCAGCTCGGCACGGCCCAGGCTGTGGGCGGCGTGAACGAGAAGATCGAGGGCTTCTTTCGCGTGTGCCAGGCCCGCGACAAAAACGGCTTCAACGAAGTGCTCATCCCCAGAAGCAACATGCGCGACCTGATGCTCGACGAAGAAGTGGTCGACGCCGTCAAGGCTGGTCGCTTCCGCGTGACGGCGGTGGAGACGCTGGAAGACGCGATGGAAGTGCTCACGGGGATGTCGTTTGAGACGCCCGCGCGCAGCAAGAAGGTTGGCATCAAGCAGCTCGCGGTCGAGTCCCTCGAGCGCCTCGCCGCCGTGCAGGCGATGACGAACGCGCCCGCGGTGGTGAAGAAGGCATCGTCGAAGACGACCAGCAAGGCCGCCAAGCCGGCGAAGCGGAGCCGATGATGTCGACGCTCAAGCCTCTGTTGTTGCTGGCGTTGTCGACGGTGTTTGCCTGTTCAGCACCCGTGACCCCGCAGATCGCTGCGGCCGCGCAGCCGCCTGGCGCTGCAGGCGAAGCGGCCAAAGACAGCGGCGCTGACGACGACGAACCGGCACCCTCGGACGTTGCCGACGCGCGCATGGATGCGCGCGTGCCCCAGACGTTGCACGTCAGGCCCAACGAACTCGTGCTCGTTGGTGCCGGCGACATCGCCACGTGCAGCGGGCAGGGCGACGAGCAGACGGGGCAGCAGGTGCAGCAGATGCTGGCGGCGTCGCGCAACGCGTGGGCGTTCACGACGGGCGACAACGCCTATCCCGATGGTTCGATGGAGCAGTTTCGGCAGTGCTACGAGCCGGCCTGGGGTGCGTTCAAACAACGCACCATCCCCACCGTCGGCAACCACGATTGGCGCACGCCCAACGCCGCGGGTTTTCGCAGCACGTTTGCCGGCCGCTTCAGCCAGGACGGGCCGTTGTGGTTCGCGCAAGACATCGAAGGCATGGGCGACGACGGTGTGCCCGCGAAGTGGCGCGTCGTGGTGCTCGACAGCGATTGCGACCTTGTCGACTGCAGCGAGAGTGGCGCGCAGGCGCGCTGGCTGAAGGCTGAACTCAAGCGCCAGCAGGACGTGAACCAGCGCTGCAGCGTTGTGCTGTTTCACCACCCGCGCTTCTCGTCGGGGCCCCACGGCGACGCCACGTTCATGGCGCCTTTGTGGAAGCAGCTCGCGGCGGCCGGCGTCGACCTCGTGGTCAACGGGCACGACCACATCTACGAGCGCTTTCCGGCGATGAGCGCCGACGGTGCTGTCGACGTGAAAGGCATCCCCAGCATCATCGCGGGCACCGGCGGCAAGTCGCACTATCCGGCACCGCTGGCGCGGGCGAACTCGATCTTCCGCTCCGACAACCGCGACGGCGTGCTGGTGCTGCGCTTGAACGCCAACGGGTGGAAGGGCGGGTTGTGGGCCACGGACAACACCGTCCTCGACGAGCACACGGGGAGCTGCCGGTGATGGAGTCCGAACAACAGCAGAATCCGCGCGTTGACGTCGTGGTCGACAACCACGTCGCCACGCTCGTGCTGAACGATGAGCCGCGCAAAAACGTGATGACCGAAGCCCTCGGCGATGCGTTGGCAGCGGCGGTG
>JBIKRQ010000614.1:0-2907 GCA_044349155.1 Myxococcota bacterium
CCCGAACACCGACCAGGAAGACACCGGCGGCGATGACCTGCTTGGCGATGCGTGCGACGACCGCGACGTCGACGGTGTCGTCGACCTCGACGACAACTGCGTCGACGTCGACAACGGCAATCAGCTCAACACCGGCGGCGCAGCACTCGGCGATGCCTGTGAAGATCGCGACGGCGATGGCCGCTTCGACCTCATCGACAACTGCGCCGACGTCGCCAACGCGAACCAGCGCAACAGCGGCGGCGGCCCTGCCGGCGATGCCTGCGACGACCGCGACGGCGACACCATCGTCGACCTCGTCGACAACTGCGTCGACACCCCCAACGTCGACCAGACCGACCTCGGTGTGCTCAACGTCGCGACGGGTGTGCGCGGCACTCCCAACGGCATTGGTGATGCGTGCGACGACCGCGAAGGTGATGGCGTGCCCGACGCCGTCGACAACTGTCCCGACGCGGTGAACCCCGAGCAGTTCAACTTCGGTGGCGACGAGCGGGGCGATGACTGCGAAGACCGCGACGAAGACGGCATCCTCGATATCCGCGACAACTGCGGCGACGTCTTCAACCCCGACCAGGCCGACACTGGCGGCGTGCCCGGCATCGGCAATGCCTGCGATTTGAGCGACGCCGACAACGACGGCGTGTTCGACACCGTCGACAACTGCATCAACGTGCCCAACCTCGACCAGAAGAACACCAACGGTGATCCGGCCCTCGGCGACGCCTGCGACCCAACCGACACCGACAACGACGGCGACCTCGACTTCGCCGACAACTGCATCGCCATTGCCAACGCCAACCAGCAGAACACGCCCGGCGGCGACGACGCGCTTGGCGATGCGTGCGAAGACCGCGACGGCGACGGCGTGAAAGATCTCGTCGACAACTGCATCGGCACGCCCAACGCCAACCAGCGCAACGTCGGCGGCGATCCTCGCCTCGGCGACGCCTGCGAAAACGACGACGACGGCGACGGTGTGCTCGACGCGAGCGACAACTGCCCCGAGGTCTCAAACGCTGATCAGGTCGACGGCGATCGCGACGGCATTGGTGCAGCCTGCGACACCCCCGGACGCACGCTGCGCGTGATGCTCACGGGCAACAGCAACATCGCCATCAACTTCAACGCCCCCGCCGCGGTGAACCTGCCACCCGATGTGTCCACCCTCGCTGGTGCTTTGCGCGGCATCGCTGCTGGCCTGCCCGCCGACGTCGATCGCATCGAGCCCGTCGAGCGCATCCGCTACGGCAACACGCCGATCCAGTTCTTCCGTGAAGACAACCGGCCCTGCGTGTCCAACGGCACGAGCACCAGCAGCAACAAGCACTGCGTCGCCGCGTGCCAGGTCGCCGAGCAAACCGCCACAGCGTGCCCCAACGGCAACGAGTGCGCCCAGGGCCAGCTCTGCATTGGCAACAGCACGGCGAACAAGCGCTGCGCCAACATTCGCACCGAGGTTCCCACGGCTGCAGCGCCGTGCCGCTGTCTCGCCGCTGGCCACATCCAGGACTGCGCGCCATGCGCCGTCGCTGCGGGCTGCCGCGAGAAGCGCGACGACTTTGACGGCCAGCCGGCATCCGGCACCGGGCCCACCAGCGACTTCGAGTGTTTGGCCGCGCCGTCGGAGGGTTGCTCGCCGCTGGCCAGCCTGCAGCGCCAGACGTTCCAGGGTCACCTCATGCAGCTGCTGCCGTTCGGCAACGCTGAGCAGTACCTCGCTGGTGGTGGTCTCGACAGCTGGCGCGATGCTGCTGTCGCCGACGGCAGCGACCTGTACGCGTTTTTGCCCATGGTGTCGTCGACGAGCCCCGGTTCCATCACCGGCAACCTCAACGGCGCGATGTTCAACCAGTTCCTCGCCTATGCGCGTGCGAACCGAAACGTGGTGAGCATTCCCGCCGGTCTCGCTGTCACCAACGCTATGGGCGCTGGCCTCGATCAGGGCCGCATCCTCGAGTACTTCTACTACGACTCGATTCCTGGCCTCGTCACGCCGCCGCAGAACACGGGTGGCGGCCACCCGGGCGCCAAGGCCCACTACATCTACGCCCTCACCATGTACCGCCAGATTTTCGGGCGCTCCGTTGTCGGTTTCCCGACGAGCATCCCCGAGCTGCAGCCTGCGCCCTGCTACTGGTCGTTCGCCGATCAGGCGCGTTGCGAAATCACGCCGACGGAAGGCCTGCGGTTGCAGCAGGTTGTCGACGCAGCGGTCGCCGACTGGAACGCCCGCGTCGCTGCTCCATAACCAAACGTTTCAGCGGGCCGGCCCAGCAGCTGGCCTCGACCTCACCGCCTCGACGACAATCTCCGAACTGGGGGGCGTCGCCGAGGCGGTTTTTTGTTGGTGGTGTCGGGTTCACACCCACTTGAGCCACGTCGGCAACCTGCTAGCGCCGACGCGTGCGACAAACGACGTGGACCTCGCTGATGTGGGCGCTGCTGTGCGCGTCGACCGTATTGGGGCAGGCCAGTCCCTTCGGCGGTGGCCCTGGCGCAGGCGGTCCACCGCCCCCCGCCGACCCCGAGTACGTCCGCCCCAAAGAAGCGCTCGAGCCCCTGCCAGCACCGTTGTCTGCTGCCGACGAGGCCGCTCGTACGCGCGCCAAAGAAAAGGGCGTCCTCGTCTCGGACAAGCCTGAGCCGGGCACCATCTCCGAGGTCCGCATCGTCGGTGCGCGCAAGGTCGAGGCCGACGCGGTGCTGGTGCAGGTGCAAAGCCGCATCGACAAAAAGCCCGATCGCAAAACGCTGCAGGGCGACGTGCGCCGCATCTGGAACATGGACGTGTTCCAGGACGTCGTCATCGAGGCGCGCGAAGGCAAAAACGAAAGCATCATCCTCACGTTTCGGCTGACCGAGAAGGCCTCCGTCGACGAGATCCTGTACGAGGGCAACCGCGAC
>JBIKRQ010000211.1:0-10895 GCA_044349155.1 Myxococcota bacterium
GCTCGTCGAACGAAAACGGCGCCTCGTTCGCATCAACCAGGGTCGCGGCGGTAATCATGCCGTAGAAAGCGGCGCTTCCAGACGAAACCTGAGCCCCGGCGGCTTCTCTTCGCGGCTCAAGTGATCGGCGGGGAGGTTTCCCAGCCCACCCCTCGAGAGACTCGCCTCGGCGACAAAACCGCAAAGCCGGTTTTCTCTTCGAGGCTCAAGATCTCGCTACTCCTGGTCGCCGGGCAGGTCGCGTTCGCGCAGCTCTTCACCGGGTTGCAGGCCGGCATAGGCCACGGCGGCGTCGACGACGTGTTCGGCGTCCTTCTTGCGCACGTTGATGCGCGTGTACGTCGAGCGCTTCTTGCCTGAGAACTCGATGGCGATGGCGTCGTCGCAGCACTTGAGGCAGCTGACGTCGTCGACCTTGAACACGTCTTTCAGGCCGCGCTCTTTGCGGCAGGCGCGCACGTCGTCGTAGAGGCGTTCGCCGCCGTCGCAGCGCGTGCAGATGTACAGGGTTGGGCGGTCCACGCAGAAGCGTTAGCAAAGTGCTGGCACGACGGCTTGTGTCCGCAAAAAGAGAGGGCCGGATGGACCGGCCCTCGCTCACTGCACGGTGGCGGTGTCGACGTTCAAGCGCTGGCCTGGGCGCGCGACTTCTTCGCGGCCTTGGGCGCCTTCTTGCCGAAGCCGCATTCCTCGGCGAGGGCCTTGGCCATGTCGGTCTTTTCCCAGGTGAACTCGGGGCGACCGAAGTGGCCGTAGGCGGCGGTGCGCTCGTAGCCAGGCTTCCAGAGCTTGAGGTGCTCGATGAGGCCCGTGGGGCGCAGCGGGAACAGCGCCTTGATGCCGGCCTCGATGACTTCGACGTCGATGGCTTCAGTACCCTGGCAGTCGACCATCACGCTCACGGGTTCGGCCACACCGATCGCATAGGCGAGCTGCACTTCGCAGCGGGCAGCAAGGCCAGCCGCGACGACGTTCTTGGCGACGTAGCGGGCCATGTAGGCCGCCGAGCGGTCGACCTTCGAAGGATCCTTGCCCGAGAACGCGCCACCACCGTGACGGCCCATGCCGCCGTAGGTGTCGACGATGATCTTGCGGCCCGTCACGCCCGCATCGCCCATGGGGCCGCCGACGACGAATTTGCCCGTGGGGTTGATGAAGAACTTGGTGGCCTTGGTGATCATCTTCTTGGGCAGCGCTTTGAGGATGACGTCGTCGAGGACGGCCTCTTTGAGCTGCTTCTGCGAGATCTCGGGCGCGTGCTGTGTCGACACCACGACGGTGTCGACGAACGCGGGCACACCGTCGATGTACTGGATGGTGACCTGGCTCTTGCCGTCGGGGCGCAGCCACTTCAGCGAGCTGCGGCGCGCATCGGCCAGGCGACGCGTGACGGCGTGCGCGTAGGCGATGGGCATGGGCATGAGCTCAGCGGTTTCGTTGCAGGCAAAGCCGAACATGAGGCCCTGATCGCCAGCGCCCATTTCTTTGGCGTCGCCCTTTTTGGCCTTCTTCGCCTTCTCGCCCTGGCCGACGTCGACGCCCATGGCGATGTCGGGGCTTTGGCCCTCGATCACGTTCATGACCGCACAGGTGTGGCCGTCGAAGCCCTTGTCGCTGTGGTCGAAGCCGATGCCGTTGATGACGCGGCGAGCGATGGCCGGCACGTCGATGTGAGCGGTGGTGCGGACCTCGCCGGCGAGCACGCACAGGCCGGTCTTGAACAGCGTTTCGACGGCGACGCGGGCAGTCGCGGGATTCTTGTCGTTGGCCAAGATGGCGTCGACGATCGAGTCGCTGACCTGGTCCGCCATCTTGTCGGGGTGGCCTTCGGTGACGGACTCGGACGTGAACAAAAAGCTGCGGGCCATGTGTTTCATGCTCCAGGTTTCGCTTGTCGCACCAGCCAGATCTCGACGGCGGCAGACACAGCGGCAGAGAAAGACGCACAGGCGGTACGTCGACGTCAACGGGGTGTCAACGCGCCGCAACACGCCTCGGCGACAAACCCCACAGTGGTTGTCCCTGCGCGCAGCCCCGACGAACAACCGATGGGTGTCCTACATGTCGCATCCTCCGAGGGCCTGAGCGCCACCGTCGAGATCCAGCCGACAACCACCTTGTCCAACACGAGGTGCTTCATGTCGGCTGGTCTCTCCCTCGAATCGCTGATGGCCGTCGCCAGATCCGCCGCGTCGCTCGCTTCGGTGGGCAAAGCGCAGCAGGCCGACCAGCCGCCGATGACGCAGGCTGAGCAGCAGCCGTGCAATCTCGACGCGGCCGCTTCGAAGAACCACACCGCTGGCAGCACCTGGAACGACTTCAACGCCGTGCCCAACACCAACCCGGGTGTGGCCCAGCCCGCCGGAGCTGCAGCGAACAACGACCTCTACAGCGACGAGCAACCCGCCGAGGCCGCCGCAACCGAGACGCCAGCAGCGAAGTCGACGTCGACGTTCAAGACCAACCAGGATGTGATCAACCACTGCTACAAGCAGGGCGGCAACACCTGGGAAGGGGCGTCGAAGGTGGCCCGCGACCTCGGCGCCAACCTCAACGCCCTCGTGCGCGACCGAAACGGCACGCCCACAATCTCGTCGCCAGGCACGGGGCCGACCACGCCGGCATCACCGGAAGCGAAGCCCGAAGGCGCCACGCCGTCGACGCCAACCACGCCAACGACCGAGGCGCGCACCGCTGGCACCGCTCGCTCCATCAAGGGCTTTCGCGAGGTCGACGCTGCGAAGCTGGCCGAGCAGCTCCCGCCGCAAGCCAAGCACCTGGCGCAGGCCTTCATCGACAGCGGTCGTCGTCACAACGTGGATCCGCTGGCCCTCGCCGCGATCTCGAAGCACGAAACCGGCAACTTCACGAGCTCGGCGTTTCGCAACAAGAACAACGCGATGGGCGTGTCGGACGCGCGCGGCCCGATCCAGCAGCCGAGCCACGAAGCCAGCATCGACAAGATGGCAAAGCTCCTCGGCAGCACGACGAGCGGGCCCTACAAAAACGCCAGCACCATCGCCCAGATCGGCGCCATCTACGCGCCCATCGGTGCCGGCAACGACCCGACCGGCTTGAACAACCACTGGACGCGCGGCGTGGCGAAGTTTGCCGACGAGCTGGAGCGTCGTGTGTCGTCGTCCGCGCCGTCGGTGTGAGCGCTGCTGCCACGGGGCTGGTTGTCGCCGGCCTCGGCGTTGCTTAGGGTGTGGCTATGGGCAGCTTGATGAAACGCACGCAGGAAGTGGAAAAGAACAAGCGCTACCTCGCGCTCGGCGTCGGAGGTGCGGGTCTCGCACTGACGGTGTTGGCGTCGGTGCCGGTGCTGGGGGTGCCACTGATGGCTGCCGGCGCCTGGTTCGGCTGGGACTGGTTCAAGTTCCGCGCGAAAAACGGCATGCGCTTTTAGGCCGTGTCGTCGTCGACAACGTGCGCCAACAGCAGCCGCCTTGAGCGGCTGTTTTCGTTTTCGTTCGCGTGGTGTGCGTGCGGGCAAAAAAAAGCGCCAGCAGGGCCGGTCGGGAGGGGGGAACCACCGGACTCCTGCTGGCGGCGGGCGCGAACCCGCACGTCAACTGTAATTTCACGTGTCGTGCCAGCCGTCACAGTGCGCAAAACGGCTTCTGGATGCGGCGAGAAGCGACAAGAGACGGACACGTGGTCGGCTTTTGTCCGTCCGGCCCGGACTGGCGACCAGCCCGCTCCTTCAGCGGTCGTTCAGCGGCTGACCTCGACGAGGACCTTGCCGGTGCGCGTGTGAAAGAAGCGCAGGGCGGTGGCTTCGAAGGCGACGCCACGCACGCCGCCGTCTTTGCCCTTCAGCTCCCAGCCTTTGCCGAACGTGCCGATCATCTCGATGCCCACCTGACCGGTCTTGATGGCGCGCTGCAGGTCGCTGTCGAGCAGCTCGGGGTCAGAGAAGCCTTCGAACGGTTGACGCGCGACGACGACGGTGCCGGCCTCAGACAGCTTCTGCGGCCTGGCCAGCGTGAGCGCGAGGCCGTTGCCGAGGTCGACGATTGGCGCCCACACGAGGCGTGCGCGGTCGTTGGTTTTGCTCTCGAAGCTGAGGAACTGCTCGAGGCCGCCGCCGAGGTTCAAGTACACCTGCTTGCCCGTGAAGGCCTTGCCCGCCTTGCCCAGGTTCTGCTGGCACTCGGCGAGCTCGTCGGCGAACAGGCCGTCGGGGCACACGCCCACGAGCGACGCCACCGTCGAGGCCAGACGCGCCACGGGGATGGCGGCCTTCTTCTGGTCGTCGAACGACGCAGGCGGGCCGGAGGCGACGAGGACGGCGAGGGCGAACGCGGCGATGCTCATGCCCGCACCCTACGCAACGCGCATCGCGCGCTGCCAACGTGAGACGCGGGTGTCCCGCGCGGCCTGCAGATCTTCGGCAGCTGGTGACACATTCGCGGGCGCTCGGCGTTTGTCGGCCGATGTCGCTTGTTGCTGCGCATTCTTTGGGCCACGGCTTTGCCTCGTCGAGTACGACGAAGCAGGCGTCGCCGCGACGTGTGGGGATCGATTCAACCGTGGCGTTCGACGTGGAAGCAGCCTGGAACCGATTCGCGCCGATGGTGCACCGCCGCTGCGTGTCGATGCTGCGTCACGACGAGGATGCGCGAGACGCCACGCAGGAAGTGTTCGTGAAGCTCGTGCTGCATCAGGCGCACCTGCACGACGACGCACCTGCCAGCTTGTTGTGGACCATGGCGACGCGCGAGTGCTTGACGCGGTTGCGTCGTCAGCGTCGTCGACCAGAAACCCCGGGCGACGAGCTGTTGCTGGCGTTGGCCGCCGTCGACGATCCCGAGCGCGCGGTGTTCGTGAAACGCGCGCTGGAGCAGTTGTTTTCAACCACCGCGGCCGAGCCGATGCGTGTGACGACGAAGACACTCGCGGTGTGGCACTGGGTGGATCGCATGACGCTGCAGGAAGTGGCCGACGCGGCGGCGATGTCGGTGTCGGGGGTGCGCAAGCGCCTGCGAACGCTGCGTGAACGCGTGGTGGCGCTGCATCCCGAGCTGCAGTTGCCCGAGGTGACGACGTGAACACCACCAACACGAAAACGCCAACGCTGCATCTGGAGCAAGCACGTTTGGGCGAGCGCGCCACAAGCGACGTTGATGCGCCCGCGGTGGCCGCCCTGCAAGACGACGACGCTGCGTTCCTGGCCGCGATGCCCGCAGCGCTGGCGGTGCCACAGGTGCAGGCCGAGGCACGACGACGAGCCGCCGCACACACGACGAAGCCGTCGACCTTCTCGTTGCGCTGGCAGCGCTGGTTGGCGTTTGGGGCTGTGCCGGCGTGTGCAGCTGCAGCCTTGCTCGTGTCGTTGCAGCGCGCCCCTGAGCATGTGCCGATCGTCGACGACGGTGAACCCGAGGTGGTGCGCGCCAAAGGCACGGGGGCGGTGCTGGTGGCAACACACGTGACGCCTTCGGGGGCTGTGCCGTTGTCGAGCGGTGAGCGCTTGTCGGCGGGCGATGTGGTGCAGTTGGGATGGCAGGTGTCGTCGACGACGTCGTTGCCGCGGGGCGTGGTCGTGTCGATCGATGGGCGCACAACGGTGACGCAACACCTGCCGTTGCCGCCGTCGACCGAGGCGCCGGTGCTGTCAGCGCGCGGGCCGTTGCCCAGCAGCTACGAACTCGATGATGCGCCGCACTTTGAGCGCTTCTTTCTGGTGACGGGCGCGGTGATCGATGTCGACGTGGTGCTGCGGGCCGCACGCGTGCTCGCTGCTGGCCAAGCACCCGAGACGATGCCGTTGGTGCTGCCGTCGACGGTGCACGTGAGCGAACTGCTGGTGCGCAAATGAGGACTGTTGTGATGAACCGCGTTGCGGCGTTCGCGTTGATGCTGGCAACGACGATTGCGGGCACGTTGGTGCGCGCCGAAGAGGTGCCGTCGTCGACGACGTTGCGGCGGATGGCGTTGCTGGTGTCGGCCAACGACGGCGGCTTTGGGCGTCCGCGCCTGCGCTGGACCGGCGACGACGCGCGCGCGATGGGCGCCGTGCTGCAGGAACTCGGTGGCGTTGATGCGCGCGACCTGCACTTCGTCAACGCCAACGACACCGCTGATGTCGAAGAAGGATTGGCGCGCCTCGACGACGACGTGCAGCGCGCGCGTGCGGTGGGTGCTCGCGTGGAGTTGATTGTCTACTACTCGGGCCACTCCGACGCCGAGGGCTTGTTACTCGGCAGCGATCGCCTGCCGTGGTCGACGTTGCGCGCGCGTGTGGCCGACCTGCGCGCCGACGTGCGCGTGGTGATCATGGACTCGTGCTCCTCGGGCGCGCTGGTGCGCAGCAAGGGCGGCAAACACCTGCCACCGTTTACGCTGAACGACAGCAACAGTGTGCGCGGCCATGCGTTTTTGACGTCGTCACGAGAAGACGAACCGGCGCAGGAGAGCGATCGGGTGCGCGGGTCGTTCTTTACCCATGCCCTCGTGTCGGGCCTGCGCGGCGCGGCGGATGCGACCGGCGATGGCCTCGTCACGCTCAACGAGGCGTACCAGTTCGCCTTTCAAGAAACCCTGGCGCGCACCGAGCTGGCCGCCGGCGGTGCCCAACACCCGGCGTACGACATCCAACTCGCGGGCAGCGGTGAGTGGATCGTGACCAATCTGCGCGACAGCTCTGCCGGCGTGGTGCTGGCCGCTGACGTCGTCGGACGGGTGCTGCTGCGCGACGATCGCGGGCACCTGGTTGCCGAGCTGCGCAAAGGGCCGGCCGAGGTGGCCTTGAGCGTTCCCGCCGGCCGCTACGACGTGCGTGTGCTGCTGCCGGGCAAGGCGTTCTCGACGACGATCAGCGTGCGTGTCGGCGAGCGCACCACCGTTTTGAAAGACACCCTCGCGCCCGACACCGTGTTGGCCACCACCGCCCGCGGCACCGTCGACGACGACAGCGACCCCCGCAGTGACACGAGCGCGCGCGGGCCGTTTGCGTTCGTGAACGTGTCGCTCGTGCCGCCGCTGCAAACCAACAGCGCCTTCGACGGCGTCGACAATGCCCTTGGCCTGCACCTGCTGGCGGGCTCACAGCGACGTCTGACGGGCTTCAGTCTTGGCGCGGGCATCAACGTCACCACCGCGACCCTCGATGGTGGCGCACTCGCAGGGGTGGGCAACGTCGTCGGCGAACAAGCAAACGGTGTGTTGGCGGCGGGCGCGGGCAACGTCGCGATGCACCTGACGGGGCTGGCGATTGCGGGCGGTGCCAACGTCGTCGGCGACGTGGATGGCGTGCTGCTCGCTGGTGGCGCGAACGTCGCCGTCGTCGACGTGCAGGGCTTGCTGCTGGCCGGCGTGGCCAACGTGACGACGGGGCCGATGACCGGTGCAGCACTCGCGGGCGCGTTCAACCACGCGCGCGACGGTGTGCAGGGGGTGCAGGTCAGCGGCGGTGTGAACGTCGCGGGCCTCGACAGCGTGGGCCTCGCGTTCGCCCCGGTGAACGTGCACGAGCGCCTGCAGGGGGCGCAGATCGGCGTCGTCAACATCGGTGGCGACGTCAGCGGGACGCAGGTGGGCGTGCTCAACATCGCCGGCCGCGTGCATGGTGCCCAGGTTGGGCTGTTCAACGTGGCGAGCGAAGCCGACGTCGCTGTGGGGCTCGTGTCGGCGGTGGGCAACGGCATTCACAGCGTGGGCGTGATGGGCACCGACCTGTTTCCCATCATGCTCGCCACGCGTCTGGGGGCGGCGCGCAACTACGGCGTGCTCGAGGCTGGTTGGTCGCCCTACCTCGAGGACGGCCACCAGATCGTGACCCTGCGCGGCGGCCCGGGCGTGCGCTTCCCGCTGAACGTCGGCGGGGTGCCCCTGGTGCTCGACGTCGAGGCCGTGTGTGGTGTGCTGCACCGCGCCGACAACCTGCTCAGCGATGGGCTGCAGCTGTCGACGTCGACGCGAGCGTTGTTGCGCTGGAAGGCTTTGCCGATGCTCGAGATCTACGGCGGCCCAGCGGTGAACGTGTTCGTCCTCGACCGTCGCCGCGTCTTCAACGTGTTTGCCGCCTTGCCGTTTCGTGGCGAAGCGGTCGACACCCTGATCACACCCGGCTTCGCCCTGGGCTTTGACCTGTAGGGCGCTGTCGCACCTTTGGTTCCTGTTGCGTTTTCAGCTGGTTAGAGGTCGACGACGAAGCCGGCGGTGGCGCGCGCGCCGTCTTGCGCGGTCGGGTCGCCGACGTGGGCCACGGGAATCTCCACATCGAGCACGCCCATGAGCGACGGCGAAAACGTGAACGACAGCCCCAGACCGCCGTAGGCGCTGCCGCGCTCGCTGACCGTGTCCGAGCCCGCACCGAGGTGCTGCGTCGACAGCGGGGCCTGTGTGGCTTGCACAGAGCCCATCGCGCGCACCGCCAGCAGGTCCATGACGTCGAACTGTGCTGAGCCCGACACCTGAGCCCTGGTGCCCGCACTCGCGTTGTCGCGCACGGTGATCAACGGCGTTTGGGCGGCGACGTCGAGGCCGAGCAACCACCGCGTCGTCGGCCGCGCCATCACCGCGATGCTGCCGTTGAACGCGACCGCACCGCCACCAGGCTGCAGGGCCATCTCGACGGGGACGTGGCGCACGAACAACGTCGGGGCCGTGGGCAGCACCGCCTGCGCGCGCACAGCGACGAGCACCCGCGGCGCAAACGCGCGATCGCGCCACGCCACCACGCGCACGCCGACACGGCCATCGCCCAGGCCCACCGCGCGGCCCGTGATGCCCACGTCCTCGAGCACCAGCCGCGTCGACAGCGGCACAGCGCCTTCGACGACGAGGAAGTCGGTGAGCGCGAGGCTGCCGGCCACCGTGACATCGCTGGCGAGCAGCACCATGTCGTCTTCACGCAGCGTCGATGTCGTCGACACCAGGCCCACGCGCGCGCGGCCGGCGAAGGGCACATCGGCACCAAGGCGCGTGGGGTTTTGCACGCCGCACGCACAGCTCGGGCACGCCGCCGCGGGCATCGACAACAGCGTCGACGTCGTCACGGCGGCAAACATCAGGGCATCGTGCAGGCGCGTCACGATCAACCGCTCGAGCTGCTGTTGTCTTCGAGGTCGGCACACCGTTCGTCGATCTCGTCGGCGGTGTGGCCTTCGGCGGTGTAGTGCTCGACGCACTCGTCGTACGAGGCGAAGTCTTCGGCCTCGTGTTCGTGCTCGTCTTCAGCACAAGCGAACAACGCGGTGAGGGCCAGGGCGAGCAGCGGCAGGATCATCGGCTTCATGAGCACGAGGCCTACGGTCCTGCGGCTGCTTCGTCGCCGCGACATGGTGTCGCAGCGGCAGAGCGTCGGGTCAGCGACGCGCGCGGGGTTTTGCGGGCGCTGCCGAACGCTGTGGTGCCGGCTTTGCGGCCTTCTTCGCTGCTGGCTTCTTCGCAGGTGCTGCGGCCTCGGCGGTGGCGTCGACGACGGGGGCCGTTTTCGCGGGCGCGCCGATCGCTTTGGCCTTCGTTTCTGCCGCCTTCGGATCGATGCCGCAGCCGAGCAGGTGACGACGGATGCGGTCGGGCCAGGGGGCCGCGATCTGCTTCGGCATGCGCTCGGGCCAGGTGATGGTGGCGTCGTCGCAGGTGCCTTTGCGCAGGCGCCAGGCATGCAGCATGAGGCCGTTGTCGCCTGATTCGTCGCGGTGCCCGTAGCGGGTGTCGCCGACGAGGGGGTGGCCGATCGCCTTGAAGTGTCGGCGAATCTGGTGCGTGCGCCCGGTGTGCAGCTCGGCAACGACGACGGAGAAGCCGCCGCCGCGAATCACCGTGGTGTAGCTGGTGCGCGCTTCCTCGACGAGGCCGCTGCCGCGCTGGTGCCCACGACGTGCGGCAAGCGGGAAGTCGATGACGCCTTCGGCCGGCGTTTTGCCGTGCACGACAACGACGTACTCCTTGCGGACCATGCCGGCGCGCCAGGCGGGCTCGACATCGCGCAGGGCGGCTTCGTTGAGTGCTGCAACGACGAGCCCCGAGGTGGGGCGGTCGAGGCGACCGAGGAAACTTGGGCCGTTGAAGCCTTCTTCGACCGCGAAGCGCTCACGCAATGCCTCGGTGAGGGGCAGGTCGTCGTCGTCGTCGTCGGTGTCGGCTTCGCCTGCTTCGCCCACGCCGGGGCCGTCGTGCATGGCGACACCATCGGACTTGTCGACGATGACGAGGCCGCGGTCTTCGCGCAGCACCACAAAGCGCGGGGCAAGGGCTTCGCCCAGGCGGCCCTCGGCGATGTCGACGACGACGGTGCCGCCTTCGGTGGTCAGCGTCTTCAGGTTCGCCACCGCCCCGTTGATGCGGATGCGGCCAGCCTTCAGCAGCTTGAGCGCGAACTCGCGATCGACCGAAGGGTGACGCGCGCGGACGACGTGGTCGCCGCGGAGGCCGGCGATGCTGCTTTCAACGGTGAACGAGATGGTCATTGCTACTCAGTCTGCGGGGCAGGAAAGGACAGCCTGCGGTAGATATATGAATATCTACTGTCAGGTATGAAGTCGCGGGCTATGCGCGCGAAGATGGTGTCAGTTGTCGATCTGGTCGAGCGGAATCAGCTCGGGCTTCTTCACGCGATACGTCGATTCAATGTGTTGGGCGAGCTCGTAGAAACGGGCCTCGAAGGTGCGGTCGTCGCGCGGCAGGCCCTTGAAATCTGTGTAGAAGTTACCCGTGAAGCACTCACTGCCCAGACAGTTTCCGTCGGCCCAGATGATGATGGCGCGCTGCAGGTCGGTCTTGTTGATGGCGTTGCGGTCGTCGCGCGCCGACTCTTTCATGGGCCCAAGCAGGGTGAGACCAACGGGAACAAGCCCGTTCGGGCTCATGCCCTGGCCATGAAAAAAGTACATGACAGGGTAGTCTTCGTTGGAAACGAAGTAATCAGGAGGCACCAAAACGCC
>JBIKRQ010000615.1:0-2901 GCA_044349155.1 Myxococcota bacterium
AACCCCGACGGCAAACGCCTCGAGACGAAGTGAACCAGCGCCAGCGCGCTTGTGCCGCTGGGCAGCATGAGGCGGGGAAGTCGCCCCGCCTCCCCTGAAGAGACTCGCCGCGGCGACAAACCCCACCAGCAGGTTTCTCGTCGAGGCGGCATCAACCGAGACCCACCGATGCCTGCTCCGTCACCCGGTTCTCGAGGTTGGAAAATCGCGACCGCCATCGCGCTGGTCGCGTTCGTCGCCTTTTACATCTGGACGATGACGTTCCGCTTCCACAACGCCATGACGCCCTACGCGTTGCACGGCGACCAGCAGCAGAGCATCGGCCACTACTGGCGCTACGCCGTAGACGGCGCGATTCCGCCCGGCCACCTGCTCACCGACTACGCCCAGACGTATCATTCATCGCCGTTGTGGTGGCTCATCATGGCGTCCATGTCGGCGCTGATTGGGCCGCTTTCATCTGCGAAAATACTCGGTCTGCTCGCCTATCTCTTGTTTGCTGTCGGCGCCGTCATTGTGGTCGGCCGTCGCACGGAGTGGGTCCTTGGTCTTCTCACGGGGATCATGCTGCTGCGAAATCCACCAGATGCCGTTGAGCAGATTACAGGTGGAATGGCGCGGTCTATGGGCCCATTCCTGGTCTTTCTGTTCCTGTGGGCCTTCATGGAAGGCCGCCACCGGTTGGTGCTTGCCATCCTGGTGGTGCAGGCTGGCGTTTACCCGTCGGTCGTGATTCCCTGCGGCATTTGCTACGGCGTCTACGTCGTCGTCAAAGGCCCGATGCGCGACCGCCTGCGCCGCTGTGCGGGCATGTTCGTCGCTGGCCTGCTGATCATCGCTTTCGGCATGGCGCAAAACTTCTCATCACCAAAGTGGTGGGGGCCGCCGGTCACGTATACCGAAGCCGAACAGATGCCTGCCTGGCGCGCCGGCGGCCGCTTTCCAGATGTGCCTCACCGGCCGCTCGATACCATTCTGCAGTACAACATTGAGCGCCCGTTCAAGCAGCTCGGTGCACGGCCAGCGCCAAAAGAGGCCGAACGCTTCGTTGGCCATCACACCTTCGGCGTCTTCTTCGCGGGTCCGATCGCGCTCTCGCTGTTGATGATGGCGGTCGGGTTTGGTCGCCGGGCCCTCCAGCGTCGTCGCCTGCGAAGGGCCGCCTCCGCCGCCGTCACTCCGCCAGAGACCTCGCCAGGCGAGCAGGACGGCGCTTCAACGACCGCCGAGGCGCCTGCGACCTCGCCGCCCAACGAACTGCCAGCGCTTCCGCCATTTGATTGGCATACGATTGCGCTGTTCATGGCGACTGTTGCTGCGTGGTTTGTCGTGAAGACCCTGGCCTTCAGGTTGTTTTTGCCGTCGCGTCAGATCGGTTTTGTGATCCCGTATATTGTGATCACGTTCCTGCCCATCCTGGTCTGGTACGCCTCGCGGGTGCTGTTCCCCGGGCGCCGCGTGGTGGCGGTGGTCATCACGGTCCTCGTCACGCTGGTCCCCGTGTTTGTCTTCCGCGGTCACGGCGGCGAGGCCACCGGCTCGGGCTACAGCCAGCACGACCGCGATGGCAAATACATTGAAGCAATCCGCAAACTGCCACTCGACCAGGAAATCGCCTGCGATCTGCAGTGGTGCGAGTACATGATTGCCCTCGGGCAGCACGCGCCATACGCCGCCAGAAGCCTGAGTCACCCGCTGCGCAAGGGCTATTACGAAGAGGCCGAACGCCGTCTGGTCGAGATGTTTGGCGTGCTGTACGCCACCCGCGTCGAAGAAATCGAAACCTTCATCCAGAAGGAGAACGTGCACTTTATGGTGTATCGTTCTGGCGAGACACAGACGATGACAAAACGTTTGTACAACCCCGCCACCCAGCGCGTGACGGAGCGCTTCCGCGCTGGCGGCAAGCGCCCACGGTTGCTGAACAAGCCCCCCAAGGCGTCGATCGTGTTTCAGGACGGCGATCGCTTGATCGTCGACCTCGACAAGCTCGTCGTTGCCCTGAAGGCAGCACCACCAACGCCCGAGGTGCAAGAGGCACCAGCCGACGACGGCGCGCTCGACGACAAGGTGCAAAAGCCCGTGCTGCCCCAACGGCTCAAGGGCTTGCTGCGTGGGGCCAACCCCGACGTGCGCGATGCCGCCGCGCCCGACGAAGGCGTGTTCGACTAGAGAGCCGATCCGCTTACGCCAAGTGGATCGACGACACCGCCGTTGAATGATCTACCGCGGCAATGCAGTGGCTCCGAACCCAGTCGAGCGAAGAGGCGACAGCTGCGATGCGGCTGCGGCCTTCCAGCAAGTTCTTCAAGTTCCTTTGGTCCGTGCGCGACGAGCTGCTCGGCGACGGCTTTGAGGACGAGCTCATCGCTACATATGCGCCGCGGGGGCAGGACCCCTGCCCACCAGCGTTGTTGGCGATGGTCATGTTGCTGCAACGGTACGAGGGTGTGAGTGACGCCGACGCCGTCGATCTCGCCGAGAACGACCGCCGTTGGCAGCTGGTGCTGTCATGTCTCGGCCGCGAGCGAGCCCCGTTTGGTCAGGGCAGCCTCGTGCGCTTCCGCATGCGCATGATCGCGAACAACCTCGACAAGCGTCTCGTCGCGCGAACCGTTGAACTCGCCAAGAAGACGGGAGGCTTCGGTTGGCAGCAGTTGCGGGTCGCGATCGACTCTTCGCCCCTCGAGGGTGCAGGTCGTATCGAGGACACGTGGAATCTCATTGGTCGCGCCATGTCGAAGGTTGTGGCGACCGTGAGTGCTGCCGTCGACGTCGACGAAGCGACAATCATCAGCGAAGCAGGTTTGAGCGCGTTGACCGCCGACAGCCTGAAGGCGGCGCTTGATCTCGACTGGGACGACGACGAGGCGCAGCACGCTGGGCTCCAAAAGCTGCTCG
>JBIKRQ010000213.1:0-10865 GCA_044349155.1 Myxococcota bacterium
TGCTGGAGCGCCTGTTGTCGCGCCGGGTCGACCCCGAGCCCTTGAGCGCGTCGGTGTTGGTCGAGCGTCACGAACACCGTGAACGCCTGCGCGCAGCGTTGTTTCGCCTCGACGACGACGTGCGCGCCGTGTTCGTGCTGTACGAACTCGAAGAGCGCACAGGCCGTGAGATCGCCGAAGTCCTGGGCATCAAGGAGAAGACCATGTGGAGCCGACTCCAACGCGCCCGCCGCATCCTCGCCGAGGAACTCGCATGACCGACCCACCCCGGTTGAACGACGAGCACTGGCAGCACCTCAAGGGCTCGGGCCTCGAAGGCTCGTACGACCTTGTCGCCCTCAAGGCGCGCGTGGTGGCCACCGCTGTGGGTGCAGGCGCAGGCGTTGGCGCCGCCGCAGGGGTCGGCAGCGTCGTCGTCAAGGCCGGCGTGGCGGCCTGCATGGTCATCGGCGCGACCATCGGCATGGTGGCGCTCTCGCGGCCTACTCCATCAACAGCATCGTTGGTTTCGCCGACGTCTCCATCCACGTCATCGATGGAGCAGCAGGCGTCGGCCATGGTTGAGCCGCCACCGCTGCCCGCTGAGGTCCCCGCTGTGTCCACTGCGTCGCCCGCTGTGGTGCGCGCGCGTCGTGCGCTCCGACCCACGAGTGCTGCGGCCGTGCCGGCATCTCCGGCGGCTCCAGCATCGTCACCAGCGACGTCGATCGCGGCACCATCAACGCTTCCTGCGGAACTCGCCGCCTACGACGAAGCGGTGGCCGCGCTTGCTGCGGGACGCGCCGACGATGCCCACGCCGCGCTGCAGCTGCACCGTGAGAGGTGGCCCACCAGTGTGTTGCGCCCCGAGGTCGACCTCTCCGATCTCGAAGCACTGCTGCGGGCCGGGCGCGATGAGGAAGCACGCGCGCTCGCGGCAGTTCTCGTCGACGACGTCCGCTTGCGCGCGCGGCGCGGCGAGATCCAGCGCTTGCTCAGCAGAAAAGCAAGCGTTGCCGGTGACTCTACGGGTGGAGGTCTTCAATGATTCGCATCCACGTTGTGCTCTCCATCTTTGGTCTGCTGTGCGTGGGATGCGAGATCGTCCTCGACGTTGGCGACAATCAACTGTTGCCGACGAAAGAAGGTGAAGGTGAAGGCGAAGGCGAAGGCGAAGGTGAAGCAAGCGAAGGCGAGGGAGAAACAGGAGAAGGAGAAGGCGAAGAGGCGTGCTTGGATCCGCCACCACGCCCGGCGGACGATGAGGGATTTGCAGGATGGTCACTCGTCGACGGCGGCACCTTCGACGACGCTTCGGCGTGGCAACTCACCGGTGGTGTGGCCGTCGTTGACGGCGCGGCGCGCTTTGACCTGACCGGGCAAGCATGCGGCTCCACGAGCATTGAACGCGAGGTCACGTTCACCGACGAAGACCTGCACTTCCAGCTCGACATCGACGCCGAGTTCGGCCTCGCGGTGTACCTTGATGGTGTCTTTGTCACGGTGACACCAGCGCATGCCCAGGGCGCCTACACCGTGTGCTTGCCCAACGCCCTGCGTGGGCGAACGGCGACGCTGCGCTTTGAGATGCACGGCTCCTTTGACTTCTGCGCCGACGACACCGTTTCCCGCGTCGCGGTTCTCGACGATCTCGCATTTGGGGCCTTGCCTCGGTGCGGCGACGGACTCGCGGTCGTAGATCCGGGCTTCGATCTGGCCGCCGGAGAACAGCCGTCCGTGGGGCAGGGCGAATGGGTCCAGGACATTGTGACCCTCACCAACACAACGATCGACACGCTTGGGTCTTGGTACCTTGTACATGAAAGCCGCGGCGGCTTTGGAGTCGTCGACGAGGGGTGCGCGTCGTCATCTGCGATGCGCCTCGAACTCGACTCTCCGTGCGACACGTTCACGCTGCACACCACCGTCGTGCTGCCACCACGCACACAAGGCCCCCTGCGCTTGCGAATGAGTGCGCGAGGCCCGTTGTCTGGGGCGGAGGTGGGCTTTGGTGTATCGACGCTGCGCAGAGGTCTCGTCGACGAGTCGTTCGGTCAGGCCGTTGTCGCTCTTGGCGGTGACTTCGAAGGCTTCAGCGCGTGCGTGCCGGCAACCCTGCAAGACACGGTGGCCGACGTGAGCATCGGCGTTGGCGCTGGCGGCGGCACCTGCGCACTGCCTCTTGAGTCCGTCATTGTCATCGACGACGTCGATCTCGTCGTCGACCCGACGTGCGAGTAGTCAGCGCAGGGGGGCGGGCAGCGGTGGCAGGTCGCCCGGCGGGGTCGTGAACGGTGCGTTGGGCGTGTCGCGCATGGTCCCTGCTGGTGCTGCGGGGGGCGTCACCGGTGCTGGCTTCAAGCGCCTCAGGCCCGCCAGGGCGCCCGTGTGGTGGGGTTCCTGGGTGAGGATCAGGCGGAACTCGGTGAGCGCCTCCTCGGGCAGCCCCAGGTTCTCCAGCGCGTAGGCCAAAAACAGGCGGGCGCGCACGTCGAGGGGGTCGAGGGCCAGGGCCCGCGTGTACCACACCAGTGCGCGCTGCTCGTTGCCGCCGCGGTGGTAGGCGTAGCCGAGGTTCGCCAGGTACTTCGCCGTGCCCGGTGCCGACGATACCGCGCGCTCGAGGTTGTAGATGGCCTCGCTGGCATTGCCAGTCGCCAGCAGCGCTGCGGCCAGGTGGTTGCGGTAGGCGGGGTTGGTGCCGTCGAGCGAGACCGCGCGCTTGTAGGCCGCCACGGCGCGTCGGGCGTCGCTGCCACCAAGGCCCGGGTCGGCGCGCATGCCGTCGGTGAAGGCGGCTTCGGCGTCGGCACTCGTGTGTTTGACGTCGCCGCGCAGCTCGGTGCGCTCGTCGTCGGGGTACCGCGAGGTTTGACACGCCGCACGGCACTGCGCGCAATCCACCACGGCCTGCGCAGGGAGGGCGGCAAGCGACACAACAGAAACAGCAAGAGCCAGCAGCACACGCGTTGCGTTCATGACGCGCAGCATGACGCAGTCGTCAGCGCTTGCCCATCTCCACGTCGACCAGCTCGACCTGGTCGGCGGCCACCACTTCGCCCAAAAACGCCGGCGCCAACGACGCCATCTGCGCTGGGGCATCGCTCACGAGCAGGCGGTGGTGGGCGGGTGTGGCGCTCAGGCGACGGCGATCGTGCAGCACCGCGATGGTGGCCTCGACGGTGGCTGCTGCGCCATTGACGACGACAGCCCCCGGCCGCAGCAGCGCCAACCGCTCGGAGATCACCGAGG
This sequence comes from Myxococcota bacterium, assembly GCA_044349155.1. Classification (GTDB taxonomy): domain Bacteria; phylum Myxococcota; class UBA727; order UBA727; family VGSZ01; genus VGSZ01. The sequence continues at coordinate 3,232 of JBIKRQ010000213.1, forward strand.
CCAACAGCGGGTAGTGCGTGCAGCCAAGGATGACCACCGCGACGTCGGCGGGCAGTTGCTGCAGGTACTTGTCGGCCACAAGCGCAGGGACTTCGCCGCTGGTCCAGCCTTCTTCGGCGAGGGGCACAAACAGCGGACACGCCACCGCGCTGTGGGCCCCCGCAAACCCTGCGGCGATCAACGCCCGACCGTAGGCCCCCGAACGCACCGTACCTGGCGTGCCCAACACGGCGATGCTGCCGGCGTTTGTCGACGACACAGCACGCAGGGCGGCGGTGGCACCGGGCTCGATCACGCCGACCACGGGGATGTCTACGGCGTCGCGCAAGGCTTCGATCGCCACGGCCGACACGGTGTTGCAGGCCACCACGAGGCACTTGATGTCGCCGTGTTTCACGAGCGTGCGGGCGTTGTTGACGGCGTAGGTGACCACCGTTTGTGCCGAGCGCGTGCCGTAGGGAACGCGAGCGGTGTCGCCGAGGTACACCGTCGACTCGTTGGGCAACGCGGCCTTCAGCGCGCGCAGCACCGTGAGGCCGCCAACGCCGGAATCAAACACGCCAATGGGCCGATCGTCGCTCATGTCTGCGATCCTTCTCTGTGGTCCTTCACTGGTCTGCGCGCGGACAACGTCTCGCACGTGCTGCTTGTTTCCGAAAACAACAGCGCCGTCGATACCGCCCGCGCCCGTGCGCGAAACGACATCGACGGCGTGTTCACGGACCAGCTCAGCGCTGTCCGGTCGGCCTCACTGCACGATCACGAACTCGACGCGGCGGTTCTGCTCGCGCGCGGCTGACGTGGTGCCCGTGGTCGCCGGACGCGTCTCGCCCAGACCTTCAGCGACGAGGCGTGCAGCGTCGATGCCCTTGCTCGTCAGGTACGCGCGCACAGCGTCGGCGCGTTCTTGCGACAGCTTGAGGTTCGCGGCGTCTTCGCCCTTGTCGTCGGTGTGACCTTCGATGCGCACCTTCGCGATCTCCTGGTGCGAGCGCAAAATGGTGCTCACCTGATCCAGCAAACCAAAGCTCTTGCTCTGGATCGTGGACTTGCCCGTGTCGAAGAAGACCTTGTCGAGAATGACAATCTTCTCCGTCGTCAGGCTCACCAACACCTTGCCCTGGTCCGGGCAGCCGTCGTCGTCGGTGACGTTGTTCACCGTCTCGGCCTCGGTGGGGCACTTGTCGACGTTGTCGGTGAAGCCGTCGCCGTCGGTGTCGGGGCAGCCCTTCAGGCGTGCGGGACCAGCGAGGTCAACGCAGGCATCGCTCGCGTCGGTGATGCCATCGCCGTCTTTGTCGGGGCAGCCGTTGAGGGCTGCAATGCCGGCGACGTCTTTGCACTGGTCGTCTTTGTCGAAGATGCCGTCCTTGTCGGCGTCGGGCCACGGGCAGCCCGCGTTGTCGTTGGGGCCAGCCACATCGCGGCACGAGTCGGCGGCGTCGAGCACACCGTCGCCGTCGTTGTCGGCGTCAACGCAGCCGTCTTCGTCTTTGAAGCTGTCGGTGTCTTCGGCTTCGTTGGCGCAGGCATCGATCACGTCGGCGACACCGTCGTTGTCGTTGTCGAGATCGGGGCAGCCGTCGTCGTCTTTGAAGCCGTCTTTGTCTTCGGCTTCGTTCACGCAGGCGTCGCGCTTGTCGGCAATGCCGTCGTCGTCGTGGTCGATGTCGGCGGGCTTCTCGCCGCGGATACCGGCGAACACGCGGAAGTCGGGAGCACCAGCACCACCCGACACCGCCGTGCCCACACCACCAAAGAGTTGCACGATGAAGCCGTGGCCTGCGCCAGCTGCGGCCGGCAAGCGCACGACGTCGTACTTCACGCCCGCGAGCACTTCAGCAGGCGTGGTGTTCGTCGACGCAAAGGGAGCACTGGCCTGCGTGCCAAGCACCGCGCTGCCGTCGATCTCGAGGGGCAGCTCGAACTGCTCGTGAAAGCGGTAGCCAACACCGCCGCGCACGACGATCTCGTTGCCAAAGTCGGTGCCCAGCAACGTGCGGGCTTCGGGGCGCAGGCGGTACTGCATGTTGGCGGCGAGCTTCAGGCCCGCAATCGCGCCTTCGTCGAAGCCGCGCGACATCGCGAGCTCGGGCAGAAACGTGAACTGATCTTCGCCCGTGTAGCTGCTGCCGCCGGGCAGACCGGTGGGGAACGTGAAGGCGGGGATGATGGCGAGGTCGACGAGCTGGTTGCTCGCGGCGCGCAGCAGGCGCAGCTTGGGCACAAGCCGCACGTCGCCCAGGCCCGTCGCCGACAACCCATCGGTCGTGCCTGCAGCGAGGGTGCCGTTGTTGGCGGCCTGAAACACGATCACGGGCAGGTCGGCTGCAAGTTCAAGCCAGTTGAACAAGCCGAGCGAGAGCACGGCGTTGGCGCCGATGCGGTGCTCGACGAGGGAGCCGGCGCGGTCGTTGCCGCGGTACACGACGAGGGGGTTGAGCGCGTAGCCGGCCCACAGGGCCGCGTTGTAGTCGAGGTGGTCGACCACCTTGCCGCTTTCGACATCGAGGATGCCGTTGCTGGTGGTCGAAGGACGAAAGCGTTCACCAGGCACATTGCCCACCACCTGTGCTGACGTCGACGACGACAACATGGCAGACAGCGCGACCGATGAAGCAAGCAAACGCGGACAAGTGTGACGCGACATGAAACGACCTCTGGATTCGGCCATGCCTTGGTGCGCCGGGGTTCACAACAACGACACACTCGCTATGCGGTAGGCATGTCAGACTCGCGCCGCGTCCCGGCCCTCCTCTTTGTTGTCGCCGTCGTCGTCGGCATGCTGGCCAAGTTCTGGCGCGCTGGTGATTTGTGGCTCGAAGCGGGGGCCTTCGACGGCTTCGTCTGGTTGCCGCTGGGACTTGGTGCTGAGCTGTTGGTGGCGGGCGTGCTGGCGGGCCTGGTGGCGCTGCTGCTGCGCGTGCACGTCGTCGTGGGCAAGGTGGCGGCGGTGCTGCTGCTGCTCGCCGAGATTGCCTGGCTCACGCTCAACGATGTGTCGTTTCGGTTGTCGCAAATCGGCATCACGTTTCAGCGCATCCGCGGCGAAGAAGGCGTGGCGATCAAAGACTTCAACCTCATGGCGATGGGCGATGTGTTGCCTGCCCTTGGCTTTGCCGCCCTGGCCGTCGTGTGTGGCGTCGTGCTCGCGGCAGTCACGCGCAACACGACGTGGTTGGCGCGCGTCACGCAACGCGTGCTGGTTGTTGCCACGGTGTGCGGCGCAGCGCTCACCATCGCCGACCTCGCCGTGTTCTCCGACCGCAACTTCGGCATGGCCGACAGCCCGGTGCTGCTCGTCGGGCGCACGTGGGTGCGCGCGTTGTTTGACCGCAGCGAGGTCAATCTGCCACGCACGGTGGCCACACCCCGCAGCAAAGAAGAGCGCCTCGCCCTGCTGAAAGCACAAGAGCCGCAGCCTGCCGCTGCCACGCCCGTGCGGCAGAAGAACACCGTCAAAAACGGCATCCTGTTTTTCTCGGAAGGCATCGCCCGCAAACACACGGGCCTTGAAGGGCAGGCCACCACGCCGAACCTGCTGGCCGCGATCAAGGAATATGGCGCGGTCGACTTCACCAACTACTACACAACATATCACAAGAGCATCGCCGCGATTTTCTCGATGACATGCTCCGACTTCCCGCCGCCAAATGCCAAGAACATCATGGAGGTAAACCCCCGGATTGACTGCGGTTCATTGCCGGAAGTCATGGTGAACAACCAGGTGCATCCCGGACTGTTCCACGGCGGCGATTTCGGCTTCTACGATAAACTGCAGTTGCTGGGCGCACGCGGATACGAAGTGCAAAAAGACGCCCGCGCCATCGCCGGCAACGGCCTGTGGGAGTCCGACTGGGGCGTCGACGATCGCGCCGTCGTCGACACGATGCTCGCGTGGATCGACACCATCCCCGTCGACGAACGCTTCTTCGCGGTGCTCATTCCGATCACCGCCCACTACCCCTACGAGTTCCCGCCCGACGCCGCGCGCGCCTTCCCCGGCGACGACGCGAAAGACCGCTTCTACTCGGCGGTGCACTTTCTCGACGAGGCCTACGGGCGTTTGATCGCGGGCCTGAAGGCGCGCGGTCGCCTCGACGACACCGCGATTTTGTACATGGCCGATCACGGCGAGACGGTGGCCGAACGCCCACGCGCCCAGGCCGGTCGTCGCCTCGCCTACGAACCCAGCGTGCACATCCCGTTTGTTGTCGTCGCGCCGGGTGTGTTTTCGGGGCACCAGCAGAACGCGCGCGTGGGCAGCCACGTCGATCTGCTGCCCACGATCGTCGATCTGATGGGCCTTGCCCCCGATGCCCGCAACCACGGCCAAAGCCTGGTGTCGTCGTCGTACGAGCCGCGCCGCGTGTTCATTGGCGCCAGCAACGGGCCCAAGTACGTGGGCTTTGTCGACGGGCGGCAGAAGTTCGTCGTCAACCGCGCCTCGGGCTTGCGCGAGCTGTACGACCTCAACACCGACCCGTTTGAGCAGCACAACATCGCTGGCGACTTCCCCGAGAAGGCGGATCGGCTCACGTCTGAAGCGTTGGCCTTCGCCGACGGTCAGCTCGCCCACCTCAAGAGCGCGCCGAAGCTGCCTGGCGACGTCGACGTCCAGGCCGGCCTGCTCGAGTTTGCCGAGGTGCGCGTGGTGAAAGCCGACGGCACCGTGGTGCCGTGCGCGCGCGATCCCGAGAGCATGGGTGATGCCGCCGTCATCGACCTCAAGAGCTACGACAAGCTCCCGTTTCGTCGCACGTGCCCTGGCGAGGTGCGCCAACCGTTTTTGGGAACGCGCGCGTTCAAGGCGGGGCGCACGCGCGACTGTGTCCTCGTCAACGTGCCCGACGGCGGTGGCGCTACCGAGATCGTGTTGCGTGGTCAGCCGTGGCTGCCGTTCATCACACGCATCCGCGCCGGCGTGCAGGGGAGCGTCATAGCCGACGACGACGAGGCGGTGCTCACGGCCTTTGGCGACGGCAAGCAGGGCCAGGAAAAGCCCATCAACAAAGACAACGCGTTTGTGCGCACCACCTTTCCGTCGTCGAGCAAAGAGCTCGTGGTGCGCGTGTCGGGCAAGAAGCCGTTGTTGTCGCCGGTGTGTTTGACGTTCACCGAAACCGCGTGGCGCAAGGCTCCAGCGACGTCGCCGTCGGCGATCACCGCTGGTCCAAACGGCGACCAGGGAGCCGTTGGCCCCGACGATCCCCCCGAGCCCACCGACGACGCCCGTGGCGACCAGCTCGACGCCGAGGCCCAGCACGACGAGCTGCACGGCCGCAAGCCAAGCCCACAGGAGCGCTAGCCACGCGCGGCTCAGGGTGATTCGGGCGCTCCGCACCCGAATAGTATTGACAATACAAACACTTGGCGAAGCGCCACGTGTTTGAATTGGCGGGGAAACCGCAAAGCCGGTTTCTCTTCGAGGCTCAGGTGACCGGTGAGATCGGGAGCGACGAAGCACCCGGTTCGGAGCGCAACTTCGGCACCGCCGTCGGCGAGGCATGAAAGTCGAGCTCGGTGCCGTGCTCGTCGCACAGGTCGCGCAGGCGCGTCATCCAGCGAACCAGCCAGGTGACGTCGTCAGCGGGCATCAGGCTGATGTCGGCGACGGCACGCCCGCGACCAACAATGTTCTTCAGCACCGCGCGCACCTGCAGTGCCTCGTAGGCCTTGCGATCGACGGCATCGCCCGAAAAGCGCCCCATGCGGATCGCGTTGTTGCTCACGAATCCCAGCATCCCCAGGGCACGACGCCAGACGAGCTCGTCGACAGCGTCCGCCGGCAGGCTGCGCGGCAACGACGCCACCCACGGACCGTGCGCGCTCACTTCGTCGTCGGCGAGCAGCTTGAACAGCTGCACATCGGGCAACTGCTGCACCAGCACCAGGGCCAGCGCTTCTGCTTCTGCAGCCGCGTCGTCCTCGTCGGCAGCGCCAGAAGAATCAAGGCGCCCAAGCAACACCGCATCGAAGCCGCCACGGCCCGCCTGCTCGACGGTGGCATCAAACGTCGAACAGGCGACGACATCGCACGCCCCCAGGCGAGCGCGGTCCTGGGCGGTGACTTCGCGGTCGACGAACAACACACGGCCACGCACGCGATTGACGACGACGGGATCGTAGTTGAGCAGCTTTTGCAGCACCGCGCGCACGGTGTCGCTGGTGGCGGGCTTGTACACAAAGTCGGCAGCGCCGACCTTCACGGCGTCGGCAATGTTGCGGGTGTTGGAGTTGCCGGTGACGAGGGCGGTGGGTGCGTTGACGCCCATGGCGCGCAGGGTGCGCAGGGTGGCAACACCGTCGAGGCCGGGCATCTCCATGTCGAGAAAGATCATGTCGACCGCGAGCGTGCGGGCGATGGCGATCGCCGCTGTGCCGCTGTCGGCTTCGATCAGGTCAAAGCCCCAGGGCTCGAGGATCTGGCGCAAGTGGCGACGGGCACCGCGGGAGTCATCGATCAGCAGTGCGCTTTTCACATCAAGCCCTTGTTCGATCGGCAACCAGACGCCGAACCTCACAAGGGTACCGATGGACCGCCCCCAAACACCACAAAGTCACCCACGTGCGTCAGCGGAGCACGACCACGTCGATCACTTCGCCGCGATCGTCGACGAGCACCCGCAACTCACGTCCACCCGTGCCACGTATGCGGGTCGCCGCCGTCATGATGTTGGCGGTCTGCAACGACACAAACGCCCCGGTGGTGTTCTCGCGCGCGAGGAGTGGTGAACGCACAGCGATGGCGCGTTGCGTGCTGCGACACAGCAGCGGCGGCGGCTCCTGCAGCGAGCGGGCGGGATCGCTGCGCACGACGACAAACGTCATCGCCGTCGGCACCGCCACAACCGACTGCGCCTGTGCAGCACTGGTCCAGCGCGACAAGGCATCAGCGGGGGCCGTGAGCGCATCGGCGGCCACCAGGCAGACCACGTTGTCGTCGACAGCGAGTGCGGTCACCGGCGCGATCGTCGGCTTCGCTGGCGTCGTGCTGGTGGCTGCTTTCGCGGCCGCGTCGGCGTCGGCTTTCTTCTTCGCCTCGAGCGTACGGCGCTGTTCCTCGACGACAGCGGCTTGCTTCGCGGCTTCGGCGCGTTGCTGGGCCTCGAGCTTTTGCGCCGCGGCGAGCGCCGCTTTGGCGTCGGCATCGGCCTTCTTTTGGGCTTCGAGTTTTTGCGTCTCGAGTTTTTGCGCCTCGATTTTTTGCGCCTCGAGCGCCGCAGCTTTGGCTGCCGCGTCGGCGTCGGCCTTCTTTTTGGCGTCGAGTTTTTGCGCCTCGAGCTTTTGCGCCTCGAGTTTTTGCGCCTCAAGTCTTTGCGTCTCGAGTTTTTGCGCCTCGAGTGCTGCAGCTTTGGCCGCAGCGTCGGCGTCGGCCTTCTTTTTGGCGTCGAGCTTTTGCGCCTCGAGCAGTGCTGCAGCTTTGGCCGCCGCGTCGGCGTCGGCCTTCTTTTTGGCGTCGAGCTTTTGCGCCTCGAGCAGTGCCGCAGCTTTGGCCGCCGCGTCGGCGTCGGCCTTCTTTTTGGCGTCGAGTTTCTGCGCCTCGAGCAGTGCGGCCGCTTTGGCCGCCGCGTCGGCGTCGGCCTTCTTTTTGGCGTCGAGCTTTTGCGCCTCGAGCAGTGCGGCCGCTTTGG
>JBIKRQ010000214.1:0-10854 GCA_044349155.1 Myxococcota bacterium
CGGTGTGTAGGTGAGCGTGAAGTCCGAGCCGAACATGCGCGGCCAACGAATCTGATTCTTTGTTTGCGAGTAGCGCCCGATGAACAAGCCGAGGTCGACAGAGGTGCTGCCGTCGAACATCGAGCCGAAGAGATTGCGGTCGCGTCCTTCGAGGCGCAGCGCGAAAAACTGCTGACTCGAAAAGCCCAGCGACAAGTCCACCGTCGTCGACGAACGCTCCTCAACCGCGATGCGCACGTGGGCGGTGTCTTCGCCGTTGCCCACACCCAGCAACTGCACATCAACGCGCGAGTACAAGCCTGTGCGCCGGAGCCGCGCCACACCGCGTGCAATCTGCGCGGGGTTCAAGCGCTTGCCGTGGTCTTCGTCGCGCAGGCCCATTTCGCGCATGAGCACGTCGCGGGTGGTGCGCAGGTTGCCCTCGACAAAGACCTCGCCGAGGTACAGCGGTTTGACGTTGCCCACCTTCGGTGACGTGCGCGCCTCGCCGATAGCGCCGAGCGGAAACACCGCCACGAGAACGGTGGGCCCGTTTGGACCAAAGCCCAACTGCACCGAGGCCTCGGCGTCGGGGAAGCCGCTTTCGGCGTACACCGCCTCGACACGGCGGGCGTCGGGATCAAACTCGTCGGGCAACAGCGGCACGTCGTGGCAGTCTTTGCCCGTCCTGGGCGGGTCGCCTTTTCTCGTCGACGCGCCGCAGTGCGCGAGCACCGACAACACCTTCGAGGTCAACTCGGGGTCGCCGCCTTCGAGCACCACTTCGTCGACGACAAATCGTTCGCCTTCGTTGATCACAAACACGACTTCGACGTTGCCGCGCGTGTTGCGTGCAGCGTGCACGTCGACGCTCGCTTCGGGCCAGCCGTGCTCGCCGTAGTAGCGGCGCAGACGGACCGCATCGTCGTCGAGATCGCGCGGTGTGACGAAGCCAGTGTGCGTGAGGCTGCGCGGCGTGGCGGCCAGGTCGACGTCTTTCAGCAACTGCTTCTCGGTGATGCTGGCGTTGCCGATGAAACGTACCGAGCGCAGCGGCGTGGGCACACCGGGCGTGAGGTAGAAGTCGACCGCGACGTTGCCGTCGTCGTACTCGCGGTACACCAGCTCGGCCTGCGGTGCGGGGTAGCCGCGTTCGTTCAAGTACTCGACGACGCGTTCTTCTGAGAGGCGCGCTTCGGTTTCATCAACCGACGCGGCATCGGCAAACGTGAGCCGCTTTTGCAGTTCGCTCTCGGCGAGGTTGCTGTCGGTGGCGTCCTCGACGGGGGTATCGAACGTCAGTTGCCACAAGCGTGACGTGGGTTCGGCGAAGGTTTCCCGCGCCCAGCGCAACGTGGTGCCCACCACCGGCGGGTCGACGACGATCTCGTCGGCCCCCTCGATGTGGAAGCGGCTGACGACGTGGCGGCCGGCAATGACGTCGACTTTCAAATCCACACAGCGGGGCGGAATCGGCAGCCGCGCTTTGGTGAGGGCGCGCATGGTCTCGCCCGAGATGGCGCAATCGGGATCGTCGTTGGCGGCGCGTCCGTCGACGAAGGTGGGTGTGACGCGCAAGCGACCTTCGGGATAGCCAAGCGCGCGCAACTCCTTGGCAAACGCATCTTGCGTCGCCTGCAAACGACGACGGTTGAAGCAACTGGTGATGTTGCCGACGAACACACCGTCGATGAGGCCTTCGCCGTTGAAGCACATCGCACCAAACGCTTCGGCGAGGCGACGCTGCGAAAACGGTCCGAAGCTGCCCACGTCGACGCGGCGCACGCGGACCCAGGATCCGCCGCGCACGCGGACATCGACGTCGACTTCGCCGCGCGCGTCGGCCTTGCTGATGTCGATGATGACCTGGGCGTTGTGGTAGCCCTCGCGCTCGAGAAAATCTTCGATGCGCGCACGTTGACGAGCGATGCGGCCACGACCGAGCGCGTCGTCGTCGTCGATGGGCTCGCCCGGGCGAAGCACAATGCGCTTCTCGAGTTCGTTTTGCAGGATTGCCCACGGCAGACCGTTGGACACACCATCGCCCAGTGGCGTGGCGTCGTCGGTATCGAAGTGCACGCGCCGCAGCACACGTGCGCGCTTCACCGTGCAACGCAGCGAAACCTTGCCGTGCTCGATGGGTTCAGTCCGGCACAGTGGGGTGGCGTAGCGGCCCAGCACGTCGAGGCGACGGCTCACTTCGGCCACCAACGTGGGGCCCGCGGGCTTGCCGACAACGCCTTTCAAGTAGCCCTCGAGGCGTTCGATTTCGCCGGGCTCGGGCTTCGCCAGGCTGAGGCGCAGCGATGCAACGATCGGCAGGTCGCCGCGAACCTCGTCGGCAACAGGCGATGGCGGAGGTACAGCAACAATCGCGCTGTCGTCGTCGACGATTGGGGCCGGCGGCAACGGCACCGCACCCGTTTGGCCAACGAGCCACAACAGCAACAGGAGTGGTGATGCGTACACCGTCACTCCTCGAAGATTCGCCACGACAAGCGCAGGTCGGAAGCAACGCCGAAGCGTCCTTCTGCCGACAACGCGCGCCCAACGGGCAGGTGATCCCACAACAACAACCGCACGCGGACAGCGTCGGTCGACGTCGTGGTGGTGCTGGCACTCGTGCTCGCGGTGGAGTCCGTGGTGGCCGCCTGCAGCAACAGGCCCGGTCCTTCGAGCACGAGCCGCTGGCCCAACTGCACCTGAAAGCCGCTGACCACATCGATGTTGACGTTGAGCCCCAGCCCGCGTTCGACGAGGTCTTCCACCTCGCGGTTCACGGGGGCCGCGAGTTCACGCAACGCCGCGCGCGACGCCACATCAACGCTGGTGCTCACCAGGTCAGCACCGCCATCGGTCGAGGGCACGACGCCAAACAGGATGTAGGCGAACAGTTCAGCACGGGTCCACAGGCGGTTGGAGTCGGTGGCCGTGAGGTCGAGCTGCATTGCATCGAAACCACCGTCGATACTCAAGTCGACAGGAACCTCGACGCTGTTGCCCGCCGTGCCCGGTGGCAGCTCGGTGTTCGCCGACAGGTGCAGCGTGGGTTTGATCGAGCCATCGGCCGACGTCGGGAACTGCAGCTGCAGCTCGACAATCTCAAAGCGCGCACGCGGAAAGTCGACGGTGCCGCTTTCGACTTCGATGGCACCATCGAGCGCAGGAAACGTGAGCGTGCGCGAGATGCGCAAATCACCACGCAGGCTGGCGTCGACGGAGAAGGCGTTGATGCGGGCCTTGGTGCGCACGTTTTGCATTGACGCGTTCACGTCGAACACGAGGCCAGAAAGCCCAAGCGGTGCCAGCGATTGCGACAACGGCGTCGACGGACGCGCCGGGGCAGCACTCAAGATGAAGTTGCTGACGGCGAAGTCTTTGCGAAACAGGCCATCGCTCACGTCGACGCGGCCGCGCAGCACCGGGGCAGGGGCATCGCCGATCAGCGCGACGTCGGCCGAGAGTTCCACACGCCCCGCCGACATCGACAGCTCCAACGACGACGCCGAGGCGGCGAGATCGTAGCGCTCCACCCAGTGCTGCTCGGCACTTCTGCTGGTGCGTGCTGTCAGCGAGCCGCGCAGTTGCACCTTGCCGTTGCCGCTGTTGCCGACGGTGGCGCGCAGCGGGCACACGTCGGTGGCGGCGCGTGCGCAGGGGCTGTCGAAGGTCACGAGCAACATGGTGGCGTCGGCGGGGGCTGGCCCCAGCGTGATGCGCGCGTCGTCGAAGGTGACAGGTTGGCCCAAGGCGCGGGGCGTGATGCGCGCGCCACTTTGGGGCTCGATGGTGCCGCTGATGCGAATGCCGTCGTCGAAGCGGCCGTTGACCTTGAGGTGCGTGTCGGCGGTGCCCGAGGCGTTGGCGACATCGTCGCTGATGAGCTTGAGGGCCGAGAGCGCAAGTTGCCCGTCGACAGCGATGTCGATGTCGTCAGCACCCACCGACGAACCTGCGGCGATGACGAGATCGAAACCGTCGCGGGCGGTGACAAAGCGTGCGGGCTCAGCACCAATCACCGCGCGCGCATCGACGTAGTCGACGTCGACAGGAGAGACGAGCCGTACTGAAGGAGCGCCTGGTGCACGGATGGTGAGGGCCTGCACCTGGGCCGAGACGCCGTAGCTCACGTCGCCGTCTTTGGGCAAATCGACGCTGGCGGCCACGCGCACGCGACCACCAACACCGACGTCGATGCGCGCGAGGGCAGGCACGAGCTGCTCGATGTTGGCTTCGCTGACGACGGCGTCGACCTGAATCTGGGCCGCACCGTCAAGGGGCGCGACGGTGCCGCTGACCGTGGCCCACACGCGCTGGGGGGCTTCGCAGGGGCGGTCGATGGCATCGGGATCGTCGACGGTGGGGTCTTCGGGAAAGGCGCAGACGCGGCCGGTGAGTGCTCCTTCATCGAGGCGGGCATCAAGGCTCGCAGCGCCCAGCACGCGGTCGTGCCAGGTGTCGCCCTGGGGAATGTGCGCCACGAGGTTGGGCACGTCGAGGGTGAGGTGTGCTGTTGGGGCCTTGAGCGTGCCGCTAACGGTGACGGTGCCCTGGGCCGTGCCCAACAATGGCACCACGGCTGTGCCCAGCATCGGCGACAACCGCGCGAGATCGACGTTGTTGATGCTCGCTTTCGCGTTCACCACCTGACGGTCCAGCGCATAGGCCGCCTGCACTTCCCAGTGGCCCGCCGCCGACGTGAGCGTGGTGCCGACCCCGACGAGCAAGGCATCCTTCGGCCCGGCGCTGTCGGCTTGCACGGTGAGCGTGAGGGGGCCGCTGCCGAAGTCGAGGCCGCCGCCCGTGAGGTTCTTGACGGTGAGGTCGGCGCGCACCACGGGCACGTCGATGGTGCCGCTGACGAGGACGCTGCCACGCGCCGTGCCCTTCAGCTTCGCCGATGCACCCGCCGCGAGGGCGGCCAGATCGAGGGCGGCAACATCGACAACGCCGTTGATGCCCATGGTGTCGAACGTGAGCGAGAACGACGACGTGCTCGCCGAGAGCAGTGCCGAACGCGTGGTCAACGACGACACATCGAGGCGGTCTTTGGTGACGACAAAGGCGGCCGTCATGTCGCCCAACGATTCCTTTGCGGCCACCACGTTGCCGGCGGCCGCACGCACCAACACCCGCGGTTGCTTCGTCGTGCCGCGCAGGGTGGCCTCGACGTCGAGCGCACCGGTGACGGGCAGGGGCTTGCCGATGGGCGCGATCGTCTCGGGATGCGCACCACGCACACGAAACGTGCCCGACGAAAACGTCGTGGTCTTGCCCAGCGTGAGCACGAGTGGTGCTGTTTGCGACAACGCGCCACCGGCGAGCACGCCGCGGCCACCCTCGACGCGCACCTCTTTGCCCGTGACCTTTGTCCGCGCTTCCACGTTCGAAAACGGCGTGCCCCACGCATCGCCGCTGGCCACTTTGGCCGCCACGTCGACGACGACGTTTTTGAACGGGCCGCTCACACTGCCTTTGGCCTCGGTGGCGCCGATGACCAGCTTTTCGGGCAGCATGGTGGGCAAGATTGGCGAGAGCTTGTTGACGGCGACGTCGAGGTCGAGTGCCAGGCGATCGTTTTTCAGATCGACCTCACCGCTCACGCCGATGCGCGCCCCGGCCGCATCACGCAGCACGAGCCGTTGAATGCCAACGACGTCGGGGGTGATGCTGATGCGCACGTCGCTGTCGAGCTCGGCGGGCAGGTGCACGTCGTACAGCTGCGCGTTTCGGGCGTAGACATCGCCGGTGACGACGAGGGCGGTGGGGCTGCCTGCAGTGCCCGCGATGCGCAGGCTACCGCCGACCGTGCCCCGCAGCGTGGTGTCGAGCTCGGCGGGGGCGAGGGCCGAGGCCAACAACACCTCGCTGAGGCGCGCGCGCAGGTCGAGCCTGGTGGGCGCTTCGTTCTTTGGAAACAGCACGTCGCCGGTGAGCTTGGCCGTACCGCGGCCGAGGCGAAGAATGGTGCCGTCGTTGAGCGACAGCGACGTCGTGGTGATGCGCGTGACCAGCTTGCCGCCATCGACCGCGTAGCCGTACAGGGCAGCCCCACCAAGGGTGGCGTCGACGTCGATCGTGGGTGTCGCAAACGGTCCGGTCACCGCCACGCTGCCACGGGCACTTGGGGTGACGAAGTCGAGGGGGGCGAGGCGGTCGGGCCACGCGCCGGCGGCGGCGTCGAGGGTGCCCTTGAGCTGCAGGTTGCCGCCGTTTTTGATGCCGACGCGGCCGGTGACGTCGAGGCGCGCAGCGGGCCGGTTGCCATCCACACCACCGAGGACGGACGCTTTGAGGTTCGTGACCTCGACGCGGTCGGTGATGAAGCGAACGCGCTCGGCGTGCAGTTGGCGCATCGGTACATCAAGTGACTGCAGGCGCACATTGCCGCTGCCGATGTCGACACCGCTGATATCGACGACGACGGTGCTGCTGCCCATGTCGACATCGAGACTGCCGCGCGCACCGATGGCGTCGAACACGAGGGTGACGTTCTCGTCGTCGGTGAAGCGGAAACCGCCATTGGTGAGGCGAATGTCGTCGATGCGGAACGTGCCGCTGCCGGGCTCGTTGTCCTTCTTCGGCTTGCGCGGTGTGAGGGCGGTGACGAGGTTGAGCTCGCCGTCGATCATCTCGAGCAGCAGCTGCGGCTTGTCGACCTCGAGCTTCGAGATGGCGATTTCGCCCGAGAACAACGCCGACAAGCTCAGCTCGACGCGGGCATAGCCGATGCGCGCCACGGGCTTGCCGCCGGGGGCGGTGAGCACCACGTCCTCGAGGACGAGGCCTGCCGGTGCCACGTAGGTGATGCTGCGCGGGTCGATGCGCCCCTTGAGTTGCTCGTTGACGAGCTTGACGAACAAGCCGGCAACGCTCGACGACAACTGCGCCAGGCGAACGCTGCCGTCGTCGGCAACGCGCGCGTTCGACGTGGGCAAGGCCACCGGACGTTGCGGCCATTGCTGCGGGCTGAGGCCAGGCCCCCACATCCCCATCAACAGCAGCAGAGCAAACACACGCACCGACGCACTCTGACGCGTCGTCACCGTCGTCCACAAGCCCGTTTGTCTGCTTGTTTTGGCGCTGTGTCACGCCGCGCACAGCGCCACAGACACATGGGGCAGAAGCGTTGGTACTTGACGCGTCGTCAACGAACACGGCGGAATGGGCTTCACACAACACCGGTTGGTGGGCAGCGACGCCGATGACGTCGATGAGGAGCAGGCATGAAGGTCGGGCTGGTCTTTGGTGGTCGCAGCGTTGAACACTTGGTTTCGCTGCGCTCGGCACGCACCGTGCGGGAAGGGCTGACGGCCGCCGGCCACGCCGTCGTTTGCCTCTATGTCGACGAGGGCGGCGCGTTTTACGACCACGCCACGTCGGCCACAGTCCTCGACACGCAAAAGCCGCTGCCGCCGTTTGCGGGCCGCCCCGGGCCGTCGTTTGCGCACCTGACCAACGCCGACCTCGACGTGGTGTTCCCCATCGTGCACGGCACCTACGGTGAAGACGGCACGTTGCAGGGCCTGCTCGAAATGCTCGACCTGCCCTACGTCGGCTGCAACGTCGGCAGCAGTGCGGTGGCCATGGACAAGCTGCTCGCCAAGCGCGCGTTCTCGTCGGTGGGCGTGCCGGTGGTGCCATGGGCAGCCATCGATCGCGCCACGTTTGCGGCCTCGGGCCTCACCTCGGTGCAGGCGTTTGTCGACGACGAAGCGCTGCCGTTGTTTGTGAAGCCCGCCATCGGCGGCTCGTCGGTGGGCTGCGTGAAGGTGAAGACGCGCGAGGCGTTGCACGACGCTGTGGCGTTTGCCCTGCGCTTCGACACCACGGCTCTGATTGAGCGCGGCGTGGTCGCGCGCGAAGTCGAACTCGCCGTGTTGGGCAGCAGTGCCTCGACGATGCAGGCCTCGGTGCCCGGCGAGATTGTCCCCGGTGCCGACTTCTACGACTACGCCGACAAGTACCTGAAGGACGACGCCAAGCTGCTCGCCCCCGCCCCGGTCGACGCCGACACGCTCGCGAAACTGCAGAAGGCTGCGATCGCCGCGATGGGCGCCATCGGCGGTGCGGGCCTTGCGCGCGTCGACTTCTTCTTGCTGCCCGACAACACGTTTTTCTTGAACGAAATCAATACGTTGCCGGGGTTCACCAGCGTATCGATGTACCCGCGGTTGTGGGGGTTGTCGGGCGTGCCGCTGCCGCAGTTGTGCGACAAGCTCGTTCAGCTCGCCGTCTCGCGTGCTGCCGACAAGGCGGTCACCGACGAAGCACTGCGCGCGTTCGTGAAAGAGACCGCTGCTCGCGGCGCGTGATCAGGCAGAAGGTGACGACGGAAAAGGAACGGCGACGGAAGCCCGAGAAGGAGAGGGGGGAACTCCTCGGACTCGCCGTCGCCGCGATGGGACCATCCCATCGACATCACCATGAGCATCGCGCGTGCCAGCTTTTGGTCGCGTCATCGTCGCAGCAGAACGCGTCGGCGGGCAGCGTCCGTCCGGCTCGCCCTTGTCCGCGTCCGGCGCGTTGTCCGGCGACGTGGACGCAGCTGCTGGTGCTGTGTTCGTTGTTCACGCCGTGCGCGCGCGCCCAACAGACCGACAAGCTGCTGCACGCATCGGCCTCGGCGGCGATCGTCGACGTCGTGTGGGTCACCGCCGCCGTGTGCGACCAACCACTGCCCGTGCGCGTTGCCGCGTCGGTCGGCATGGCCGCAGCGGTGGGCGTGGGCAAAGAACTCGTCGACGCCGCAGGCTTTGGCACCCCCGACGCTGCCGACCTCTTGTTCGACGCGTTCGGCATTGGCGTGGGCGTGGCCATCGCCCTCGTCGTCGAGGCGCTGTGGCCGCGCGAGGTGGTTGAGCCAGGTGACGCTGCGTCAGCCGATTGACGAGCCGGCTGCGCTGTCGTTGCATCGAGGCATGCGTATCCACCTTGCTCTCGTCGTCGCTGCTCCCTTTGTGCTTGCTGCGTGCGGCGAGCCAGCGACCGAGGTGTGTGGCTTGTCGACGGTAGCGCCCACCACCGACGAGGTTCCCGATGGCCGTGGTGTGGCCACGCGTTCCGACGGCGGCACCTTTAGCGAAGCCGGCACGTGGTCGCCCGGGGCCGACATCCTGCTGGGCACGCTCTCGTTCCTCGGCAACTTCGACGAGGCGGGCCTTGCCGTTGATGACCTGATTGCTGCGGGCACCTTCCCCATCTGCCAGCGCCTCAGCGATCGCGTGGAAGAAACCGACAATCAAGCCGACTTTGTCGGTGAGAACGTCCGCACCGACGCCACACATCTCGGTGCCCTGTCGATCCTCGGTCTCGAAGACGGTGTGCTGCTCGGTCGCTTCGAGGCCGACCTCGTCAGCCCCGACGGCGCCACCACCCTCACGTTGAGCGATGGCGCCTTCCGCGTTCCCCAGCGCTGACGTCGACGACTACGCCTGCTTCGGCGCGGGCACCGCCATGCCGCGTGCAACGGCCGGGCGCGCCGCCACCGCTTCGAGCCAGCGCGGGATGTGCGTGAAGCGCGACAGCGACGGCCGGTACGTCGACAACGCACCGTACGGCGACCACACCGTGCCCCACCCGCCGGCCATCCACGTGTAGCTGGCGATGTCGGCGATGGTGAACTCGCTGCCAGCGATGAATGCGCCGGTCTTTGCGAGTTGGCCGTCGAGCACGCCCCACAAGCGTTCCACCTCGTCGAGGAATTCGTCGAGCACCCAGCGGCGCTCGTCGGTCTTTTCGCGCGTGAAGCGACCAGCGCGGCCCATCATCGGCCCAAGACCCGCCATCTGCCACATCAGCCAGCCCATCACTTCGGCGCGGGCTGCAGGCGACGACGTCGACGGCAACAGGCGATCGCCGCCGGGCGTGCTCTCGGCGAGGTGCACGAGGATCGCACCCGACTCAAACACCGTGACGGGCTCAGCACCGCGTCGGTCGACGAGGGCGGGGATCTTGTTGTTGGGGTTCACGGCCAAAAACGCCGGCGAGAACTGCTCCCCCTTCAAGATGTCGACGGCGTGAGCGGTGTAGGGCAGCGCGAGCTCCTCGAGGGCGATCGAGACTTTGCGGCCATTGGGAGTGCCAAACGTGTAGAGGTCAATCATGGAGGCCACCGTAGCGTTGCGTCGCCAGTGCTGCAGGTGTCTCTGGTTGGCTTCAGGCGACGTCGTCGATCGCAGCCACTACAATCGCAGGCATGACGACCATCACCCGCTCTGATGTGCAGCGTGCCCTTCGCAACAGCGAGGTCTCCGTCGCCGACCTGCAGCAGACCCTGCGCGACAACGGCGTGGGCGGTGCCGAGGCCCAGGCCTCCGTGGCGCGCGCCGACGTCGACGGCGATGGTCTGATTTCATCGGCTGCTGAGGTCGATCGCTTGTTCGACGCGGCCGACCGCTTCGACAAAAACGGCAACCGCAACTCGCTCACGGCCGATCGCGCCAACGGATCGCTGACCACAGCGGGTGCTGTGCTCGTGGTGGCGGTGTCGACGGCGAGTCCGAAGCGCGGCTTGCAAGCACCGCAAACGCGCGCGCCCGCTGAGGTGACCACCACGCCGTCGGCGAATGCTGGTCGCGCCACCACCCTCGACGACAGCTTTCGTCAGCCACGCACCGTCGACGTCGACGCACTCAAGGCTTTGCTGCCACGGCAAGCGCAGCCGTTGGCGCAGGCGTTCGTTGAGGCGGGCGAGAAGTACAACGTCGACCCGTTGCTGCTCACGGCGATCTCGAAGCACGAGACCGGCTCGTGGACCTCGAGCGCGTTTCGCAACAAGAACAACGCGATGGGCGTGTCGAACAGCCGTGGTCCGGTGCACATGTCGTCGCGCGAAGCCAGCATCGACAAGATGGCGTCGCTCATCGGTTCGAC
>JBIKRQ010000616.1:0-2891 GCA_044349155.1 Myxococcota bacterium
GCTTCGAATCTTCACCACGCATGACAGGTAGATCCGGAACACCCGATATTTGGCGCAGCTCTCGACGACGAACACCTCATTTCTCGTCGAGAACCGACTGCCGACTTTTTCAGCAACCTGCTAGCGCCCGGCGACGGGCGGTGTGCTGCCTTGCAGCCAGGCGAGGGCGGGGGCGAGCTCCGTGAAGACCAGCATCTCGAGCTGGTCGGCGGCGACGAGTCGCCGCGCCTGCAGCGCGCCGACCTGGGTCCTCATCATCACGGCGGTGCGACGGAAGCCGGCGGCCATGCGCGTGCGGTGGTCGGCGAACGCGGACTCGTACTGCGGGTCGTTGCGGGCCGGGGCGAGCCGCGCGTCGAGCAGCAGCGCGTACTCGTCTCGCGCGAGCGCATCGAACGACTGGTGTACGGGCAGATAGAGCGCGTCGATGTGCTCACGGGAGGCGAAGGGCACCGACGTCCTCGTCGCCCACACGATCAGCTGCCGCGGGAAGAGATCGGCGTGCCAGCAGTCGTTGTTCACCAACGGGATCCGCGGCTCGTTGTCGAGGATCGAGATTTCAAGGCCCATGGTCCCAGATCCTATCTCGGCAGGTGCCTGCCGGCCTGGGCGCGGTCAACCGCGGTCCTGTTTGATGGCGCCGCGGCCCCCGCACCACCCCGACGGTTCGACGGTGAAGGCTACTCGGCGTCGCCCTCGGCCGAGTCGATGGCGATCGAGCCCGCAGCGAAGGCGGCGTCGAGGTCGTCGGCGTCGGCGTCGGCAGGTCGATGATGGTGTCGTCGTCGTCGACGAGCCGGACCGTGGCGGGGGCGCGACGCCCAGCGTCAGCAACGACGACGCGCCCGACCGTGGGCGCAGGCGGGGCCGCCGGGCCGACGCCCGTGTCGACCCATCGCCCGAACGCCGCGCGCGCCGCCGGCGACCACGCGACCCGCACGAACATCGGCACGGTCACCTCGCGGGCGACGACGAACTCGATGGGGGCGCCCACCGGCGGGAGCACGGGGCTCAACAGGGTCACGCCGCCGTCGAGCACGACATCGCGGTGCAGCGCGCACAAGGTCGCAGCGTCGTCGATGGCGAGCAGAAACGCGAGGGTCGCCTTAAGCACGTTGCGCGGCGACCAGCTCTGCAGGTCGGGCCGGGCAGGAGCACTGCTGGGTGAAACGAGCAGAGACATCGACGCCCCGACAGAAGCTTCTTCTCTCGGCGCCCTTCGCGGGGGCTTGAGGGTTGGATCCAACCCGCCCGCGCCGACGCGGCGCACCGCCTTCAGCCATGATCTCCCGCAGCGCGATGGCGCCAGCACGACGGCGATCTCGCTGCGTCTCGAGCGACGCCGCAGATCTGAGCCCCTGAAAACCGCGATGCCTTCACGCGTGGAATACAGACGGCTGGTGAACAGACCTCCGCAGGTCTGCATGCGCCACTGAGGAAGGTTCGGTGAACTCGATGACTCGATCCGCGGTGTGGGTGCTGCTGCTGACGTCGGTCGGAATGAGCGTGTTGACGTCCTGCCCCGGACGGTTCGTGCTCGCCGAAGGCGAAGGCGGAGGCGAAGGCGAAGGCGAAGGCGAAGGCGAAGGCGAGGGCGAAGGGCACACGCCCGTCAGCTGGGGACCGCTGACCACGACGATGGACGCCGCCGACCTCGACTTTGACCTCTTCGCCGATGCCGGTCATCGCGTCTGGTTCGAGATCGACGGCAACGAGGTCATGCGGCTCAATGCGAACGATGCCTTCGCCGGTGACGACATTTATTCGCCGGGCGATGGCGGCAACGTGGACGATGTCCCGTCGATCGCTCACTTCGTGATCGAGGAGGTCGCAAGCGGCGAGGTCGTCGACTACGGCAAGGTCGAAGTCGGTCTCGTCGGTCAGAGCACCTATCGCCCCTTCGGCCCGACGACGATTCCGAACTTTCGGATCGACGCCGACGAATTCCAGGGCGATCTCCAGATCGGCGGCTATGAGCATTTCCGCTTCAACAACGGCCAGATCGGCACGATTTTTCGCGAACACATCGCCCACACGATCTACCGGGCGCTTGGCTATCCGGCGTTGCGATCGAGCTACGCCTTCGTTGGCAACGCCGTGTGGGGAGAAGACACCTGGGTGCCGATGGTCTTGATGGAGGTCTACAAACCCCGCTTCTGCGAAGACAATCTCGAGCTGCTCGGCGGCGACTGCCGCAACATGTGGGAGTTCGCCGGCGACCCTGCCTCCACCTTTCTCGATGAGACCACGTGCCAGCAAGGCAGCTGCGACAACACCCGCTTCAATGAATTCCAGACCCGGGTGCTTGCAGCGCCCCGGGGTGCGGGATTCAAGGAATCGCTGTCAGACATCATCGATTGGGATTCGTTTCATCAGTTCCAGTGCATCAACTGGCTGCTGTGGGCAGGCGACGACCCCATCCACAACAACAACAACAACATGGTCGTCGAGCGCGACGACGGCCGATTGGTCTGGTTGCCGTATTCGGTCGACATCACCGCCGACCCCGACGTCATCGTTTACGAGAACACCCCTCTTCGCGGAGTGATGTCCGTTGCCGTCGGCTGCCAAGACGACCCCGCATGCTGGGCCGATACAGTCGCTGTTTGCCAGGATCTCGTCGCAGCCTTCGATGCCCTCGATCCCGAGCTCATCGTCGACGAGACCGCTGGGCTCTTGCGCGACCTGGGCATGATGCGTCCTGGCGACGAGGATCATGCCCAGGTGCTGCGCGACTGGTACGAGAATCGTCAAACCTCAGCCGCGGTCGAGATCCTCGACTACTAGTGCGACGAGACTGAATTGGCGATCCACTCATCCCGCCCGTGCCTTGCCTGTGAACGTCCACTTGACGGGCTGGGCGAGGATTCTGTTGAAGTACGCGATGAAGT
>JBIKRQ010000617.1:0-2890 GCA_044349155.1 Myxococcota bacterium
GCACCGGCAATCCACGACTGACGATCGCCCAGCAGTCCGCCGATCTGGTAGACCGTGACGAGGTCGTTGGCCTTCACGCCGCTGATGCCGTCGACGACCTTCATCGTGGTGAGCGTGACGATCTTGCCTGGGCGCTCTTCGACAACCTTCTGGTCGACGACCACGGCCTGCATGACGACGTCGGAGCGGTGGGTCATCTCCTCGAGCGAAGTCAGTGCCACGACGGTGGCGTGGGCGGCGGGGGCAAGGCCTGCGAGGCAGGCGACGACGACAGCGGCAACGAAACGCATGGCGTGGCTCCGAAACGCCGCGTCTGCGGCGCAGGCGTTGTCCTAGCAGGCTGCGGCCGTGGGCGGGGGAAGTTTCCCCGCCCACGGTGGCAATGGCGCCGCTTTTGGGACGGCGCCGACGACCACTGCTAGAGTCCGCCGCCTGAGGGTGCATGGGCGAGCGGTTTGGCGACTACGAGTTGATTCGGCGCATCGCCACTGGCGGGATGGCTGAACTCTTTCTCGCCCGGCATGCCACCGGCGGGCTCGACCGCGTCGTCGTCATCAAGCGCATGTTGCCCGAGCTGGCCGTGCGCCCCGACTTCGTCACGATGTTTCTCGACGAGGCCAAGCTCACAGCGTCGCTGCAGCATCCGCATGTTGTGCGGGTGTACGACCTCGGGCAGGCGAGCGGCTCGTACTTCATCGCGATGGAACTCGTCGACGGACCGCACCTGGGGGCGTTGTTTGCGCACTCGCTGCGTGCGCGCCGACCGCTGCCGCTGGAGCTGTGTGCGTGGATCGTGGCCCGCGCGGCTGATGGCTTGCACTACGCCCACGACGTCGTCGACCCGGCGACGGGGCGCCCCTTCGAACTCGTGCATCGCGACATCTCGCCGCAAAACATCCTCGTGGGCAAAAACGGCGAGGTGAAGGTCACCGACTTCGGCGTCGCCAAGGCCAGCACGCAACAGACGAAGACGCGCACCGGCGTGGTGAAGGGCAAGGTCTCATACATGTCGCCCGAGCAGTGCCTCGGTGACGTCGTCGATCGCCGCACCGATGTGTTCGCCCTTGGCATCGTGTTGTACGAGCTGCTCACGCGTCGTCGCTTGTTTCGCGACAAGAGCGACCTGCTGGTGATGCAGCGGATCACCGCCGAGAACGTGGCGCCGCCGTCGACGTTGAATGCCACCGTGAACGCTGAACTCGACGCCATCGCCCTGAAGGCACTCGCTCGCACGCCTGTTGCCCGCTACGCCACCGCTGGCGCGTTTGCCGAGGCCATCGACGGCTGGCTCGCCGACAACCGACGCCCCGCCGACGAGCTCTCGATGCAGACGTGGTTTGCCGCCCATTGTCCTGAGCTGGCCCCAAGCCACGCCACCGACATGGCGCTGATCACGCCGTCGCGCGAGGCGCTGCTGCTGTCGTCGTCGGCACCCACGACGTTGACGCCGTCGTTTGCGCGTCGAAGCCAGCCCGAGCGCGAGGTGGCGCTCGACGAGCCGACGGCGGTGTCGTTGCCGCCGCCCCGCGTTGAGCGCACGGCGTCGAGCCGGCCCACCGAACGCCTGCTGCTCGTTGAGCCGCCGAACACGCAGGCCGAGCCCGACGATGGGCCGTCGACGCCGATGCCGATGCCGGCGCAAACATCCATCGACGCCACCGTGGTGACGACGACGCCGCGTCCGAAGTCGCGCCCCGTCGTGCTCATCGCCGCAGCACTCACGACGCTGCTGGGCGTGGCGGCGGTGGTGGTGCTGCCACTGCTCGGCCGTGCGCAAGACACGTCGACGGTGGTGCCTGCGGTGGTGCCGGAGGTGGTTGCCGCGACCGGCACCATCGACGTCGTCACGGTGCCGGCAGGCGCCACGATCATGGTCGATGGGCGCGTGGCGGGCACCGCACCCATCGCGGTACCGCACGCCGCTGGCGACGTCGTGGTGGTCGCGCAGTTTGCCGAGCAGCCGCCGCAAACGTCGACGGTGACGGTGACCGCGGCCGCGACCACCGCTGCGCGCTTCGAGGCGCGGGTGCCGCTGGTGGTGCGCTCGACGCCGTCCAACGCGAAGGTGCGCGTCGACGGTGCGCTCGTGGGCGAAACACCGTTCGAGCGCGGCTACCTCGTGGCGCCCGGTACGCCGTTTTCGTTGCGCGTCGAAGCCGTTGGTTTCCTCGCCTTTGAGCAGCAGGCGTTGCCAGTGGCCGGCGAACCCCTCGTCGTCGAGGTGGGCTTGCAGCGCGAGCGCGCCGGCGCACGCCCGGTGGCGGTCGACGAAGGGCGCGGTGCTCTGTCGGTGCGGACCGAGCCGTGGACGTTGGTGCAGCTCGACAAAGACACCGTGGGCGAAACGCCGTTTGCCGAGCGGCCGGTGAAAGCTGGCAAGCACACCCTCGTCGTCAAAAACGCCGCGCTCGGCCTGGAAGACCGCTTCGCGGTGGTGGTGCCCAAAGGGGCCACGCTCGCGGTGATCTTGAAGTACGAGAAGGTGGGCACGGCGTGGAAGCTGACGAAGAAGACGCTACGCTGACGTCGACGACACAGTCCTGAACCACGGAGCATGCGATGGCCAGCCGCCCCGAACCGCCGAAGAAGCCCGCGCCGAAGAAGCCGCCCGAAAAGCCGGCACCCGTTCGCACGCAGATGATGGGCGAGCACGGTGACGACGACCTCGGCTACGACCCGTCGATCATTCCGACCGAACGCATTCCCGACGACGACTGAGCTCGAAGAGAACACCGAACTTTGCGGTTTTGTCACTGAGCAGCGCCGCGTGTTGGACGTCACACGAACGCGCAGATCGGATCCGCGGGTGCGGCGTTCTCAGGGGCATGACACCGCGCTCCAAAAAGACCCTCCCGATTCTCGACAACCTCGACGATCTTCGCGTGGCAAC
>JBIKRQ010000215.1:0-10815 GCA_044349155.1 Myxococcota bacterium
GGTGTGGTCGCGAGAACAGTTGGCGCAGAAGGCAGCGGCGTTCGTGAAGGACGGCCAGGTCGTCAACCTCGGCATCGGCATCCCCACCCTCGTCGCCAACCACCTCGGCGACAAAGAGGTCATGCTGCACTCCGAAAACGGCCTGCTGGGCATGGGCCCGTTCCCGTTCGACGGCGACGAAGACCCGCAGATCATCAACGCCGGCAAGCAAACCGTCACCATCGTCAGCGGCGGCAGCACGTTTGACTCCGCGCAGTCGTTCGCGATGATCCGCGGCGGCCACGTCGACGTCGCCATGCTGGGCGCGATGGAGGTGGCCAAAAACGGCGACCTCGCCAACTGGCAGGTGCCCGGCGAAAAAGTCACCGGCATGGGCGGCGCGATGGACCTCGTCTCGGGTGCCCGCACCGTCATCTGCCTCATGACCCACACCGACAAGAGTGGCGGCAAAAAGCTCGTCGATGCGTGCACGTTGCCGCTCACAGGCCTCGCCTGCGTCGACGTCGTCATCACCGACCTCGGCGTGTTCGCCGTTCAACCCGGTGTCGATGGCTTCGTCGTGCTCGAGCTCGCCGAGGGCCACAGCTTCGACGAGGTGCAGGCGAAAACCGGCGCCCCGCTCGTCCAGCGCGCTGCCTGACGTCGTCATTTCCGCGATCGCTTTCCTGCTTCGATGCCAGCCGAAGCGGCAGTTCAAACTTCCAACACCCCACAAGGAGTCCGCCATGACCGACAAGCCCAGCTCCAACGAAGCCGAATTCTTCGCCCGCGAGGAAGCCGAAAAGCTCTACCGCCTCCACCAGGAGAAGCTGAAGGCCGACGACGCGGCGAAGGCTGCCGACGAGAAGGCGGCCCACTGGATGAAGTGCAGCAAGTGCGGCTACTCGCTCGAGACCATCAAGTGGCGCAACGTCGACATCGAGAAGTGCTTCCGCTGTGGTGTGATCGTCCTCGACGCGGGCGAGCTGGAAACCCTCGCGGGCAAAGAGCACCCCGACAGCTTCTTCTCGTCGTTCTCGACGTTGTTTAAGACCTGAGCGCCAGCACGCTCTGGTTTTGCAGGCGGGGCCAGCAGGCCCCGTCGTTGTCTCCGCCGCCCCGACTCTCCCTTATCGACGACGAGGCCACGCTCATGGCGCTCTCTTGTTTCAAGGCCTACGACATCCGCGGCAAGGTGCCCTCGGAGCTGAACGTCGACCTCGCCCGCCGCATCGGTCGCGCCTACGCGGCCCGCTTCAAGCCCCGTGCGGTCGTCGTCGGCTACGACATGCGCTTGAGCAGCCCCGACATCGCCGCAGCCCTGCGCGAGGGCCTGCTCGAGATGGGGGTCGACGTCGTCGACATCGGTCTCGGCGGCACCGAGATGGTCTACTTCGCGTCGTTCCACCTCGAGGCCGAAGGCATTGACGGCGGCATCGTTGTCACCGCGAGCCACAACCCCGCCGACTACAACGGCATGAAGTTCGTGCAGCGAGGTGCTGTGCCCATCTCGGGCGACAGCGGCTTGAAAGACATCGAGCGCTTCGCCGAAGTCGGTGTCGACGTCCCTGCAGACACCGTGCGCGGCGCGCAGCGCAGCCTCGACGTCATGCCCGCCTACCTCGAGCACCTGCTGGGCTACGTCGACGTGGCCACGCTCAAGCCGCTGAAGATCGTCGCCAACGCGGGCAACGGCTGCGCGGGCCTCGTCATCGACGCGATCGAGCAGCGCCTGCCGTTTACGTTCACCAAGGTGCACAACACGCCCGACGGCACTTTCCCCCACGGCGTGCCAAACCCGCTGCTCGTCGAGAACCGGGCGGCCACCGTCGACGCCGTGAAAGCCGTTGGTGCCGACTTCGGCATCGCCTGGGACGGCGACTTCGACCGCTGCTTCTTCTTCGACGCCGAGGGGCGCTTCGTCGAGGGCTACTACATGGTGGGCCTGTTCGCCGAAGAAGCGCTGCGCACCTCACCTGGCGCGTCGATCATCCACGACCCACGCCTCACCTGGAACACCATCGAGAAGGTGCAGGCCGCGGGCGGTGTCGCTGTCCAGTCGAAGACGGGGCACGCGTTCATCAAGGAGCGCATGCGCAAAGAAAACGCGGTCTACGGCGGCGAGATGAGTGCTCACCACTACTTCCGCGACTTCGCTTTCTGCGACTCGGGCATGATCCCCTGGCTGCTGTTGGCGGCGCAGATTTCGCGCACGGGCAAGAGCCTCGCTGAACTCGTCGACGACATGCAGCAGCGCTACCCCGCCTCGGGCGAAATCAACCTGCACCTCGACGACGCGAAGAAGGCCATCACGGCGGTGCGTCAGCGCTTCGGCAATGGTGCGGTCAGCATCGACGAAACCGACGGCATTTCGATCGAGCGCGAGCGGTGGCGCGTGAACGTGCGCGCCAGCAACACCGAGCCCGTCGTGCGCGTCAACGTCGAGAGCCGCGGCGATGAAGCCCTCATGAAGCGCAAGACCGACGAGGTCCTCGCCCTGCTCCGGAGCCTCTAGTGGTCGACGCCAACGACAACGACGACAACGATGACTTCGGCGATGACGGCGAGGCCATGCTCGATGCGCTCGAAGCGCGGGCGAAAAAGTTCGAAGCTGACGTCGTCATTCCGCACTGCGCCGTGTGCAAGCGCCCCTGCTGTGCGCTCACCGATCTCGTGCTCGACCTGAGCTTCGTCGAGGCCTCGGGGCTGTATCGCATCGGTGCCAAGAAGAAGGCGTTCGACGCCGACCTGCCGCCCGCCATCAAGAAGCAGCAGGCGCACTACTTCGCCCACGGCACGCCCTGCCCCGCGTACGACGTCGCCGGCCATCGGTGCGAGGTCTACGACACCGAACGCAAGCCGCGAGGCTGTAGCGAGTTTCCGATCTACGCCGACGGTGATGGCGTCACGGCCGATCTCCGCTGCGAAGCCGTTGCTGCGGCCCTCACCACGCTGCAGCCGATGTTGCAGGCGGCCGTGGGGCCCGGTGGCATCGTGCACGAAGACATCGACGAAGCGTTCCCCGACTTCTTCGTCCACTTCTCCATCGAGCCGTCCGGAGTTTGATGACGACGTGGTTTCGTCGCTTGTGGGCCGTTGTGGTCGCGTCGATCGAGCGCAGCGGGCGTTCGTTGCGACCAACCACGTCGGGTAAGTGGGTGCTGGGCCTGGCTCTCGCCGTGGGCTTTGCGGCGATGAACACCGGCAACAACCTGCTGTTCTTCGGCTGGGGTCTGGTGCTCAGCGGCATCGTCATCTCGGGCATTTTGTCCGAGAGCACGCTGCAGTCGGCGACGGCGACGCTCTTGCCGCCCGACGAGCTTCGCGCGGGTGAGCGCAGCCTCGTGCCCGTACAACTGCACAACACGCGACGTCTGCCGGCCTTTGGTGTCGGCGTGCGCCTGCTCGTGTCGACGCCCACGGGGGGGCGCGCCGACGTCGTCACCAGCGGCAGCACCTTCGAGCTGCGCTTGTCGCCGCACACCACACGGCTGGCGAAAGTTCCGCTGACGCCGACGGTGCGTGGTTCGCTGCAGTTGCAGAGCGTGCGCGTGTCGACCGCCGCACCGTTTGGCTTCTTCACCAAAGAGCGCATCGTCGACGCGGCGCGATTGCCGGCAGCGCTGCGCACGTTGCTGGTGCTGCCCGAGCGCGTCGACACCAGTGCCCTTGGGCAAGCGCTGTGGGCGCGCCTGGGTGTCTTGCCGGCGGGCTCCGCGGGCAGTGGCGACGAGCTGTTTTCGTTGCGGCCGTTTCGCGACGGCGACGACCCACGACGCATTGCCTGGAAGCGCGCGGCAAAAACCGGCCGCCTCGTCGTGCGCGAGAACGAAGCCACGCGATCGCGCGAGCTGCTCGTCGAGTTGTGCGTCGGCAGCGATGCCTCGTTCGATCTCGTCGAAGACGCCGTCGCCACCGCTGCCAGCTTGATCGAAGACCTCATCGGCGATGGCCACTGCGTTGGGCTGCTTGCACCTGGTGTGCATGTGCCTGCGGCGCGCTCGCCACGTCAACGCGATGCCTGCCTGCGCGCGTTGGCCGTGTGGCAAAAGAACGACGTCGTCAGCGCTGCGGCGCGCGGCTCGGCGGGGATCATCGCGATTGCCGCGGGGACGGTGGCCACCGAACACGCCGACGTCGTCGTCGCCCCCCTTGCGCGTCGGAGCCGCCGATGAAGGGCATCTCGCTGGGTCTCGCGCACGAACTGGGCTTGATGATGTCCGTCGTCGCTGCGCTGTTGGTGGTGCTGCTCGGCGGAGCGCTGCCACCATGGTTGTGGTTGGCGGCCATGGCCCCCGTGTTGTCGATGGCGATGTCGCGTCGAGGTCAACACGTTCCCGCCATCGCTGGCACCATGATCGGTGTCGCGGCCATCGGCGGTGGCGTCGTCACGGTGCTGCAGGGTGGTATCGACAGCGCCGTGCTCGCGGGCGGCATCACCCTCGTCGGCCTGACTGTCGGCCGTCTGCTCACGCGCCGCACGCTCGCGCACGACCAACAGGTGTTGTTGCTCGCCCTCGTCCTCGTGTTTGCGGGCAGCGTGCTCAACGTTGGGCTCAGCTATTTTCTGCTGTTCGTCGTGTTCGCGATCGCCACGGTGTGGGCGCTGTCGACGCGCCAGCTGTTGTCAGGTGCTGAAGAGACCGGCGCATCGGCCCGCGACGCGCGCGAGCGCACCGACGTCGTCACGCCACTGTTTTTTGTCGCCTCGGGTGCCGTGTCGCTCGTGGTGTTGGCCGCTGCCATCGGCATCTTCGCGGCGTTTCCGCGCATCGGCTTTGGCGAACTCGGCTTTCTCAGCCGACGCCAGTCGCAGCTGCCGCAAAGCGTTGGCTTCGGCAGCGATCCGCGTGGGCTGACGACGTCGACGGAGGTGGTGGCGCGCGTGCGCGGTGTGCCCGCCGAGCTGTTCAACGACGGCCTGTATCTGCGCGGCATGGTCTACGACACCGTCAGCTGGGACGCGTTTTCACAGTCGTCACCGACGTCGTTTGAGGCCGAGGCCATCGACCGCCGGGCCAACCTCCCGCAGCATGCGCGCGGCACCGAGGTCAACTACGACGTCGTGCAGATGCCGATCGCCGGGCCTTTGGTCTTCACGCTCGGGCATACGCGTACTGCGATCGTTGAGGCGGGTGGTGCGGCCAACCCAAACCGCAGCGTCGAGGTCGTCGGACGCAACCGGCACGATGAGCTGCGCGCCGCATCAGCTTTGGCATCGCCACTGCGCTTCAAAGTGCGCGGATCGCTGATGCCCCCGGGCGAGCCGCCGCCGGGCGACGAGCGCTTGCCTCCACTCGACGACAACGAGCGCCGCCGCTACCTCGAACACCCGAAGCTCGACGACGAAGTGAACGCCTTCCTCGCGCGCGTTGTCCCCGCCACTGCCACCACCGATGTCGATGTGGCCACCGCTCTGCGCACGCACTTCCTGCGCAGCTTCACCTACACCCTCGACAGCGACGTGCGCACGTCGAGCGAGCCCCTGCGGACGTTTTTGCTGCGCGCGCGTGCGGGCCATTGCGAGTTGTTCGCCGGCGCCTACGCGCTGTTGCTGCGCACGCGCAGCATCCCTGCGCGCGTGGTGGGCGGCTTTCAGGGCGGCGCCCTCGACGACGACGGGACCATCGTGTTTCAACAACGACACGCGCACGCGTGGGTCGAGTGGTGGAAAGACGGCGTGGGCTGGATCGTCGACGACGCCACGCCACAAGCGATGGCGTCGCGCGAGCGCATGGGCGGCTGGTCCCGTCTCGTCGAGGCCGCGCGCTTGTTCTGGGACGACCGCGTCATCGATTTCTCGCTGCAAGACCAGACCTCAGCACTGCGCGGCATCAGCAACGCGCTGCGCGGCAAACACCTCGGCACCTTGTTGCGCGTGACCATCGCCGGCGTCGTCATTGCCGTGCTTGGCGCCGCCCTCTTTGTGCGCCTCCGTCGACGTCGACGCAGCGCCCATGCGCCCGACAAACTCGCACGCGACATCATCGCCGCCGCCGTACGACTTGGTCTGCCGCCGCCTCCGCCGCACTGGACCATCGCCGACGTCGTCACGGCTCAGCCCCATCCGCTGTTGCAGCAAGCGCAGCACGCGTACGAGCAACACCGCTACGGCAATGTCGATCTGCCCGAGGCCGACGTGCGTCAGCTGCAACAAGCGCTGCGTCGGCTACAGCCTGGCCGCTGATTCCATCGTCTTTTCAGCTACTTATGCAAGCGCGCGCGACGCCTTCCCAGCTGGCGTGTTCTGGGTGAAACCACACCCATGCTTGCTTCTGCGCTGTTGTCGCTTGCCGTTGCTGTTGCCGCTGCTCCTGAACCTGTGACGTTGAAGGTCGACGTCACGAAAGGCGGCGAGCTGCGCTGGAGTGACGAGCCGTGTCGCCTCGAAGCGCGCTCCGCCACCGGCGAGGTCATCGCCACCGACGAGCGCGGCGACAGCGTCGACGTTCCGCCTGGCGCCGTCGACATCGTCGTGGCGTGTACGGCCAAAGAGGGCGTGGTGCGCCGCTCGCAGCACGTGCAGGCGAAGAAGAACGAGACGCTGAAGTTCGCGCTGGCACCCGCCACCATCGTCGCCACCATCGAGCGCGACGGCACCAAATCCGCAGGCACCGTGGTGGTGTTCGACGGCAACAACATCGAGGTCGCCCGCGGCGCCGATCGCACCGCCATTCCCGTCGACGCCGGCAAGGTGCGCGTCGTGGCCCTCGTCGATCGCGGCGGCAAGTATCCGATCCGCGGCGAGCAAAACCTCACCATCAAAGCCGGCCAGAAGAGCGAATTCGTCGTCGACGCGTCTGACGGCGAGCTGGTCGTCTCGGTCACCGACAACGGCCGCCCCGCCCCCGCCGTCATCGCGCTGCGCGAACCGGGGCAGCAAAACCGCGTGCTCGAGGTCGTCGCGAACACGCCTACCGCAGTGCCCTCGGGCACGTGGGACATCGTCACGCAGCTCGAAAACAGCCACGACTTCCGCGAGCAGCTCACGCGTGGCGTCGTCGTCACGCCGAAGAAAACCACGAATCGCACCATCGCCCACAGCACGGGCACGATCACGCCGCAGACCACACCGGCCACGGGTGTCCTCGTCGAGCTGCTACATCCCGGTGCCGACGTCGCGTTCAACCAGCTCGAGGCCGGCGTGCCCGCGCGCTTGTCGCCTGGCCGCTACGTCGTGCGTGCCACGGGCGACACCGTCCTCGAAGACGGCGCCAAGCCCACGGTCACCATCACCCAGGCGGTGTCGGCCAACAGCGCCACCACGCTCAAGCTGCAGCCGCAAACAGCCACCGTCGACGTCGAGGTCCGCGTAGGTGGGGAGCCCGCTGCACTGCCCGTCGCACTCACGCTGCCGGCCGCCGCCGCCGCCTTCATCACGAAGACCACCGACGCCGCGGGGAAAACCTCGTTCGCCGTCGCGCCGCAAGAACTCGTCGTCTCGACGACGTTGACCACCGCCCACGGTCCGTTGGTGCAGCAGAAAACGCTGAAGCTGGTGGGCGGCCAAAACCGCATCCGCCTCGACTTCAACGTGGGCACCTCGGTGGTGCAGGTGATGGAAGGCGGCACCGCGGTCGTCGCCGACGTCGCCTACTTCGCCAAGCTCAAGGGTGGCGTGCCGGTGGGTGAGCCCATCGTCGCTGTAAAGGCCGGTGAGGCCGCGCGCCTGCCGCCAGGCATCTACACCGTGGCCGTGACCCGTGGCGGCCAACAGCGCGTGATTGGCGAAGCGAAGGTGGCCGCCGGGCGCACCGTCGAGCGCGCCATCGACTGGAGCGCTCCAGCCACGCCAGCGGCGGCGCCCAGGTGATCGGCGGGGATGTTTCCCGCCCGCCCCTCAAGAGACTCGCCTCGGCGACAAACCCCAAAGCGGGTTTCTCTTCGAGGCTCAAGAGCCGTGAGCGTTCATCGATAGCGGCTCTTCCAGCGGCTCTCGAACACCTCGAGGTTCATGCCGTACACCTCGTCGAACGCTTCTTCGAAGCGTTTGCCCGCGGTCATCAGCTTGAACATCTCGGCGAAGCTGCGCGCGGTGCGCCACTGCTCGAGCTCGACGACGAGGTCGAAGGCGCTGTCGTAGCGCACGCGCACTTCCTTGCGGTCGCTCACACCTCCGAAGTTGCGCGTCAGCACCGCCAACGATGGCAGCTCATCGCGGCGCTTCTGCTTCATCCGCGCGGCGATCTCGTCTTTGTCGCCGTCGGGCTCGACCCACTGCGCAAGCCCTTCGTTGAACCACGCCGGCACCGGTGCAGCGACCGTCGTGCGCAGCAGGGCATGCAGGTACTCGTGAAAGAGGATGTCCTCGAGGGTGCCGCGGTTGGCCTTCAGCTGGCTCTCGCGAATGCGGATTTTGCCGTCGAACACACCGCCAGACCAATCGGGCCCCGACGACGATCGCGAATACTGGTCCCCCGTGTAGAGCACCACCGTGATGGGCACAGGCGGCACCACGCCGAGCGTGCGCTCCAGCGACGTGCGCGTGTTGTCGAGGATCGCCAGCGCCAGGTCGGCGAGGTCTTTGCGTTCGTCGCCTTCGTAGCGCGCCACGAAGTGCTGGCCTTGTCGGCTCTCAAAGCGCTCCTCGACGGCGAGCTTCTTCTGCAGCTCCTCGATCTTTGCCGACACAAACCACTGCCGCGACTTCGGTGCCAACGACAGCGCGTGCTGCCACGCATCGAGCGCGCCGGTGCCGTCGTTGATCGCATCGCAGGCGTCGCCCAACCGCAGGTACGTGGCGTACACCGGCTTGAGCTCCGCCGACTCGGCGAGCAGGTCCTTCTTCGCTGAAAGTTCGGCGGTGACGTCGACCGTGGCCAACAGCAAGTCGGCACGACCGAAACGAATCGCGGTGTCCATGCGACACACGCCGGTCCCCCACAGCGCCTTCGACGACGACAGCGCTGCCGCCGGCTCGGCCTTTGCGCGCACGAGCAGTGCTGCCATCTCGCGACGTTCCGCGGCACAGCCCTCCTCGACGACGGTGACACCGGCATCGCCGTCGACGCTGCCCGCATCGACCACGCCTGCATCACCCACACCACCATCAACAACGCCGGCATCGGCAACACCAGCATCACCAACACCGGCATCGACAACGCCCGCGTCAACAACACCAGCGTCGAGGAACACGTCGACAAAGCCCGCGTCGACCAGCGCTCGTTTCTTCTTCCGCTTCGTGCAGCTCGAGGCCCCCAGCACCACTGCGAGCCCCACCACAACGACAACCAGCGAGCGAGCCTTCAGCATGGCGCGAGCATTCACGAAAACCGCGCCGCGGTCAGCTCCAGCGTCGACGTGATCGTCAACGACGACGAGCGAGGATGCCTGCTGCGGTCAACGCGCCCAGCATGAGCGCTGCGAGGGTGAGGTGCAGCACCTGCATGGTCTTTGGCAGCGCTGCCCCAGCGAGCGTGAGGCCGACGGTGAGCTGCGCCAGCGACAGCAGTGCTGCAGCGATGGCCATGCGCACAGCAGCCACCTGCTCGCGCACATGGTTGCGAAACACGAAGACCAACACGATGCAGGCAGCGACGACGAGCATCGACAGGTTCTTGTGGGCAAGGTCCATCAGGCCAACCTTGCTGAGCCACAGGTCGCGCGAGAGCCCGGGATTGTTGCGCGCCACATCCTCGATGAGTCCGCGCACCTGCGTGCCCACAGCGCCCTGCAGCAGCGCGAACGCGCCCACACCAAAGGCCGCGCGCGACGCCGTCTTTTGCCCCGCACCCACCTCGATCATGCTTGTGCTCGACGCATTCACGACGGCGACAACGAGGCAGCTCACCACGGCAATGGCCGAGCCGAGGTGCACGGTGACCATCCACGGCGCCAACTCATGAGCGACGACACGCGCGCCCAACCAGCCCGCATACAGCACACCAACGAAGGCACCGATGGTGGGCAACAGCACGTCTTTGCGACGACGAAAGTCGACGATCGCCACGATCAACGTCGCGAGGATCGCCAAGCCGACGAGCGCGCCGAGCAAGCGGTTCAGGTACTCAATCCACGTCGTCAGCGGACTGAACGACTCCACACTCCAGCCCGGCGGATAGCTGTAACTGCCCAGCGGCGGCAGCTCTTCCACCGACATCGGCGGCACGAACAAGCCAAAGCACTTCGGCCAATCGGGGCAGCCCATGCCCGAGCCCGTCACGCGCACAATCGCGCCCACCGACACGAGCAGGTACGTGAGCACCGTCGTCGTCACAGCGAGGCGGCGAAAGCGTGGACCGACCCGAGAAGCAGCAGCGTGACTCATGCGGCCGAGATGCTGTCGAGGTCCTCCCTCGGCAACCGGGCCACGCCTGCTACAACGCCACCATGCGACAGCCTGCCTCAGCGCCCTACCCCGTCGGCACCCTCGTCGTCGTCGTCGTCGAAGCCCAGCCCACCAAAGGCGTGTGGCGCGTCGAGCGCGTGATTGACGACGAGCACCGCCGTTGCTTCAGCTACGCCGACGGTTCGATCGCGGTGTGGCCGGTGTCGTCGCTGCAGCCCTGCCCGCCAGGAACACGAGCAGGCTGACAAAAAGAAAAGCCTGCTCACACCAGAGCAGTTCAACGAGCGGCCGGGGGCCGCGCTGAGCAACGAGCACGTACGACGCGGCCGGACGCGCGAGCACGCACAAGCTGGCCGGAGGCGCACCTCGCCGACGCACTTTGAACCAGGAGGCGCCAGCCCGTTCGACGACGGAGAAGCCTCCGCCGCCGACGCTCAAAGTGCGCGGGGTGAAGCGCACAGACCCCGCCCGAGCGCGGGGGTCGAGGGGCCGCGCGAGCCCCCCTCGTCGCGCCGAAGGCGAATGCGCACAGCTGAGACGCACTGATC
>JBIKRQ010000216.1:0-10796 GCA_044349155.1 Myxococcota bacterium
GGAGGTTTTCTGATGCCCTCGACTTTCACGCCGTCATGCAGGCAGCATGATCAGGAGCGGAGCTGCACCCCTTGATGGCGACGAAATTCATGCTACAGGTCAGTACAAAAATGGCGAACGTACTGGAATGTGGGAGGTGTTCAACCGCGACGGCGACGTGATGGCGAAGGGTGAGTTTGCACACGGTGATCGCGTCAAGTCCTGGTTGGTGAAGATCGGGAGCGACCAGCTTATCTATACGTACACTTACGAGAATGATCGTATCCGCTGGGTTGAGGTCCGCGATGGCGGCCGGAAAGAACGCCGCAGCCGCGAGCTGCGGGTCGCCGGTTCAAACGGTTTTTCGTGGGTTACAGACGGACTTGACGAGCATTTCCACGACGGGTCTCGTCACGTTTATATCTACGATCATGGGAAACTGAGCACGTACACGATATATCACAAATATGGCTATATGCGCACAAAATCGAATACACTCAAGATGGTATGTACGATCGTGATTTCCGTTCAGATGGCTCATTGGAGACCGAGCACCGTGAAACGAAGGGCAAGCACGCCATGCTGCGCGACACGACGCGCACCACCTACGCCGAAGACGGCAAGGTCGTGTCGTGGTGGAAGACCAGGGCGACCAAAGCGGACGCCATCACCGAGACCAGCTTCGCAGCAGGTGTGACCTGCACGACGTCGTACACGTCACTTGGTGGCGGCGCGCCCCGCACGAATCAGACCCCCGAGGTCTGCAAGGACCAGCGGGGGAAGGTGGTACAGAAGCCTGCGAAGCCCTGAGCGCGGTTCACGACGACGACGACTCCGGCTCGGCACTCGCTTCTGCCGCGGCCTTCGCGGCTTTTTCGGCGAGGCGTTTGGCCTTCATGGTCTTGATCGGCTTTTCGCCCTTCTTCGCCGGCTCGGCCGCAGCCTTCTTCTTCGTCGCCTTCTTCTTCGTCGACGGCGGCGGCGTGAGCGCTTTGGTCAGGCGCACGAAGCGGGCGACGTCGATCTGTTCGGCACGTGCGGTGGCCTCGATGCCGGCCGTGGCGAAGGCGGCGTCGAGGTCGACGTGGCGTTCGGCGGCCAGCGCGGTCAGGCCGTTGCGCAACGTTTTACGACGCTGCTGAAACGCGGCGCGCACGACGACGCGCAGCTCGTCAAAGCTCACCTCGTGGTCGACCTGTTCGGTGGGCAGCGGGCGCAGCGTGAGCACACCACCGTCGACCTCGGGCACGGGCCAGAACGCGCCAGCCGGCACGACGTGGGGCATGTCGATCTTGAAGCGCGACTGCAGCAGCACGCTGAGCACGCCGTAGTCTTTGCCGCCCGGCGAGGCCGCGATGCGCTCGGCGACCTCGAGCTGAATCAGGAAGCAGCCACCACCGATGCGCGGCAGGCTCTCGACACAGCGGAGGCACAAATCAGCGGCGTGGTGGTAGGGCAGGTTGCCGACGAGGGCGAAGCCGTCTTTCACGCCATGCTCGACGGTGAGCGGCCACGTGAGCGCGTTGTCTTCGACGATCGTGAGCGCTTGCGTGGTGGTCTCTTTCGCGAAGCGCTTCGTGAGCAGCGGCACCAGATCGCGGTCGCGCTCGACGGCGATGACCGTTGCTTTGCGCTCGAGCAGGCGGCCCGTCAGCGCACCAAGACCCGGCCCCAGCTCGACGACGAGGGGCGCTTCACCAGCCGCCGGGCGCGCACACAGCACGGCGAGGTCGGCGATGCGTTGCTGGTGGAATTCGTCGACGAGGAAGTTCTGACCAAAGCTGTGCTTCGGTGAAATGCCAGTGCCTTCAAGCTGCTCTTTCGGATGCATGCCTGCGACGTGGCGCTTTTTGTCGACGAGGGAAAGACACGCTGCCGTCAGGCTTCACGGCTTTCACGGCTTCTTGGGCACAACCATCTGGAAGCGGGCCATGGGCCCCGCCGCCACCGAGCCTGCTGGCCGCTGGCCGCCGCCGAGCACACCCGCCGTGGGCGCGTCGCCGAAGAAGGCCCGCGACCGCTGCTGCAGGGCTGGGGCTGCCTGGGCCGCTGCCGTTTGCGACGCCCGCTGCAGGGCCTCGACGAGGGCGGGCGCTGGCGGGTGCTTGGCGACGTAGGCCGAGAGCGCCTGCTCCAGCGCGGCACCGTCGGGAGCGCCGGTGGCAA
The DNA here is from genome assembly GCA_044349155.1 of Myxococcota bacterium. GTDB lineage: Bacteria > Myxococcota > UBA727 > UBA727 > VGSZ01 > VGSZ01. The sequence goes on from JBIKRQ010000216.1 coordinate 2,146, forward strand.
ACAGCGTCTCAAGCCCCGCGCGCACGACGAAGCTGCCCATCAACGTGAGCAAGGCCGGGTCGCGACCGCGCTCGTTGGCGGGCAGGTGCAACACGAACATTGCCAGCCAATCCTCGACGTCGACGCGGGGGATCGCGGCTGCGTCGTCGTGGACGGCCAGCTGCGCCAACACGCCGTCGATGAAGGCCTGTGCAGTCACGGGCTTACTCGCTCTTCACCAGTCGGTTGAAGCCGCTGAGCATTGTCAGGTCGCCCTTGTTCGTGATCGCCGTTTGCACCGCGTTGAGCAGGAGCGGGATGGTCTTTGGATCGTCGACGAGGGAGCGCACCTGACGAAACAGGAAGAAAGCGTCGCTCGCGCGGTCGCCAGCACCACGCATCTGCCCCTGAAACACGGGCGGCGTGTCGAGCAGGCGCTCGCCCAGACGGGCAAGGGCCTCGGGGCTCTTGTTGCCGGAAACGACGGGGGCCATCGCTTCGCGCAGGGCGGGGGTCGTGACCTTCTGCAGCTCGGGGGTGATGCGCATGCCACAAGCGTTACCGCTTCGCCCCGTTTCGTCCAGACCTCTCCGCCCCGCGGTGCCGCTACTGCGAGCAGGCCAGCTGGTCGCCGTCGACGGTGCAGGGGGCTGGCGGTGCCGTGGCCTCGTCGATCGTGCCTGTGATCACGGCGTACCCGAAGGCGATTTGCGACAGCTGCGTGCCGCGCAGGTCGGCGTCGATCAGGCTCGCAAACGACAGGCCCGCCGTGTCGAGGTGTGCGCCGCGCAGGTTCCAGCCCGCAAGCACGGGGTAGCCGAGGTCGTTGGCGTTGAGTGCTTCGCCGCCGACGTCGACGCATTCGCCGAAGCCGGTCTCACGCACCACCGCGAGCGGAATGGTGTTGCGCGCGACATCGCCGTGGTCGTCGACACAGTGGCCGACCTCGTCGTCGTACGACGCCGGCAGCGATGCCTGCAGGGCGGGGAGGTCAAAACAGTCGAGGTCGACGTCGACACCGCCGTCGTTGAGCACCGCGGTTGCAAGACCGGTGTGCGCCGCGGTGTGCACCGTGAGCACGCGGCCGTCGCCGGCGAGGTGCGCCCTGGTGCGGGCAGCGTCGGTCTGCACGGAGAAGGTCCAGTGCTCCGGCGGTGGTGGCGTCGCCGACTCGATGTCGCCCAGCCCATGAAGCAGAAACTGCGGCGCGCGCGTGACGGTGGCCACCACGTCGTCGTTGAGCGTGTCGCCGAACTGCAGCTGAAGCCGCAACACGGTGTGCAACAGGTCGTCGCCTGGTGCGCCAACGCAGCGCCAGTGCGCAGCGCCGCTCACGTCGAGGCGGGGATCGTCGAGGTGTTCGATGTGTTCGACGTCGTCACCATCGCCTTCCTCTTCGACGCCTTCGTCTTTTTTGGCCGCGTCGATCGGCGCGAGGTCGGTGGTGGTGGAGCAGGCAGTGACGAGGAGCGGCAGGGCCGCGAGCAACGATCGGCGCATGGTGTCTCCGTGGTGATGAAGACACGGTAGAGACCTTCGATTGCTGCGAGAATCATTCATCCCGACACAGTGGTCTTTTGAAAATCGAAGCAATCGCCGAGCTCACCTTGATGCTGTTACCCGATCTCGAATCCCTCGCTTGCGTCGATGCCCTCGCCCGCACGCTGCGTTTTCACGTCGCTGCGAAGTCGCGCGCGCTCTCACCCGCGGCGTTTTCGAAACGGGTGCAGCAGGTGGAGGAACACGTGGGCGCGCCGCTGTTCGTGCGCACGACCCGCACCGTCGCGCTCACCGAGGTGGGCACCGCCCTGCTGCCCCGCATCCGCCGCATGCTCGACGAAGCCCGCGCCCTCGCCGACATCAACGTCGACGTTGGCCCAACACCGGTCGAACTCGTGCTCGGCACGCGTCACGAGCTGGGCATGTCGTGGTTGTTGCCCGCGCGCGCCGAACTGCAGGCGGCGTTGCCACACCTGACCACGCACCTGCGCTTCGGCGACAGCGCCACCCTCGAGGATCACGTGCTGCGCTTGCGGCTCGATGCGATCGTGACGTCGCACGCGCCGTCGACGCGCGCGCTTGAGGCGATCCCGCTGCACAAAGAGGACTACGTCGTGGTTGGCGCGCCGCGCGTGCTGAAGCGCCTGCCGCTGCACACCGCCGACGACGCCGGCGCACACACGTTGATCGACGCCGACGAAAGCCTGCCGCTGTTTGCCTATCTGCGCACCACCGGCCTGCCGCTGCGCTTCGCCCGCGTGCTCACGCTGGGCACCATCGAGGCCATCCGCAGCGCGGTGGTGGCCGGCGAGGGCATTGCCGTGCTGCCGCGCTACTTCGTCGCCGAAGCACTTCGTCGTCGACAGCTGGTGACCGTGCTGCCCACAGCAAAGCTCGGCCACGATTGGTTCAGGCTCGTGTTTCGCGCCGACGACACACGGCGCGCGCTGTTTGAGCAGGTCGCGCGCACGCTGAAGGCCCGACCCTTGTCGTAGGGCATCAGCGCCGTCGACGACGACGCTGGCTGCCTTCGTGGCTCAGCACCAGGCGTTGTTCATGATCTCGCCGAAGCCGCCGCCGCCGGGCACGATGTACTGCTTGTCGGTGAGGCCGCTTTCGCGATCCCAGTGCGTGCCGGGGACCGAGGCCAACACGTCGGCGGGGCTCGCGCCGCGATCCAGTCGCATCGCGTAGATGACCACGTCGGGGTGCTCGGCCTGCATGCGACGCAGGTATTCGGGCGTCACGATCAGGTTGACCGTGATGTACTTTTTCGCCGTGCCCGCGACCTTGTTTTTGTAGTGCGTGATCGCCTGGCACAGCGAGCCGCCCGTGGCCCCCATCGGGTCGGGAAACAGCACGTAGGCGTTGTCGACGTCGCCGCCGATTTTGCTGTCGCCAAAGGCGCTGCCCACGACCTTGCCCGCCTCGTTGGTGACGCGGCTCATGACGACGTGGTCTTGCCGCACGAGCTTCGGGGTGAGCGTCTTGTTCAAAAAGTCGTAGCAGGTCTGGCTGGGCAACGTGCCCGCGCGCATGATGTTCACGGTGACGGCGCGGACGTCGGGGTCGATGATTTCACCCGTCCACACGCCAAATGGCGACAATGCCGCCATGCGCGTTTCGATGCTCTTGACCACCCGCGGCAACTCACCGTTCATCACGGCCTTGATCAGATACTGATACAAGTCGCGAACGATGGAATTGATAGCCGGTTGTTGCGTGCCTTCCGTGCACAACGCCGCGAGGTGCGTGAGCAGAAACGGGTCGGCGAGGATGTGGACGTTGTCGCCGTAGGCGTGGGTGAGTTCGAGCTCGCGGCTCGGCAGGTGCGCGTAGGCGACGTCGGTGGGGTTGGCCATGTCGGCGTTTTCATCCAGCGCCGCTTTTGCTGCAACCCCGTGGATCGTGTGCCTCGAGCACGCCCGCGGTCGAAGCGCTGCACTACCGTGACGACGTGAACAAACCCGTCGTCGCGTTGACCGTGTTGTGCGCCCTGCTCGGGGCGATCGAGGCCCATACGTCGCAAGTCATGTTGCAAAAGGTGTCGTTGGCGGAACTCGCGGCACAGAGTGACGTCGTCGTGGTCGCCCATGCCGCCACGCCCGCCACGGTCACGCACACCATCGACATCACGCCTGCCGGGCAGCAGCCACACCCGCAGAAGTGGCCGCCGTTTGTGTGGACCGATGAACGCTGGGTGATCGACGAGGTGCTGTACTCGGGCAACCGCTTCGGTCTGGTGGTGCCGGCCGATGCAGCACACGCGAAGCCGGGCGAGACGATCGTCGTCGAGGGCGCCACCACGCAGTCGTCGCTGTACCTGCACCGCGCTTACTACGTCGACGGTATGGGCGAGTCGCCGATCTACGACAGCTACAACGCCAAAGGCACAACAGCGTCGTCGTCGCGCATCCTGTTTCTGCGTCGTCAGGGCACAGGCTTTGCCCAAACCCTCACCGGTGCTGTCGAGTGGGTCGAGCACCGCGCCGAGGTCGTGGCAGCGCTGCAGAAGCCATCGTCGTCGTCGATGCCCGTGCTCGTGCCGACGCTGCAGTACAGAAGCCTTGATCACGAAACCACTTCGCTTCACGTCTTCGCTTCACGTCTTCGCTTCACGTCTTCGCTTCACGTCTTCGCTTCACGTCTTCGCTTCACGTCTTCGCTTCACGTCTTCGCTTCACGTCTTCGCTTCAGTCGATGATCGTCGATCAGTGCGTCCTCGCTTTGGACGACGCCTTCGGCGCGACCTGGGGGCCGCATTGCGCGGCGGCCCCCAGGACCCCCGCGCGCTTTTGCTTGATATCTCGGGTAGTTGCGCGCGTTCTACGGAGCGACGCCCGCCCCTTGTCCGTGCTGTAGTGCCCACACTTTCGCTGCGGTCGCGCTCCTGCGAGGCGCCGGACCCGGCGCCCGCCATCATGTGCAGGCTCGCCCCCGCCCGGACTGCACAACGTTGGGCACGTGCACGTGCACGTGCACGTGTCTGTCGACGTCGACGTGCTCGGACCAGGGAGCTTCAACGAGTGGCCGGGCGGGGTGAGGAGTGACGAGCACGCACGACGCGGCCGGACGCGCGGTGCCGCACACAGCTGACCGGAGGCGTGGCGGGCCGGTGCACTTTGAACCAGGAGGCGCCAGCCCGTTCGACGACGGAGAAGTCTCCGGCGCCGACGCTCAAAGTGCACGGCGGAGATCGCTCACACCCCGCCAGCGCGCGGGGGTGCAGGGGGCCGCCGCGCAACGCGGCCCCCTGCTCGCGCCGAAGGCGTAGCTCACAGCTGAGACGCACTGATCGCCGATCACCGGGTGACGCGACGACGTGAAGCGCCAAACGACACGAACGACGACGACGTGAAGCGCCGAACGACGTAAGCGATAAGCGACGCAAGCGACGAAGACGAAGCTACGAAGCGCGGTTCAACATGGCGTGCAGCAAGACATTGCAGCCCGCCTCGAGATGGTCGGCCTTGGCATCTTCGATCTCGTTGTGGCTGATGCCGTCTTTGCACGGCACGAAGATCATGCCCGCCGGCGCCAACCGCGCGACATAGATGGCATCGTGGCCAGCACCACTGACGACGTCCATCGCTGAATAGCCGAGGCGCTTCGCCCCTTCGCGCACCGCCTCGACACAGCCCTGCTCAAACGGACACGGCGGAAAGTACGAGACCTGCTCGATGGTGATGTGCAGGCCCGATTCCTTCGCGGTCTTTTCCACACACGCGCGCAATTCGGCGTCCATCTTGTTGAGGCTTTCGTCGTCGACGTTGCGCAGGTCGACAGAGAATTTCACGCGGCCCGGGATGACGTTTCGGCTGTTGGGATGCACCTGCACAAAGCCATTGGTGCCGCGGCCGTAGGGCGGGTGCCGCAGGGCGATGGCGACGGTCTCCTGCATGATCTTCGTCGCTGTTTGCAGCGCGTCTTTGCGCAGGCCCATCGGTGTGGGCCCCGCGTGGGCCTCCATGCCCGTCACCACGCAGTCGTACCAGCGCTGCCCCAACGCGCCGGTGACCACGCCGATGACGATGTCGGCGTCTTCGAGCACCGGGCCCTGCTCGATGTGCGCTTCGAAGTACGCACCCACCGGATGTTGGCCTGGCACTTCGGTGCCGACGTAGCCGATGCGCGCGAGCTCATCGCGCACGCTCTTGCCGTCGACGTCGACCGCACTCAACGCGTGCTCGAGGCTGAAGGCGTTGGCGAACACGCCCGAGCCCATCATCACGGGCACAAAGCGCGAGCCTTCTTCGTTGGTCCAAAACGCAACTTCGATGGGCGCTTCGGTGACGACGTTGTGGTCGTTGAGGGTGCGCACCACTTCGAGACCCGCGAGCACGCCGTAGTTGCCGTCGAACTTGCCGCCCGTGGGCTGCGTGTCGATGTGGCTGCCACACATGATCGGCGGCAGCGCGTTGTTCTTGCCCGCGCGGCGCATGAACACGTTGCCGATCTGGTCGACGACAATGCTCATGCCCGCGTCTTTGGCCCAGCCGACGACGAGGTCGCGCCCCTGTTTGTCGAGGTCGGTGAGCGCCAGGCGCTTCACGCCACCTTTGTCGGTGGCCCCCAACTTCGCGAGAGTCATGAGCGACTCCCACAAGCGAGCACCGTTGATACGCAGCGAGGCAGAAGGCGTGTTCGACATGGCAGCGGTTCTACCGCGTTTGCCGACGCACGCGCAGGTCACCTCAGATGGGTGTCGCCGCCAGCACGATGCGTTCACGCCCCGAGACCACCACACCACCTGGCTTTTCCACGGTCACCGCAAACAGCGTGGCCTTGCCGACGGCGATCGCGGCTTTGATCGGCACCACAACTTCGCCACCGGCACCGACGTCGAATACGCCGCCGTCGACGGGGTAGCGCTGGTCTCGCTCGGCGTCGAAAATCCACAGCTGGTACTGCTCGTGCGCGGGGTCGTTCGCCGCGAGCCCTTGGATGCGCATGAAGCCCTTTTGCACGCCGCTGTGCCACACCACGTCGCCAGCAGCGCCGACCGCCGCCGCATCTTTGGTCGCGGCAAACGCCACGGTCACCGTGCCGGGGAGGGCGAGCAGTTTGGTACGCGCCTCGCTCGGCTTCACCACCGCCGCGACCGGTGGCGCGACAACGGGGGGCAACGGGGTTGGCGACTCCGACGGCCACCAGCCCACAATGGCGACGACGACTGCCGCAGCGGCCACGGCGTTGCTGAGGATCGGCGAACGCGCCCAGTGCGGTCGTCGACGTCGCCGATCGGAGGCGGCAGGCACCACGGCGGTGTCGACGAGCGCGAGGAGCTTGTTGCGCACATGCTCGGGCAGCTGTTCGTCTGGTGTGCCGGCAGCGGAGAGCTCACCGATGAGCACGTCGACGTCAGAGGGCACGGCGTTGTGCACAGGATGACCATCGAGCGCGCGGGCGATCGCCTCGTCCAGTTCGTCTGGCACGTCAAGATTGTCGCTCATGACTCTGCCTCCATGCCGACGTCAGCCACTTGCTGACGAGTACGAGCGCCACTCGACGACGGACCGAAAAAAAGTTCTCTCAGTTTCTCCAATCCCCTGCGTGCATGCGCCTTGACGGTGCCAAGGGGCAGCCCCGTGTGCTCGGCGATCTCGACTTGCGAGAAACCCTCGACCGCCGCCATCCACAGCACACGTTGTTGATCGGGCTTCAGACTCGAAAACGAAGACTCGATGCGCTTGGACTCAAGCCGCCCCGCCGAAAACACATGGGGTTCAACCGCATGCTCAGCGTCGACAAAGGGCTGGTGCGGTCGACGCTTGCGCAGCTGATCGATGAGTCGACGACGGGCAATCATGGCCACGAATCCCGCTTCGGATGAGCGCGTGGGGTCGAAGCGCGAGGCACTGTCGAGCAACGAGATGAAGATCTCTTGCACGGCATCTTCGGCGTCGGCGTCACTCGGACTGAACTTGCGCGCGAGCGACCACACCAACGGGCCGAAGGCTTCAACGCACTCCCGCCTCGCCGTGTTGTCGCCAGCAGCGACGCGTAAGAGAAGTGGTGTGCGAAGCGTCATGCGACGAAACGTCCTCGACGATCAGGCAAAACAGACGCCCGCGAGCTGTGGCGAAGGTTCGCCTCGATCGAGCCACTCGCGTTCGGAAGCAACCATCGATCGGTCACATGAATCAAAACGCGGTCGGCCTCAACGGACTTCAGCACCCGCGCTGCTGCTTCGCCATGCATGAACTGGCCGGCGGCGAACGACAGCGTCGCTCCATGAAGCGTAGCGAGCCATTGGTGCGGCTCACGCACATGCACGCCGGGGATGACGGCCAACTCCATCAGGTCGAAGAGGTGGTCGGTGAGATCGTCGTCGACGAGCAGTCGACGAAAGGGGTGGGGCAGGGCCGCATAGGCCTGCGAACACGGCACGAGCAAGGTGGCCCGCTCAAGCTCCTCGATGTCTTGCAACAGCCCGCACACCGCCAGGCCCTGCAGAAATGCTGCGTCGTGGGAAAGCTTCGCCAACGTGCGGGACAGGCTGTGCATGAGAGCTCCGTGGCAAGGCTTTCGTGCGACCGCGAAGATCGGATGCAGCGGATTTCGAAATCTTGTGCGTTCCGACAAGTATTTGAAATTCAGCATGAATTCGACCGCAAGCCGTCGAATTTTGTCTGCATCCAGATCTGCAGATCGCCGCGAAGGCTTGAGCGAGCCCACACAGGGCGGCTGAACCAAACGGAGTCCACATGAAGTTGTCCCGCATGTCTTTGATCTTGTGCGCCACGGTCGTCACCGGACTGACCGCCTGCGAAGCAGCACCGACGGACGGCAACGAAGGTGAAGGCGAAGGCGAAGGTGAAGGCGATGGCGAAGGCGAAGGGGAAGGCGAAGGTGAAGGTGAAGGCGAGGAGCCCTCGATTGTCGACATCGTCGTCGGCGATGACCGCTTCGAGACCCTGGCGGCGGCGGTGGTCGCGGCCGAGCTCGACGATGACCTGTCGGGTGCAGGACCGTTTACCGTCTTTGCGCCGACGGATGATGCGTTTGCCGCCCTGCCCGAAGGTCTTGTCGACACACTGTTGCAAACGCCGACGGGAACCCTCGCGCAGGTTCTGCTCTACCACGTCGTCGCCGGTGCAGTGCCCGCGGCCGACGTGGTCGGTCTGCAGTCGGCGACGACGTTGAACGGTGCGGACGTCGACATTCAGGTC
>JBIKRQ010000217.1:0-10795 GCA_044349155.1 Myxococcota bacterium
AGCTCCTTGAAGACCAGGACCCGCTCTACTACTGAGCCCTGGTCCCCTGCCCCGCGGCCACAGCGCCGCGGGGTTTTGACTTCGTATCTTTTCTGCTTCGATTTCTCTGTTTCCCAATGTCCACTGGACATCTGCGAGGGCACCCGTGAAGGATATCTTCAATTTCTTCGAGAAGCCCAAAGATCCGCTCAGCTTCAACGCCATCCGCATCCAGCTCGCCAGCCCCGAAAAGGTCCGCGACTGGTCGCACGGCGAGGTGAAGAAGCCCGAGACGATCAACTACCGTACGTTCAAGCCCGAGCGTGACGGCCTGTTCTGCGCCAAGATCTTTGGACCCATCAAGGATTACGAGTGCTTGTGCGGCAAATACAAGCGCATGAAGCACCGCGGCGTCGTCTGCGAAAAGTGTGGTGTTGAGGTCATCCAGGCGAAGGTTCGCCGTGAGCGCCTCGGCCACATCGTGCTCGCGACCCCGGTCGCGCACATCTGGTTCCTCAAGTCGTTGCCCTCGCGCATCGGCAACCTGCTCGACATGACGATGAAGGACCTCGAGAAGGTCCTCTACTGCGAAGCCTACGTCGTCATCGACAGCGGCAGCACGCCGTTCACGATGGGCGAAATCCTCACCGAGGAGAAGTTCCAAAAAGCCCTCGACGACTACGGCGAGGAGAGCTTCCTCGCGGGTATGGGCGCTGAAGCCGTGCGCGAGCTGCTCCGCCAGCTTGAGCGTGGCCCGACCAACGACGGCCGCGGCCTCGAGCACCTCGCTCGTCAGCTCCGCAGCGAAGTCGAAGTCGCCACCTCGGAAGCCAAGCGCAAGAAGCTCGGCAAGCGCCTGAAGGTGGTTGAGAGCTTCCGCCCTGTCGAGGGCAAGCCCGTCAACAAGCCTGAGTGGATGATGCTCGAAGTCATCCCCGTCATCCCGCCGGACCTGCGCCCGCTCGTCCCGCTCGACGGTGGCCGCTTCGCGACGTCGGACCTCAACGACCTCTACCGCCGCGTGATCAACCGCAACAACCGCCTCAAGCGGCTGCAGGAGCTCAACGCCCCGGAGATCATCATCCGCAACGAACGCCGCATGTTGCAGGAGGCGGTCGACGCCCTCTTCGACAACGGTCGTCGTGGCAAGACCATCACCGGTCCGAACAAGCGCCCGCTCAAGTCCCTCAGCGACATGCTGAAGGGGAAGCACGGCCGCTTCCGCCAGAACTTGCTCGGTAAGCGCGTCGACTACTCGGGCCGTTCGGTGATCGTCGTTGGTCCCGAGCTCAAGCTGCACCAGTGCGGCCTGCCGAAGATCATGGCGCTCGAGCTGTTCAAGCCGTTCATCTACAACAAGCTTGAAGAGCGTGGCTACGTCACGACCATCAAGTCTGCCAAGAAGATGGTCGAGCAGGAAAAGCCCGAAGTGTGGGACGTCCTCGACGAGGTCATCCGTGAACACCCGGTGATCCTGAACCGCGCGCCCACGCTGCACCGTCTCGGTATGCAGGCGTTCGAGCCCGTCTTGATCGAAGGCAAGGCCATCCAGCTGCACCCGCTCGTGTGTACGGCGTTCAACGCCGACTTCGACGGCGACCAGATGGCGGTCCACGTGCCGCTCAGCATCGAGGCCCAGCTCGAAGCGCGCGTGCTCATGATGTCGACGAACAACATCCTGTCGCCGGCGTCGGGTAAGCCGATCATCGTGCCCAGCCAGGACATCGTGCTCGGCTGCTACTACGTCTCGCGCGCCAAGCCGTATGCGCGTGGCGAAGGCATGACCTTCTCTGGCGTCAAGGAAGTGCGCTCGGCGTACGACCAGGGCGTTGTTGAGTTGCACGCCGAGATCAAGTGCCGCGTTCAGGGTAAGATTGAAAAGACCACCGTTGGCCGCGTCATGATGTATGACGTTGTCCCCGAGTCGGTGCCTTTTGCCGCCGTCAACAAGGTGATGGGCAAGAAGGAACTCGCGGCCCTGATCGACAAGTGCTACCGCCTGACGGGTCAGAAGGACACCGTCATCCTCGCCGACCGTCTGCGTACTCTCGGGTACACGGAAGCCACGCGCGCGGGCATCTCGATCGCCATGATCAACATGGAGATCCCGAAGTCCAAGGGCGAAATCATTGGCAAGTCGCAGGCGCAGGTTGAGGAGATCACCAACCAGTACACGGAAGGTCTGATCACCAACGGCGAACGCTACAACAAGGTCATCGACATCTGGTCGAAGACGGCCGAAGAAATCTCCAAGGAGATGATGAAGAACATCTCCACCGTTGAGGCTGTGAGCCCCGACGGCAAGGAGAAGAAGACGATGCCGTCGTTCAACCCGATCTTCATCATGGCCGACTCGGGCGCCCGCGGCAGCACCCAGCAGCTCAAGCAGCTTGCCGGTATGCGTGGTTTGATGGCCAAGCCCTCGGGCGAGATCATCGAGACCCCCATCACCGCGAACTTCCGCGAGGGTCTGACGGTCCTGCAGTACTTCATCTCGACCCACGGTGCTCGTAAGGGCCTCGCGGACACCGCGCTGAAGACCGCCAACTCGGGTTACCTGACGCGCCGTCTTGTCGACGTCGCCCAGGACGCGATCATCACCGAGTTCGACTGTGAGTCGATCGACGGTATTGAGATCACGCCCCTCGTCGAAGGCAACGACATCATCGAAGGCATCGGCGACCGGATCCTCGGCCGCACCGCTCTCGAGGACATCATCGATCCGGTCTCGGGTCGCACGATTGTCAGCGCCGGCGACCAGATCGATGAAGCGATGGTGCGCGACACCGAAGACGCCGGCGTCAGCCGTGTGAAGATTCGCTCGGTGCTCACCTGCCAGACCCGCCGCGGGATCTGTGTGCAGTGCTACGGCCGCGACCTTTCGCGCGGTCAGGCCGTCAACGTCGGTGAAGCGGTCGGCGTCATCGCCGCCCAGTCCATCGGCGAGCCCGGCACGCAGCTCACGATGCGTACGTTCCACATCGGTGGTATCGCCTCGGGTTCAGCGCAGCAGTCGGAGCACCAGAACAAGGGCGACGGCGTCATCCGCTTCGAAAACCTGCAGACCATCAAGCGCAAGGACGGCGCCCTCGTGGCGATGAACCGTCAGGGCGAGGTCAAGATCTTCGACGACAGCGGTCGCGAGCGCGAGACCTACCCGGTCGTGTACGGCTCGGTGATTCGTGTGGTCGAAGGTCAGCGCGTCAAGCCGGGCACCACCCTGACGGAATGGGACCCGTTCTCCACCCCGATCCTCACGCAGGTGGGCGGCAAGGTGAAGTACGGCGACCTCGTCGAGGGCGTCACGATGACGGAGCAGGCCGACGAGCTGACCAACATCAGCCACAAGGTCGTCACGGACACGAAGGATGCGTCGGCTCGTCCACGTATCTCGATCAAGGACGCGGCCGGCAACACCACGCCCCTGCCCGACAACAAGGGTGTGGCGCGTTACAACTTGCCGCGCGGCGCCATCATCCTTGTCGACAACGACCAGGATGTGGCCCCCGGTGACGCGATCGCCAAGGTCAACCGTGAAGCGTCGAAGACGAAGGACATCACGGGCGGTCTGCCCCGCGTCGCCGAGCTGTTCGAAGCCCGCAAGCCGAAGGACGTCGCGATCATCAGCGACATCGCCGGTGCGGTCTCGTTCGGGAAGGACACCAAGGGCAAGCGCAAGGTCGTCGTCACGTCCGACACGGGCAAGTCGTTCGAGTACTTGATCCCCAAGGGCAAGAACATCACGGTCCACGAAGGCGACTTCGTGCGTGACGGTGAAGCCCTGATGGACGGCGCTGCCAACCCGCACGACATTCTGCGCGTGCTCGGTGAGAAGGCGCTGGCGAAGTACCTCGTCGACGAGATCCAGGAGGTCTACCGACTCCAGGGCGTGAAGATCAACGACAAGCACATCGAGACCATCGTTCGTCAGATGCTGCGCCGCGTGCGCATCACCGACGCCGGTGACACGACGTTCCTTGTCGATGAGCAGGTCGAGAAGCACGTCCTCGACGCCGAGAACGACCGGATTGCTGCCAGCGGTGGCCGCGTGGCTCAGGCCAGCGCGCTCCTCCTCGGCATCACGAAGGCCTCGCTGTCGACGGAGAGCTTCATCTCGGGCGCGTCGTTCCAGGAAACCACGAAGGTGCTCACCGAAGCGGCGGTCTCGTCGAAGGTCGACTACCTGCGCGGTCTCAAGGAGAACGTCATCATGGGTCGCCTCGTGCCTGCCGGTACGGGTCTGCCGCACTACCAGTTCCTCAACGTCGAGGTCGACGACGCGTCGGCCTACGAGGACACCGGTTTGCTGGAAGACATCCCGGCCGACCTGCTCGAAGCGGGCTGAGCAACGTCGGGTGCTGCGGCGCCCGAACAGTTCAACCAGGTTCAATCAAGCGGGCGCCAATTGGCGCCCGTTTTTTTTGGCCGTGCACCGTCGGGCATTCGAGCGCTTGCTGCCTCGAAGAGAAAACCGGCTTGCGGTTTTGTCGCCGAAGCGAGTCTCTTGAGGGCGGCGGGGAAAGTTCCCCGCCAGATCAAATCGACGACGACGATGACGAAAAACGCGCTACACTGCTCGTCGATGCGAGCGTGGCGGAACTGGTAGACGCACTGGATTTAGATTCCAGCGGGGAGACCCGTGGGGGTTCGAGTCCCCCCGCTCGCACCACCCTGCAAGTCGACCGCTCGCGGTCGAATCCATGTTGATATTCATGGGGTTGGCGGCACGCCAACTCCATGAATTCAAACCCTTGGCGTCCCGCCAAGGGTTTGAATGTATTGATGAATTCGGGCGCGAAGCGCCCAAATTCTCGCCGACCGGACTCGAACGACTTCGAGATCTGATTGGCAACCGCCTGATCTTGAATGCGAATCGGACCTGGCGATGCCGGCGCCGTGCACGTCACACACGCACGCTGCGGCGGTGTCCTTGTCGGATGGGGAGTCGCGACACCTTGTCGCTTTCTGCAGCGGTGCCGCGGACACCGTTGCTGCAGCCTTTGGTTGGCGTGCCCGGCGCAGGAAGCCCCTGCGGGCCCGGGGTGGTTTGGTGGAACCGGCGCGGCGCAAGCCGTGTCTGGTACGTCTGTGGGGGAGGGCAGACGTTTGACACTTCGCCCGTTTGGGAGGGCCCAAGGGGCGAGGTGTGCCCTACGCCAGCTTCACGCCCACGGCTCCACGCGACTCAGGTCAGACCGAGACGCTCGGCGAGGACGGCCTGACGACGCTCCTGACGCGGCGTGAGCGGTTGTTCGATCAGGCTTTCGAGCGTGAGCGTGGCCTCGTCGTGGCGGCCGCTCAGGCGCAGAGCCTCGGTGCGGCAGAGTTCACGCTCGGCGGTACGAAACGGCGTGGCGGGGCCGTCGTCGTGGTCGGCGGCGCGCTTGAGGGCTTGCATGGCGCCGCGACCGTCTTTCGCAAGGGTCCGCTCGATCGCGCGGGTGCCCGCCAAAGCCGAGGCCAGCTTGCGCGCATTGTGGGGGCCGCCAAGATCGCGGACCGATGCCTTGTGCAGGCGGCGCTCGGCCTCGTCGATGAGGGTGGCTGCGGCAGCGACCTCGTCGTCGGCCTCCATGCTGACCGCAAGGTGCGCAAAGGCGCGGTTGTTCAGCCACAGCACCGTCGTGAGCGGCATGTGAAAGAAGCCCGGCGGGTGACGATCGAGGACGACGGCGGCGTCGACGACGAGGTCTTGCTGGATCAACACGCTCGCCAGGTTCGACGCGGCGAGGGTGCGCATGACGCCGGCGGGGCTCTCGACGAGCGCCTTCTCGGCAGCCCTGCGGGCGCCCTCGAGGTTGCCGCCGGTGATTCCCCCGACGACGGCCTGCCCCAGGCGGTTTTGCCGCCACGTTTGCGCGAGCACCTGCCCCGTGGCGAGGCTGACGGCGAAGAACGCTGCCGCGGGCAACGTGACCAGACCGCTCGCGACGCCGACACCGATCGCCGCACTCCCGCCCAACAGCGCCGCGAAGCGCCCCAACGTGCGCACCGATCGCCCTGGCACGGGCGGGTTGTAGGCGACCTCGATGGCCGTGGGCGTGGTGGGGACGAGGGCATGGCTGCTGTCGACGTCGACGGCGGGTTCGTCGTCGTCGAACAAGCGACGTTCGGTTGGGAGGCGGACGAGGGAGCTCACACTGCGAGCGTAGCAGTCAATGGCTGCTGTGGCCGACATCCTCGCCTGCGGTGCGCGCAGATCGACCTGCTCTCGTGCTGATCGGTGATCGCTGCCCTTGCGACCAAGTGCCGCGTTTTCGGATGTTTATGCGCTGCACGACGACGCGGGCGCTGCCAACGTGCTGTCAACGGGGCTCAAAACGCTTGCCAAGCCCGACGCAGTGTCGTCAACGACACAACTGCGATGACGTTGCCACTCTCCCGCCTGCGTTACGTCACCGTCGAGGGCTGCATCGGCGTGGGCAAAACCACGTTGACCCACCTGCTGACGAAGCACCTCAACGCGCGACCCGTGCTCGAGATCGTCGAGGAGAACCCGTTTCTCCCCGACTTTTACAAAGACCAGGTCGCCCACGCGTTCAAGACGCAGATGTTCTTTCTGCTGTCGCGCTTCAAGCAGCAGGAAGCGCTGCTGCAGGGCGAGCTGTTTGAGGGCGATGGCGTCGTCGTCAGCGACTACCTGTTTGCCAAGGACCGCATCTTTGCCGAGCTGACGTTGTCGCCGTCGGAGATGGGCCTGTACGACCAGATCTTTCGGGCACTCGCGCAGCGCATTCGCAAGCCCGACCTCGTCGTTTACCTGCATGCACCGATGGACGTGATCCTCGAGCGCATTGCTCGTCGTGGACGCAGCTTCGAAAAGGACATCGACCGCGGCTATCTCGAAAGCCTCGTCGATGCCTACGGCCGCTTCTTCACCGACTACGATCAAGCCCCCGTGCTGATGATCGACACAAGCGACCTGAACTTTCCCGGACGACCCGGTGACCTCGACGTCGTGCTCGAAGCGCTGGGCCGATTCCCCGACACCACTGCCGACGACAGCATCCGCCAACGCATGACGTTGACGAGCCGGCCGTCGTCGACGCTGCCGACATCTTCCAAGCCGCAGCAACAGCCGCTGCTGTAGCGGCATCGAAGGATTTCATGAGCGACAAACGCGCCCTTCTGCTCGTGAATCTTGGAACGCCGAAGTCGCCCGGTGTCGACGACGTTCGCAACTATCTGCGCGAGTTTCTCGGTGACCCCGATGTGATCTCGCTGCCTGCACCACTGCGCTGGTTGCTGCTCGAGGGCATCATCCTGCGCACGCGCCCGAAGAAGAGTGCGCACGCCTACAGCCAGGTGTGGACCGATCGCGGCTCGCCGCTGATGTTTCACTCTGAAGACCTGACCGCCGCCGTGCAGAAGCAGCTGCCGTCGACGACGGTGGCGTTGGCGATGCGCTACGGCGAACCGTCGATCAACACGGTTTTGGGGCAGCTCAAGAGCGCCGGCGTCGACGACATCACCATCTTGCCGCTGTACCCGCAGTACGCGCGCGCGAGCACGAAGACCGTGATCACCAAGGTGAACGTTGAGCTGAAGAAGCTCGCGTATGCGCCGAAGCTGACGTGGGTGCCGGCGTTCTTCGACGAGCCGACCTACATCGACGCGTTTGTCGACGTGGGCCGCGCGGTGATGGCCGACTTCGCCTTCGACCACGTGCTCATGAGCTTTCACGGCTACCCCGAGCGCTACCTCAAAGAAGACGACCCCAGCCACGCCCACTGCCTCAAGCGCGGCGATTGCTGCGACGTCGACGTGGCGGCCAATGCCGACTGCTACAAGCACCAGTGCGTGGTGACGGCGCGGTTGCTGCGCGAAGGTCTTGGCCTGCGCGATGACCAGGTGACGACGTGCTACCAGTCGCGCCTGCAAGACAGCTGGGTGAAGCCGTACACCGACGAGGTCGTCGTCGAGGCGGCGAAGCGCGGCGTGAAGAAGCTGCTGGTGTTTTCGCCCGCGTTTGTTGCCGACTGCCTCGAGACGCTTGAAGAGCTCGCCATGCGCGCCAACGAAGACTTCCGCGCGGCGGGCGGTGAAGAACTGCGTCTCGTGCCGAGCTTGAACGCCGGTCAGCGCTGGGTCGACGCCGTCGTCGGCCTCGCACGCAAACAAACGCCGCAGCTGTAAGGCCCACCAGGTGTCAGACAGCACCGGACACCCGGCGACGACGCGGCTATACCTGCGCCATGTCGACGGATGACCAACGACGCGGACGTTCGCTGATCCGCACCATCTACTCGGGCACCGTCGCCCTGCGCACCGTCGTCACCGATGCGTCGCGGGCGCGCACCATCGCCGCCATTGTGGCGCGCCACGGCTTCTCGCAGCTGCTCGGTCGCGACGACGAAACCCGCGACAAGGACGACCTGCGCAAAGAGCTGCTCGGCGGCGACGAAGCCAACGAACACATCCGCACCGACATCGCGGGCCGCGTGGTCGCCATGCTCGAGGAGCTCGGGCCCACGTTTGTGAAGTTCGGTCAGGTGCTGTCGACGCGGCCCGACCTGATTCCCGATGCCTACCTCGCGCGGTTGCAGAAGCTGCAAGACGGCGTGACGGCCGTGCCCGTCGAGGACGTGCGGCGCATCATCGAGACCAGCCTGGGCAACACGATCGAGCAGCTGTTCGCGTCGTTTGACGACGTGCCGCTCGCCTCGGCGTCGATTGCGCAGGTGCACACCGCGACCCTGCACGACGGCACCGAGGTGGTGCTCAAGGTGCAACGGCCTGGGCTTCGCCCCGTCATCGAAGCCGACTTGTCGTTGCTGCGGTTCTTGATCGATCAGGCCGTGGAGATCTTCCCCGAGATCGAGGGCTTCGGCGTGAAGGCGATGGTGGGCGAGTTTGAACACTCGCTGCGCCGCGAACTCGATTTTGACGTCGAGCGGCAGTCGCTCGAACGCTTTCGCCGCAACTTCAAAGACAAGCCGCGCATCCACATTCCGACGGTGTACCCGGCCCTGTGCAGCCGCACGGTGCTGTGCATGGAGCGCCTGCGCGGCCGCAAGCTCACTGCGATCGAGAACGACGACGAACGCCGCGAAATCGCCCTGCTCTACCTCGACGCTGCGTACCAGATGCTGTTTCGCGACGGCTTCTTTCACGGCGATTTGCACCCCGGCAACGTGTTCGTCGAGGACGATGGCCGCCTTGGCTTGATCGACTTCGGCATGGTGGGGCGGCTCACCCGGCAGAACCGCGAGCGTTTGGTCGACGTGCTGTTCAGCCTGATGAGCGAGGACCTCGAGAACGTCGCGCGCATCTGGTTCGCGGTGGGCAAGCCCGGCACCAGCGTTGATTACGCGGGCTTTGAGTCCGAAGTCATCGACGTGCTCGAGCGCCACATCGTGGGTCGCGACCTCGACCAGTGGGACCTCGCTGCGTTCTTCACCGACCTTGCCGCCGGTGCGGTGAAGCATGGCATTCGCCTGCCCGCCGACTTCACGATGATGTTCAAGGCGATGGTGACGACGGAGGGCCTCGCGCGCAGCATTGCCCGCGGCATCAACCCCGTCGAAGCGGCACGCCCCTACATCGAAGCGCTTGTGCGCGATCGCTACAGCCTGGATCGCTTGAAGCAGAAGGCCCTCGTCGAGGGCGTGCGGATGGTGGACCTGCTGTGGGCGCTGCCGTCGAGCCTGGAGCGCATCGTCGAGAAAGTGGAAGCAGGCGATGTGCGCCTGCGCCTGCGCCACGACAACCTCGAAGACAGCGCGCGCCTGCTCGCGACGTCGTTGAATCGCGTAGCGCTCGCGGTGATTTCGGCGGCCGGTGCGGTGACGGGTGCCCTGGCGATGGGCAAGGGCCACGAAGTGTTTTGGGGCCTGTCGCCGTTGTCGTTGATTGCTTTTGCCATTTCGTTTGCCTCGACCGGCGTGTTCACGCTGTCGATGTTGCGGGGTCGTTGATGTTGGGAATCGTGTCGCCGTTGTTGTCTGCTGTCCCCGGCGTGTCGCACCGGTTTTTTGGGCGCGTGGGTGGCACCTCACCTGCCCCATGGACGGGGCTGAACACCAGCTACGACGTGCGCGACGCCCCTGCCCGTGTCGACGAGAACCTGGCGCGCACGCGCTTTCAGCTGGGCGTGGGCAAAGACGCGATGTTCACGGCGAAGCAGGTGCATGGCCGCGCGGTGGTCGTTGTGGGTCCCGACAGCGACCTCGACGCCGTCCGCGTCGCCGAAGCCGACGCGCTCGTGTGCCGTGAGCGCGACCACGCCGTTGCCGTTCGCACCGCCGACTGCGCGCCGATCCTGCTGGCGGCCGACGACGGCTCGGTGGTGGCCGCGGTGCACGCCGGCTGGCGCGGTGCGGTGGGTGGCGTGATCGAAGCCGCGGTGGCCGAAATGGGTGTGCCCGCCTCGCGCATTGTGGCGGCCGTGGGTCCCTGCATTGGCCTGGACGCCTTCGAGGTAGGGCCCGAGGTCGTTTCTGCAGCAGCGGCCGTTACAGACGTTTCTGCGCTGGTTCGCCCGGGCGCTGGCGACCGGCAGCATCTCGATCTGGCCGGTTTGTGCGCCGCGCTGTTGCGCAAAGCAGGCGTGGAACGCGTGGACGTGGTGGGCGGCTGCACCGTGCAGCAGGCCAGCGCCTACTTTTCACACCGGCGCGACAACGGCGCGACGGGCCGTCAGCTCAGCGCGATTGCCACGGCAACGCCGCCCGACTTTGACAACGAGACGTTCCGCTGAACGTCAACGACGGTTGCGGCTCATGCGTCTTTGAGACGACGCGTGAGCAGCGCCGCGACGAGCAGGAGCACGGCACCGGCGGCGAACGGCAACGACCGGTGCGCATCGAGCAGCAAG
>JBIKRQ010000663.1:0-10770 GCA_044349155.1 Myxococcota bacterium
TCGCTGGCGAACTGCCAGCAAACGAAGAGTCTGCACGCTGAGGCACGGCCTACGGCTCTTCGCGGTGGAGGAGCATCACCCGCACTTTCGAATGGTCGGGCATCACCGCACGAAGCGCTCGCCTGTTGCTCATGCGTCGTGTGAGAACGAAGTCGTTTTGCCGTCGACGAATCGCTACTCGGTCTCGCGCAAAATGCGCGCGCGCTCTGCGCGCAATGCGTCGACATCGACGAGGTGGCGTGGCTCCAGCACAGGCAGCGTCAGTCGCGACTTCGACCAGTCGCCGAGTGCTTCGTAGACCTCGCCGGTGTCTGGATGAATCGATCCAGGTGCAACGACGTAGCGCCCTTCGCCCTGCACTGAGCCAGTCCACGGAACGCTCTCCGGCGTGGTCCACGTCGACGAGATGCGGAAATACCAATGCTCGCCGCGTCTCGTCTTCGTTCGCCACGGCGTCGCCGGCAGATGTTTGTGTGCCCATACGACGGCATCAGCATCGTCGAGGTCGGCGACGACGACGTCTGAAACGCGACCACACACGATGGCGAGGCCCGCGCCGTCACCGATGCGTTCGAGGTGTCGCCGCAAGAGCGTGATGCTCATCGGTCTGTGCTGAGAATCGCCCCACTCGTCGACGGCTGGCCGCTTCGACTTCGGCAACAACGGAACAAGCGACAACCCCTCCTCGTGCAATCGGCGCGCACGCTCATGGACCGGGCGCAGATGCAGAGGGGTGACGACGAGCGACAACAGCCGACGAAACTCGCTGACCTCGGGCGCCGGTGTCGTCGACGTGGGCGCGAGGGGAGCCGCTGGCGATCGCGGCGCGGTCGACGCTGCATCGAGCGCCGCCATCAGCTCACGTCGTCGGAGTTTGAGGGCGCGCTTTCGCAGGTGCTGCTGGAAATTTGCGAGCACCGATGGCCGCGGTCGCAGGCGTTCGCGGGCACGGGCAAGCAGCTCGCGACGTTCCGCGGTGCTCAAGTTCGGGGCGACATCGGCGAGAGCTGCAACGAGCTCATCGGTGATCGGGGGGAGGTCTTTGCCCTCGGTGCCCTTTCGGCGGGAGCGCTTCGACTTCACCAGCTGCAGGCGCCGCTGACGCGGGCGGCCGGTTTCTGGCTTTGGTGCCCTGGCGGGCTCATGGTTGGTGCTGTCGGTGGTCGCGGGCGTGTCGAGGTCGGTTGGGTCGCTTTCTGCCCCCCCCGGACCCCCCCCTGCGGGGGGCAGTAGCCCCCCTGCAGCCCCCCCACTGTGTGGCAAGCGAGAAGGCGGCCTGGGACGGGACCAGCTACTCACCTCACCTTGACCCCGTGAAGACGTCTCGTCGCCACAGGCAGTTTTTGGGATCGCCGGCAAACGCCATGTGCTGCGCCATGTGCGGCCTTCGCGAACAACCTCATGCTCAAGGCCACCAGCGGCCTTGAGCGCGGCCACGGAACGCTTGAAGGTCTTCAGCGGGCAAGCGGCCGGTTCGCGTCGCTCGGCTCGCCACAAGGCGACCTGCTTCGCGAGTGCGTGCTTTGGTGCGTCGAGGGTGCCGCCGACGCTGGCAAGAAACGCCGTGATGCCCTCGGCCACAGCGTCGACGGTCGTGCGACGACGAACCTTCTTGCCGGCGCGGTCGACGGTCGGGCCACCAGGCTCGAGCTTCTTCATGACCCACGCGACGATGTCGGTGAGCTCGTCGGCACCGGGGCGGCGATCGGGGAACTGCCCATCCTGCGTGCACGTCGCTGCCCATGTGCGCAGCCGCCCTTCAATCTGCCGCTCTGACTCGCCATCCCATCGAGCCGCACACGCAATCTCGACGGCGGCGGGGTGGCGGTCGCCGGGCTTCTTCGGCATCGCCGCAGCGAGCGACGTCGGCGAGGAGAGCCAGCGTCGCTTGCCGCGCTTGGCCTCGATACCGAGGGCCTTGAACATCGGAGGATCGAAGCGCTTCAAGGCCCTCGACACGTCGGCGATGACGATCGGCGTCGTGTCATTGGTCGCGCGCAAGAGCACGCCCGCGTCGTCGTGGAGGCCAATCACTGCGTGCAGCGGTGAAGACGATTCGAGGGGGAGGGGGATAAAACTCGTGAGGTGGTCGTCGACGAGAGCGACGTCGAGCGGCCGACACCCGAGGGGCGCGAGCACAAGCGAGAGCTTCACGGAAGCACGTCGCCACGCCTCAAGCGCTCCGTTGAACGCGGCGTGCCACGTCGACGGCTTCGACGGTGCTGGCCTCAACAGCGACTTGATACGCCACACGGCAACCACGTCGTCGTCGCCAGCAACGATGAAATGGGGCGGGGGACAGCCTTCGCCGGCGAGGGCTGCGTCGACGTCGTCGGCAAGGCTCGTGGGATCGCGGCCGCGCAGCGGCACGCGGACCCATAGAGCGGGCAGCTCGACGAGATTGGCCTTCTGGCGAAGCCACGTGAACGCTGCTGGCGTGAATGCCAGGGCGCGGCCGAAGTCCTCATCAGCACCGGCCCACGCAACCTCACCTGCAATGCCCCTGATCCCTTGCCGACCCTTTTGGGGCCGCTGGGACGGCATACGCAGACAGGTGCTCCAAAACGCCGAAACGGCGTCTGGATGCGCTGATTGTGCTGTCGTGGACGTCGTCATCGCGCTCGCACGCGAAACGGCACACCATCCCCGTTGCCTCCCATGGGGAGGCAGCGCTACAATGACTCATCGCCTTCGAAACTGAAGGTTTTGGTTCTGAGATGGTGAAGAGCCGTTTCGCAGAAATCCGCCCGGCAAGGCGGGTTTTCTGTTTTTGGGCTGTGCTTTCTGGGTGAGCGCCCTCGCTTCGAAACTGTTTGCTTTGGTTCGGGGCGAGTCTACGCCGCGCGCGAGTGCAGGGACAAGCCCCAGAAATCGCAGCAGTCGTCGTGTTCGGTGGCGCGGACGGCTTAAGGAACGCGTTTCTCGACGAGAAACGCGCCTTTTCGTCTGACGCGCATACACATTTTTCATCCCACGTTGATCCGAGGATCAACGGCTTTGTCAGGGATCGAGCGCTCCATACTTCGCCGAGCCTTCGCACCTGGCACCGGAACTCGTGCCGTCACCGAAGCTGACCCTCAAGATGCTCTCGCGAAGGCGTTTCTCGACGAGAAACGGGTTCTCCATTTGGGGGCTCGCAAATGATGTAAGACCTCGCCGTTCGTGTGTTCAGCCGCACGGATGAGATGGGGCGAACAAGGTGCTCGGTCTCGTCCTGCGACGTCAGGAGAGCCGATGACGACCATCAAGATGCCCACTGCTGCCAAGCCCGCCGTCACGGGCAACGGCAAACAGTTCTCGACGTTCTCCGAGCTTTCGAGCTTTCTCTGGGGCATCGCCGACCTGTTGCGAGGCGACTTCAAGGCACACGACTTCGGCAAAGTCATTTTGCCGTTCACGGTCCTCCGTCGTCTGGACTGCGTCCTCGACGAAACAAAGGTCGCCGTGTTGAGCAAGTACGAGGCCGCGAAAGGCGGTGCCATCCAGAACCTCGACCCGATCCTCAACAAGGTGACGGGTCGGCCGTTTCACAACGTTTCGAAGCTCGACGTCAAAAAGCTCCTCGACGACCCGAACAACATCGCGAAGAACCTGACCGGCTACATCAAGGGTTTCTCCGAGAATGTTCGCGAGATCTTCATCGACCGCTTCAAGTTCCAGGAGCAGGTCGAGAAGCTCGACTCGGGGAACATCCTATTCATGGTGGTGAAGCGATTCGCCGAAGTGGACCTGCACCCCGACGTCGTGGACAACCACACGATGGGCCTCGTGTTCGAGGACCTCATCAGGCGCTTTGCTGAACAATCCAACGAGACCGCCGGTGAACACTTCACTCCTCGTGAAGTGATTAGGCTGATGGTCAACCTCCTGTTCAACGAAGACAAGGATGTGCTGACCAAGCCTGGCGTCGTGCGCACGTTGTTCGACCCGGCCTGCGGCACGGGGGGCATGTTGTCCGTTGCCGAGGAGTATCTGCGCGAGCTGAACCCGAAAGCGGAACTCAAAGTCTTCGGGCAGGAGCTGAACGACGAGACGTTCGCCATCTGTCAGGCCGACATGCTCATCAAGGGGCAGGCCACCGAGAACATCAGGCCCGGAAACAGCTTCAGCCAAGACGGTCACGCGGGGTCGAAGTTCGATTACATGATCTCGAATCCGCCATACGGTGTCGAGTGGAAGAAGGTAGAGAAGGTTGTCACCGACGAGGCGGAGTCGCAGGGATTTGCGGGCCGCTTCGGTGCTGGGCTGCCACGCATCAACGACGGCTCGTTGTTGTTCGTGCAGCACATGCTCTCGAAGATGAAAGCGCCCAAGGACGGGGGCGGGCGCATCGCGATCGTCCTCAACGGCAGCCCTCTCTTCAGCGGCGACGCCGGGTCAGGAGAGAGTGAGATCCGGCGCTGGATCGTGGAGAACGATTGGCTCGAAGCTATCGTGGCCTTGCCGGACAACATGTTCTTCAACACGGACATCAGCACCTACATCTGGGTGCTCACCAACCGCAAACCAGTCGAGCGCAAGGGCAAGGTCCAACTGATCAACGGCATCGGCTTTTACGAAAAGATGAAGAAGAGCCTTGGCGAAAAGCGCCAGCAGTTGAGTGAGGCGCACATCGCCGAGCTTTCCCGAATCTTCGGCGACTTCGAGGAAAGCAAAGTGTCCAAGGTCTTTGACAACGAAGACTTCGGCTACCGAAAGATCGTCATCGAGCGCCCGCTTCGGCTGAACTTCCAGGCATCGCCCGAGCGCATCGCCCGGCTTGACGGGGAGACGGCGTTCGTCAATCTGACGAAGACAGGCAAGAAGGGGTCGGCGGCTGAGGCGGAGCACGCAGAAGGCGTCGCCCTTCAGCAAGCCATCAAGGGAGCCCTGCTGTCCTTCGGCACCAAGCTCTACAAGAGCCGGGGGGCGTTCGAGGGCGACATCAAGGCCGCGTGCAAGAGGTCCGGCCTCAAACTCGCCGCCAACATCGAGAAGGCCGTGGTATCCGCCTTGGCGGAGACGGACGAGACGGCGGATGTCTGCACGGACAAGAAGGGCAACCCGGAGCCGGACGCAGACTTGCGTGATACCGAGAACGTTCCCCTCAAAGAAGATATCCGCGCCTACTTCGAGCGGGAGGTCAAACCACACGTTGCCGATGCTTGGATCGACGAGGGCAAGACGAAGGTTGGCTATGAGATTTCATTTGCCCGCCTGTTCTATGAGTTCGTCCCCCCTAGGCCACTCATAGACATCGACCGAGAGATACGCTCGGACGAAGTTGAGCTACGACGACTCCTCTCGGAGATCCTGGCATGAGGCGCTCGACACTCAACAGAACCACTAGTGACCGAACGATCCCTTGGCTCGCGGCCATGACGAGCCGGTGGGGCGTGGTCCAAAGCAGGCGGCTTTTCTCCGTGCGAAAGGAGCGTGCGCGCGCTGGCGACGAGCAGCTTACAGCGTCGCAGGATCACGGCGTTATCCTCCAGAAGGACTTCATGGAGAAGGCTGGACGGCAGGTCGTTCAGGTTAATCTGAACCACGAAATATTGAAACATGTCGAACGTGATGACTTTGTAATCAGCATGCGGAGCTTTCAGGGCGGCCTCGAGCGTGCATGGTCAACAGGATGCATTAGTTCAGCCTATGTTGTCCTGGTCCCATCCGCTTCCGTAGATGTATCTTTTTTTGCTCACTTGTTTAAGTCGAGCGCATACATCTCTGCCCTTCAGGTCACGTCGAATCTCGTCCGTGATGGACAGGCACTTCGATTTGAGAATTTCTGCCTTCTTGATTTGCCATCCGTTCCGCTTGTCGAACAGCGCACCATTGCGGACTTCCTCGACAAGTCCACCTCAATAGTAGACAGCATTCTTCACAAGAAAAAGGAACAACTTAGAATACTAGACGAGGCAAAAGGCGGACCACTCCGGCACTCCCTTCGACATCGCTTCTTCGACGCTGAAGCAGACGCGGCGGCGATGCTTGACCGCATCTCATTTTCGGGGCGTGACCTCGCCGAGGACACCACGCTCTGGCTATCCAAGTCTCAGGCGTCCCGTAGGCAACTGCACAGCGTGCTGGTGCGGCAGCTAGCACGGCTCCGAGAGTATCGGGATGCACTCGTGAGCGACGCAGTGACTGGCCGCGTTGAAGTCACACGCGAAATCCAATGAGCGCGTTGTCGGCCCGCGAGTTCTTGGAGTCTTTGCTCCGCAACGATGTCCCGACCGTCGAGGACCTCCGCGCGTTCTTGGTGTCCAAGGCCTCGGACGAGGGGCTGTTCCTCGACTTCAAGCACCCCGACGAACTGCTCAAGGACAAGGACAAGCGGAACTTCACGCTCCGCCAGTACGTGGCCGCGTTCGCCAACTCCGAGGGCGGCGTCTTAGCCATCGGTATCGAGGACAAGACCAAGGCCATCATTCCCCTCACAGAGACGCACCAGGGCCGCGTAGGGGGCGACTTGAAGGGCTGGGCTTCCCGAACGGTGGGCGACCTCACAGGAGCCCTAGGAGCGCCACCACGCTTCGCCACAGTCGATGTGGAGGGTGGGCAGGTCCTTCTCGTTGCAGTTCATCGCGCCCCGACACTGGTTTCCATCTCGAAGGCTGGGCAGGCCGCCTACTACTTCCGTATCGAGGACGAAGCCCGCGAGGTCCCAGCGTCACTGGTCGCCGACCTCGTCCTCGGCCGTAGGCAGAGTCCAACACTTACCGTCGAGGCTGCCCCGTGGAAACTCGGCACAGAACGACGTGAGTCGACCATTGGCTACAACTCGTGGATCAGCTCGGTCATCACGCCAGAAGTCTTGTTCAGCGTCACCAACAATTCGCTGGTAACCTCGACTGCAACGAGTGCAGGACTGATTGCGTGGTCCTTCGTTGAATCCGACACGACGAAGACACCACCGATCGCCGGGGATTTGCTGGCGAGGATTGAGCAAGTGGCGCCGTTCACCGACGGCATCGTTCACCGGCTCCATCACTGGCCACTCAAATGGAAAGTGTCGTCCGCGATGGAGACAGACGCCCTGAGGCGGCTGCTCACACTCAGGCCATTCTATCGGTTCAGCTTGGAGATGGAGCACGGCGACCACTGGGCGTTCTCTCACGGCGACCACCGATACGTGGACATGGAGGCCACTGCTGCGCTCTACATCCTGCCCGACGGAGGCGAGCCACTGTGGTTTGAGGTTCGCGTCGACGTCTATGGGCGAAAGATTCAAAACGCCGGCGAGCAGTTTGGGCGCCCGATACACGCGACCGCGATTCAGCCGGTCGTGCGTCGCGTCGTCGGCCAGCGGCCGCTGGTGAGCCTGACGGCGCCAAAGATCCAAAAGCCTGCTGCAGGGGGAGTTGATGAAGATTCACACTGAGTCTGCGTTCGAGGCAGCCATCGAGGCGGACTTGCTTGACCCCACGCTGGGCGGGCACGTCGAAGGCGACAGCGAAGACTTCGATCGCGAACGCGCGCTGTTTCACAACGCCTTCATCAGCTTTGTGCAAGCAAGCCAGGCTGACGTCTGGAAGAAGCTGGCCAAGCACCACGGTGACAACCTGAAGCCTGCTGTGCTCGATGCCCTTGCGAAGGCGCTCGATGCACAGGGTCCACTCAGCGTCCTCCGGCATGGCTTCAAGTTCTTCGGTGAGCGTATCCACGCGGCGTTCTTCAAGCCTGCACACGGCTTGAACCCGGAGACCGAGCTTCGCTTCCAGCAGAACTGCGTGTCCATCGCGCGTCAGGTCCGCTTCATCCCTGACCACAACGACTCCGTGGACATGGTGGTCGCGGTCAACGGCATCCCCGTCGTCACGATGGAGCTGAAGAACCCGCTCACGGGGCAGGGCACCACCCATGCCATCCGCCAATATCTGAAAGACCGCGACCCGAAGTACGCACTGTTGCGGTTCAACAGAGGCGCGCTGGTCCACTTCGCCATCGACCCCGACACCGTGTACATGACGACGGAGTTGAAGAAGGACCGCACAAGGTTCCTCCCGTTTAACCTGGGCGACCACGGCGGTGCGGGCAATCCCACGCCCAAGAGCGGTGGCTACAAGACCGCGTACCTCTGGCGGGAGGTTCTGGCTCGCGACAGCTTGCTCGATCTTTTGGCGCGCTTCGTCCATCTCGACGTCAAGGAGGATGAGGTCGGCGGCAAGAAGGTGGAGAAGAGATCCATCATCTTCCCGCGCTACCACCAGCTTGATGTGGTGCGGCGACTCGAAGACGCTGCGCGCACTGAAGGTGCTGGGCGCAACTACCTCATCCAACACTCGGCGGGCTCAGGGAAGTCCAACAGCATCGCCTGGACTGCACATCGTCTAGCGACGCTGCACAACGCTTCCGACGAGAAGGTCTTTCACTCGGTAGTCGTCGTCACTGATCGTCGAGTGCTCGACAAGCAACTTCAAGACACCATCTACCAGTTCGAGCACAAGCAAGGCGTCGTCGCACGCATCGACAAGGACTCCGCCCAACTGGCAGAGAACCTGGAGAACGGCACACCCATCGTCATCACGACGCTCCAGAAGTTTCCGTTCGTCGCCAACAAGATCACGAAGCTACCTGACAGGCGATACGCCATCATCGTCGACGAGGCGCACTCTTCTCAGACAGGGACATCGGCACAAAAGCTCAAAGAGGTGCTCACGGGCGATGACGCCGAAGAGCCCGAGGAGCCGACGTGGGAGGACGAAATTGCCGACGCGATGGGCTCACGCGGCCCACAGAAGAATCTCTCGTTCTTCGCCTTCACGGCCACGCCGAAGGCCAAGACGTTGGAGGTCTTTGGCACCAAGGCGCCGAACGGAAAGCCAGTTGCCTTCCACCTCTACTCGATGAGGCAGGCCATCGAAGAGGGCTTCATCATCGACGTCCTGAAGAACTTCACGTCGTACAAGCTCTACTACAAGTTGGTGCAGACGAGCGCTCAGGACCCCGACGTGAGGAAGCGGGAAGCGGCCACCGCTCTTGCAGGATTCGTCAGCCTCCATCCTCACAACATCTCGCAGAAGGTCGAGGTCATCGTCGAGCATTTTCGCACCCACGTCCGCCAGAAGATCGGTGGACGTGCAAAGGCTATGGTGGTGACCCGCTCGCGGCTTCACGCCGTTCGCTACAAGCGCGCTATCGACGGGTACATCAAGGACAAGGGCTACAAGGACCTCGGTGCACTCGTGGCGTTCTCAGGCACGGTCACGGACCCCGATAGTAAAAAGGACTACACCGAGGTTGGCCTGAACCCCGGCCAGACCAACGAGAAGGAACTGCCAGAGCTTTTTAAGAGGCCCCAGTGGCAGGTGCTCATCGTCGCCAACAAGTATCAGACCGGTTTTGACGAACCGCTGTTGCACACAATGTACGTCGACCGAAGGCTGAGTGGCGTGCAGGCCGTTCAAACGCTCTCGCGGTTGAACCGGACGTATCCGGGCAAGGAGGACACCTTCGTCCTCGACTTCGTCAACGACGCCGACGAGATCAAGGCTTCGTTTCAGCCGTTCTACGAGCAGACAACGGTGAGCGAGCTTGCCGACCCTGGCCAGCTTGATCAGCTCCAGCACGACCTCGACGAAGGGCAGATCTGGCAGCCCAGCGAGATCGAGGCGTTCTCGAAGGTCTTCTACAAGCCCAAGGATGCCCTCACGACGAAGGAGAACGAGGCGCTCTACCAGTGGCTCCAGCCATCAGTAGACCGCTTCAAGGCATGGAAGGATGAAGAGAAGAAGGAAGTTTGGCGCGCAAAGCTGGCATCGTTTGTCAGGCTGTACGCCTTCCTCAGCCAGGTGA
Source organism: Myxococcota bacterium (assembly GCA_044349155.1). Lineage (GTDB taxonomy): Bacteria > Myxococcota > UBA727 > UBA727 > VGSZ01 > VGSZ01. Next base: position 9,778 of record JBIKRQ010000663.1, read on the forward strand.
TGCCTTACGCCGATCGTGAACTGGAGATGCGCTTCAGCTTCGGCCGGTTGCTCCTGCGCCGCCTTCCAAGACCCACGAAGGAGCAATACGACTTCGACGGCGAGGTCGACCTCCACAGCTACCGGTTGGCGAGACTTGGGGAAACGAACATCGTTCTTGAAAAAACTGGCACCGGCGAGGTGAAAGGTCCCACGGCAGTCGGCACGGGCGCGCCCAAAGACGACAAAGTCGCACTGCATGAATTGATCGGAGCCTTGAACGACCGCTTCGGTACAGAGTTCAAGGCGGAGGACCAGCTCTTCGTCGAGCACATCGTCGCGTCAGCCAAGACCGATGACACGCTCCAGACAAAGGCCAAAGCCAACACCTACGAAAATTTTGCACTCAGCGCTGCCGATGCCGTCCAAGACAAGGTGATCGACGGACTCGACACGCATGGCAACTTCGTTTCGAAGTACCTGAACGACCCAAATTTCAAAAAGGTCGTACTTGAATACGTAGCGAAGCGATTGTGGAATGAAATCCGCATAGACTAGAGCCATGCACATTGCCTTCACCGAATTACATCGCAGGCGTCGCGCATGATGCGTAACACGCGGTTCCTCGTCGCCACCGAATTCGCGGACCAGCGCACCTGGCTGTAGGCCGAGGAGAAGTGATTCCCCTTCACAGCGATCGTTTCGTCTGAGTAGTTCGTCGACACGTACTCGACGGCGATGGTTGCGCCGTCGTCGAGCGTGAGGATGGCGTCGGGGATGTGGTTGCCGGCGCACCTTTCGCTGCTGGCACGCTCGCCGCGCTCGAGCTCGAGCTTCGCGATCGTTTTGCCCTGGGCTGCGAGCTCCTCGCGAATCAGCTCCACATGCCTGAGGGTCTGCACGTGGTGGTGCATTCGCTTCGGCGTCACGCTTCGAAGCGGCTCGCCCAGGGCTGCGCCTCCGGCGCGGCCGAGGGCGTAGACGCGCCCGCCGCGCTCCTTAGAGGGAGAGTCGG
>JBIKRQ010000218.1:0-10762 GCA_044349155.1 Myxococcota bacterium
TCATGTTGCATGTGGTTCGTTCGTTCTCGCGCCTCCTCGTTCTCGCCGCGGCCTGCACGGCAGCGGGCTGCAGCTACTACGCCGAAGACTGCACCGACATCGACGACAGCTACGACAGCGATGGCGATGGCGTCACTGACGAGGACGAGGTCGATGCTGGCACCGATCCGCAGGACCCCTGCAGCTGCGACCTCGACGACGATGGCGATGTCGATAGCAACGACGTCGATCCGGACTGCGGTAGCGAAGGCGAAGGCGAAGGCGAGGGCGAGGGCGAGGGCGAAGGCGAACCCGTGCCAGTCGACACGGACGGCGACGGCCTGACCGACGACTACGAAGATGACCGCGGCACCGATCCCAACGACGTCGACAGCGACAACGACGGCGACGGCGACGGCGACGAAGTGGCCTGCAACAGCTCGCCGCTCGACCCGTTTTTGACCTGTCCGGCCACCGACCCCGATACGGACAACGATGGCCTCACCGACGAGTTCGAAGACGGACGCGGCACTGATCCCGCAAACCCCGACACCGATGGCGACGGCACCAACGACGGCGACGAAGTGAACTGCGCGAGCTCGCCCCTCGATCCACAGTTCACGTGCGCCAATCCACCCAACCCAGGCGAAAACGGCGGCTGCGGCTGAAGCGCTCGCGCGGCAGGGAAATTTTCCTGTGCTTTCAAGCACATCCGCGCGATCGTCACGTCGTCGTGGCTTGCATTTTCGTGCGTGAGAGCGCTCTTCTTCGGCCACACCGTTTCGGAGGTCGCCATGAAGAAGATTGCTCTCGCGCTCGCCCTGTCGCTTGTTGCTCCCGCTGCTCTTGCGCAGTTCGGCCTGCCCGACCCCAAGGCGCTTGAAGCCAAGGCCAAGGCCGAAGCCGACAAGAAAGCGAAGGCCGAAGCCGACAAGGCGGCCAAAACTGCCAAGGCCGAAATCAAGGAAGCGATCAAGGTCGACGTCGTCGACACCGCCCTCGCGACCGGCAAGCACACCACGCTCGCCACCGCACTCAAGGCGGCCGACCTCATCCCCGAGCTCAAGGCCGCTGGCCCGTTCACGCTGTTCGCGCCCGATGACGCCGCGTTCGCCAAGATCCCCGCGGCCGACCTCGCTGCCCTCCTCGCCGACAAGGCGAAGCTCACCGCGGTGCTCAAGCACCACGTCGTCGCGGGCAAGGTCACGGCGAAGGACCTGAAGGCCGGCAAGGTCAAGACCCTCGCGGGCACCGAAGTCGACGTCGTCATCAAGGACGGCAAGGTCACGTTCGGCGGCGCGCTGGTGAACAAGACCGACCTCGACGCCACCAACGGTGTCGTTCACGGCCTCGACGCGGTTGTCCTCAACTGAACTCGATTCAGCCCATCGTCGACGAGAAACAGGCACGTTCGCGTGCCTGTTTTGCTTTCGGCCGTGATCACCGCAGCGTGAGCCCGTACAGGCCAATGCAGATGGCCTCGGCGACGTCGTCATTCAGCGGTGTACGCGGGCGCTTCGCACCACTGGCCTCGATCGCTTCGTGCGCGACGTCGAGGGCTGCGGCCTTGGCGTCTTTGCCGTGACGACGTTGGCGCGGCAGCAACAGCGATTCGCGCCAGGCTTCGGCGTTGAATCGGTGAACGAGCGCACCGCGTTTCTCGGCGAGCTTCGCCCACAAATCGCCGAGGTGGCGGTCGCCTTCGAGGCACAACGTTGCCAGCGGTGCAGCCTCGTCGAGAACCTTCGGCAACGCGGCCTTCAAGCGCGTGACGTTGCCAAAGTGCTGCGAGCGGTACCACAGCAACCGTGGGCGACTGCCGAGTTCAAAACACGCGAGCCCCGCATACAAACCGAGGTCCACCGCGAGCAGCGATGGACCTCGAGGATGGGCGCTGGCGTCGTCGTGACTCACGCAAACAAGGTGCTGATCGATTCACCGGTGTGCACGCGCTTGATCGCTTCGGCAACCAGCGGCGCCACGCTCAACGCCCGCACGCGCGCGGCCGCGGCCTCGGGACGCGTTGCGATGGTGTCGGTGACGACGAGTTCTTTGAGCGGCGAACCCGCGATGCGCTCGAGTGCTGGACCCGACAACACGGCGTGAGTGGCGTAGGCGAACACGTCTTTCGCGCCCCTGGCGACGACGGCGCGGGCCGCCTGCGCCAGCGTGCCGGCGGTGTCGACCATGTCGTCGATGATGATCGCGCGCTTGCCCTCGACGTCACCGATGAGGTTCATGACCTCGGCAACGTTCGGACCGGTGCGGCGTTTGTCGATGATGGCCAACGCGCAATGCAAGCGCTTCGCGTACGCACGTGCACGTTCAACGCCGCCAGCGTCGGGCGCCACGAGCACGACTTCGCTGCCCGCCTCGACGGTGCCAAGGCCGAAGCGTTCCTTCATGTCGGCGAGGGCCACGGGCATCGCGTAGAGGTGATCGAACGGCACGTCGAAGAAGCCCTGAATCTGGCCCGCGTGCAGGTCCATCGAGATGACGCGCGTCGCACCCGCCGTCGACAACAAGTCAGCGACGAGCTTCGCGGTGATCGGCGCGCGCGGTGCTGCTTTGCGGTCCTGACGGGCGTAGCCGTAGTAGGGGATGACGGCGGTGATTTCGTCGGCCGACGCACGCTTGAGCGCGTCGATCATGATGAGCATCTCCATGAGGTGCTCGTTCGCCGGTGGCGACGTCGACTGCAGCACAAAGGTGTGCTGACCACGCACGCTCTCGTCGATCTCGACCTGGATTTCGCCGTCGGAAAAGCGCGTCACGCGCGACCGGCCCAGAGGCTGACCAACGCTGCGGCTTACGGCCTCGGCCAGCGGCCGATTCGAGTTGCCGGCGAAGATCTTGATCTCGTCGCTGCTCATGGGGACTCCGTCGTCGAGGGCAGGTGGGAAAGCTGGCCGGAATGTGCGCCCGTCGGGATCGGTTCGTCAAAGACGAAACGTGTTCGTCCGCCAACTGCCCGAAGGAACGCCGCAATGTCGCGCCAGTCGCCGCCCCGCGCCCTGATCTTCTGCCGCACCGAACCCCGCCGTGGCGCCTTAATGGCTGCCGCGATCGCCTGCGGGTGGATGCCCGAAGCGGCCGCGTCGCCCCTCGAGGCGGTGTTTGCGCTGCAGCGACAGCCAGCTCTTGTGGTCGTGGCCAACGCCGAAGGCGACGACGACAGCGCCGCGTTTGTGCAGTTTGTCCTCGACGACAGCCTGGCCGACAACGTCTGCGCTGATGCGTCGGTGGTGCTGCACCTGCCCGAAACGGTGCGTCCCCAGGTGCACAGCCTCGACGACGGCCTGCCCATTCGCCGCTGAGGGCTTCCTGCTAGACGGGGCGCATGATCCTCTCCGTTGTTGCGGCGATCGCCCTCGCCACCCCTGTCCCCGTCGACATCATCCCCGCGAAAACCGCGCTCCTCGCTGTGCACGGCGACGCCGAACGCCCGCGCATCGAGCGTGGCCTGCGGCAAGTGGCGGCCCTGTGGCGCACCGACGACGGCGACGCCAACACCCTGCGCGACTTCGTCAGCCTGCACTTCGTGAAGACCGCCGACCTCGACCGCACCTTCTCGCGGCTCGAGCGCGCGCTGGAGCAGATCGACGGCCACTTCCTCGAGATCGGTCGCGAGCTGCGCGCGCCCACCGAACTCGACGTCCCCGAGTTCACCCCCACCGTCCCCGTCGACGATGTGCTGGCCGGCTGGGACGCCAGCGCCCACGTGATCGACGACCTGTTTGCCAACAAGCTCGCCTTTGCCGTGCTGCTGAACTTTCCGCTCACCACCATGCAAGAGCGCGCCACAGCGAAGCCTTCTCGTCGAGAGATGGCGATCGACAACCTCACGAGCCGGTTCGCGCGTCGAGTGCCCGCCGAAGTAAACAGCGCCGCTGCAGAAACGGCGGCCGCCGCCGACCGCTACATCGCCTCGTACAACCTGTGGATGCACCACGTGCTCGATGCCAACGGGCAGCGCGTGTTTCCGTCGGGCAAGCGCCTGATTTCGCATTGGAATCTTCGCGACGAGTTGAAGGCGCAATACGCCAACGGTGCCGAAGGAGCGAACCGCCAACGCACGATTGTGAAGCTCATGGAGCGCATCGTTGATCAGACGATCCCCGCCGCCGTCGTCGATGCGCCGTGGGTCGACTACAGCCCGTTCACGAACACGATCGCTTCGGCACCTGCAGACACGAGCGAGAAGCCAGCCCCCGCAAAGTCCGCGTTGTCGACGTCACCCGAGCTTTCGGCGGCCACCAACCGCTACCAGCAGCTGCTCGCGCAATTCCGCGCCGCCCGCGCCGCCGATCCGTATTCGCCCTCGTCACCAACAGCGATCGCGCGCAGCTTTGAAGGCCGCGAAATCCCCGAGCAGCGGGTGCAGCAGCTGTTTCTCGACGTGCTCACGTCGCCCCTGGTGCCGCAGGTGGCCGCGGAGATCGAGCGTCGCCTGGGCCGCAAGCTCGAGCCGCAAGACCTGTGGTTCGACGGATTCAAAGCACGCGCCAGCATTCCCGAAGCGAAGCTCGACGAGAAAACGCGCAAGAAGTACCCGACCGCCGCTGCCTTCAAGGCCGACCTGCCCCGCATATTGCGCGACCTCGGCTTCGCGAAACCCACCGCGCAATGGCTGGCCGAGCACATCGTCGTCGACCCGGCCCGCGGTGCTGGCCACGCGCTGCAATCCGCACGTCGTGGCGACGTTCCGCACCTGCGCACGCGCGTTGAAGCAAACGGCATGGACTACAAGGGCTACAACATCGCGGTCCACGAACTCGGGCACAACGTCGAGCAGCTGTTCTCGCTCTACAAAGTCGACAGCACGCTCCTCGCTGGCGTGCCCAACAACGCCTTCACCGAGGCCATCGCCTTCGTGTTTCAGGCCCGCGACCTCGAGCTGTTGGGCATGAAGAACACGAACGACAAGGCCCACGCCGAAGCCGTGCTCAACGACTTCTGGTCGACGTGGGAGATCGCGGGCGTGGCCCTCGTCGACGTCGCGGTGTGGCACTGGCTGTATGAGCACCCGCAGGCCACACCGGAGCAGCTGCGCGACGCCACCGTGCGCATCGCGGGCGACATCTGGACGAAGTACTACGCGCCCGTGTTGGGTGGTGTCGACGTCAACGGCAAGGCCACGCCGCTGCTCGGCATCTACTCGCACATGATCGCCTACCCGCTGTACCTCGCCGACTACCCGCTCGGGCACCTGATCGCGCTGCAGATCGAAGAGCAGATCGACAAGGCGACGTCGTCGAAGAAGACCACGCTCGGCGCAGAAATCGAGCGCATGTGCGTGGTGGGGGCCATCCCGCCCGATGCGTGGATGCAAAACGCGAGCGGCGAACCGGTGAGTGCAGGCCCACTGCTGCGCGCCACAGAGCGGGCGTTGTCGACGACGAAGGCACCGGAGAAGAAGAAGTAGTCAGCGACGTTGTTCGCCCTGCTCGCTGATCCACGACGCGATCAAGCGAGCGGGCGTGACGTCGAACGACGGGTTCCACACCCGCACATCCACGGGAGCGGTGGGCGTGCCGCGGATGGTGCGGACCTCGTCGGCGTGGCGTTGCTCGACGACGATCGCGTCACCATCAGCGCACGCGTCGTCGAAGGTGCTGCGCGGCGCCACCACATGCAGCGGCACGTTGAAGGCTGCACACGACAACGCCAGCTGGCTCGTGCCGATCTTGTTCGCGGTGTCGCCATTGGCAGCGATCCGATCAGCGCCGACAAACGCGCGCACGATGCGTCGACCGTTAATGCCCCGTGCGAGGGCGAACGCGGCCATCGAATCCGTGATCAACGTGACGTCGATGCCTTCGCGCAGGCACTCCCACACCGTCAACCGCGCCCCCTGCAGCAACGGCCGCGTCTCGAGCGCCACCACCGCCACGTCTTTGCCGGCGCGCTTTGCACTCTTGACCACACCAAGGGCTGTGCCCTGCCCGCACGTCGCCAAAGCGCCAGTGTGGCAGATGGTGACGACGAGATCGCCGTCGTTGAGCAATGCCGCACCAGCATCGCCCATGGCAGCACACGCGCGCTCGTCGTGGTCGACGTAGGCCTCGGCGGCATCGACCACGGCATGCACAATGGCAGCACTCCCCAACGATGACGTGCGCGCGACAGCGGCCGCCACAGCGTCGAGGGCGACGAACAGGTTCACCGCCGTCGGCCGCGTGCGACGCAGTCTCGCGTCGGCCGTGTTGAGGGCTGCAACAAGCGCGTCCACATCGTCAGCGCCACGGTCGCGAAACGCACAGGCCAACGCGAGTGCTGCTGCACCACCGATCGCCGGCGCACCACGAACGGCGAGGGTTTCGATCGCAACAGAGACGCCCTCGATGACGTCGTCGGCACCGAAGCGAAGCCAGAGTTCCTGCTTGGGGAGCGCACGCTGGTCGAGCAGCAGAAGCTCCGTCGCGGTCAGGCGAAACGGACGAAGCTCAGGCGAACACACGAGGGGACGTCGCACATCAGTCATGGCCGACTATTTCAACACCTGGGCGCTTCGCCAAGAGGTTGAATAATCAGCGCTATTCGGGCGCGAATCCCGACCTACTTCGCGGCGTAGCTGACGTCGTCGGCAGGCTTTGCCGCGTTGGTGTTGGCCACCATGTGCCCCATGCGCGCGCCCTTGGTGCGCAGGTAGCGCATCGCGGTGGGCGACCCGACCACCACGTGCGGAACGCGCTCGTTGACGACGACACCCAGGCGCTTCATCGCCTCGACCTTGAGCGGGTTGTTCGTCAGCAACGAGATGCTCGCAACGCCGAGGTCGTCGAGCATGGCGCGCACGTGGGTGAAGTCGCGCGCGTCGTCGGGCAGACCGAGGATGCGGTTGGCGTCGACGGTGTCGTGCCCCTGCTCCTGCAACGCGTAAGCGCGAATCTTGTCGCCCAGACCAATGCCGCGGCCCTCGTGACCGCGCATGTAAATCACCACACCGCGACCACGACGGGCGATGAGGTCGAGGCCGGCGTCGAGCTGTTCTTTGCACTCGCACTTCAGCGAGCCGAAAACTTCGCTGGTGAGGCACTCGGAGTGCACGCGACACAGCACGTTCTCGCCGCGGATGTCGCCGGCGACCATGGCGACGTGTTCGAGGCCGGAGGCTTCCCGAAACACCACCATGGTGAGCACACCGTGGGTCGTGGGGAGCGTCGTCTGCGAGTACCGAACGATGGCGTTGGAGCTGGTCATCGAGAACCGCCGTCGACGTGAGGGGGTTCCGGCCCTGCGTCGCATGCGGGCGTCGGAGGCGACGCCTATTTTCAACGGACGCCCTTGAATGCTGGACCGGACTCCAGTGAGCGCCCTGCAGGTTCGACCGGCGAGCCGGCATCTGCATCGTAGTTGACCGGGGTGGGCTGAGCCAGCCGATTCGGACCACTGACATGTCAGATGCCTCGGCGGGGCCAACGTTGCAGCTGCGTCAGCCGTTGACGGATCGCACACCGGTCTTAAGTTGGCCGCCGTCACCCCACCAGCCGTCGACACAGTCGACAAGGAGCCGTTTCCGATGCCGATCTTCGAGTACCGCTGTTCCGCTTGCGGCCACCTCGAGGAGGTGCTGCAGAAGCACAACGACCCGGCCCCAGGCGTCTGCCCGAAGTGCAGTGCTGCGAACACGATGGCGAAGGAGCTGTCGTTGTCGGCGTTTCACCTCAAGGGTGGCGGTTGGTACAAAGACCTCTACTCGTCGTCGTCGGGTGGTTCCGAAACGAGTTCCACGCCTCCAGCCGCCACCGCGGTTCCTGCGTCGACGCCTGCGGCTGCAACCGCACCAGCAGCGCCAGCCGCAGCGCCCGCCGCCCCGGCTCCTGCGGCGCCGTCGAGCAGCGGCACCGGCAACGCTGCCTGACCTCCACATGACCGGCTTCTATGCTGACGCCGACGCTGCTATCGGCGTCACGTGTCTGACACGAAGCTTGTCGATGGTGCCCGTCGCTCGTTGGCTGAACTCGAGCGTCTTCACGACAGCCTGAGCGATTCCGGCGGCATCATTGTGCTCGCCGGTCAACGCGGCGTCGGCAAAGCGCTGCTGCTCGCCGAGCTGCGCAAGCAACTCGCACCGCGCGGCCGCCTGGTCCTGCTCGGCCGCGCCGAACGCGCGACGACGTGGCCGTATGCGTTGCTGCACGAGCCTGCGGCACAAGCCCTCGCGTTTCTCGAGGCCCGCGGCGTCGCCGAGTCGTTCCTCGAACGCCACGCGCTCGCGTTGTCGGTCCTCGTGCCAGCACTGCAGGCGACGACGACGGCCTCTCCTGCCCGCGACAAGACCGCATTCCTCGAAGCCCTGCGCGCGATGTTTGTTGAGCTGGCGCGCACCGCTCCGCTCACGTTGGTGCTCACCGATCTGCACGCCGCCGACGACGACGCGCGCGATGCCGTGCGGTTCCTCGCGCGCCACTTGTTCAGCCCCGACGGTGCTGAGCCCGACGACGTCGCAGCCGGCGTCATGCTGGTGTCGGCACGCACCGACGACGCGGCAGGCAAGGCCCTCGTCGACGATCTGGCGGATGCCCCACGCTCGAAGTTGTTCGTCGTCGAGGGTTTGAACCGCGCTGGTCTTGTCGACTACCTCGCTGGCCACCCCCTGCTCGATCGCCTGCTCACCGCGAGCCGCGGGCGCCCCGAAGACGTCGACGAGTTGCTCGAGTCGTTGCCTGCCGATACCGATGCGCTGTTGCGACAACGGATGTCGACGCTGAGCGAGCCTGCACGTCGCATCCTCACCGCCCTCGCCGTGTTGGGGCGTCCGGCTACCGCCGATCTGCTCGCTGCCGTCGTCGCTGCTCCTACCGCTGAGGTGGCGCGCCACGTCGGTGCACTCGTCGAGGGACGCCTGCTCTCGCGCCGTTTGCACAACGGCGAACTGCTGTTTTCGTTTGCGCGCCCGCACCATGCCGAAGCGTTGATGCGGCAGCTCTCCGACGTCGACGCGCGCGCGATGCACCAGGCGATCGGCGTGGCATTTGAAGCCCGCGAAGCGCCCGAAGAACAACTCGCGTTTCATTTTTTGCGCGGCAGCGATCCCACCCGCGGGGTCGGTCACGCCGTCGCTGCCGTCGAGAAGCTGCTGCTCACGTTTGGCTACGGCTCGGCTGCCGAACTCGTGCGCCTGGCCCTGCCCGTCGCCACCCGCGCCTCTGAAATCGGCAACACGCCGGGCTCAGCCGCCGAAGGCTTTGCGCGCCAGGGCTTCGAATTGTTGGGCCAGCTCGTCGAGGCCGAACGCGCCCGTGGCCATTTGCAGGCTGCCCTCGACGCCGTCGAACTGCTGCGCACCCTCGCCACGCCCGAGCAGATGCCGGCGGTGTTGCGGCGCATGGGCGAGCTGTACAGCCAGCGCGGCGAGCACCGCGAAGCCCTCGACGTGCTCGAAGAAGCGCTCACCCGCGCCGACGACAGCCGCGACGATGGCACCAACGCAGCCCGCGGTGACGACGTGCTGCCCGAGCGCGCGCTGATCCTCGCGGCCATGGCCGAGGTCGCGTACCGCAAGAGCGATCTCGCCGGTGCTGTCGCCTTCGCCGAACGCGCCTTGAATGCCGCGTCGCGTGCGCCGATGGCGTTTCACCTGCGCGTAAAGAACACGCTCGCGAAAGTGGCCTACAGCCGCGAACGCTACGCCGACGCCGAGGCCGCCTTCGTCGACAACCTGCGCCTCGCCGAGGAGCACCGCCTCGCCCCCGAAGCGGTCCTCGCGCGCATCAACACCGGCCTCGCGCGTCATCGCCTTGGTCGTCACGAAGAAGCCCGCGAAACCCTCGAGCGCGCCCTCGCTGCGGCCCGTGCCATCGGCGACCTCGCCAACGAAGCGGCGGCCCTCGCCAACCTCGGCACGATCGCGCAACGCCTGGGCGAGCTGCCACGTGCTCTCGACGTGTACCGCGCAGCGCTCTCGAGATTTTTGCGCATCGGCAACCGCGGCGAGATTCGACGCACGACGTGGAACCTCGCGAATCTGTGTGTCGCCCTCGGGCACCTCGACGCTGCCGAGACGTATCTCGAGCAGTCGCGCCGCATCGCCGTCGACGACGAAGACGCCCGCGGCCTCGCGTTTGTGCACAGCACCGAGGGCGAACTCGCACTCGCGAAGAACGAACCGGCCCGCGCCATCGTCGGCTACGAACGCGCGCGTACGGCGTTTTTGCGGCTGGCCGAGCAGGGCCGTGTCGACGAGATGACCGGCAAGGTGGCGTGGGCGCTGCTCATGATCGGCGACATCGCTGCGGCGGCTGCCAGCAAGGCGTCGATGTCCACGCCCACGTCGGCGATCGGGATCGCGCGGCAAGATGCACTCGCTGCGGCCATCGACAGCTACGGCGCATCAGGTGTTGTTGGGCTCGCGCGGCTCGAGGCTGCGGTCGACGAGCTCGAGCGTTTGCAGGCCGCCGACGACGTCTGGCGCGCGCTGTTGTTCCTCGCTGACCGCGCCGACGACATCGGCGAACGCCGCACAGCACAGCTCGCGCGCGAACGTGGTCGCTTGATCGTTGAGCGTCAGGCCGCAGCCTTGCCCGAGTCGATGCGACCGCTGTTTCTCGCCGACGCCGCGCGCGCACGGTTGTTGGGCACAGCACCTGTGGCTGTGGCTGCTGTCGACGTGCTTGTTGCCGCACCATCTGCCCCCGCCGCGAACGACACGCTGCTGCCGCGCCCCGCCGACAGCCCGCCGACGATGGTGCGCAAGGCCGAGTGGGACCAGCGCTGCCCCGATCTCGTTGGGCGGTCGTCGACGCTGCACCGCGTGCTCGACCGCCTCGATCGACTTGCG
>JBIKRQ010000219.1:0-10746 GCA_044349155.1 Myxococcota bacterium
GGGCCCCTCGTCGGGCTCGGCCCGCGAGGGGGAGGGTCTGCATCAGACCCTCCAACAGAACAGAACTGCTTGGGCTTCTTGAACAAGACCGCGCAGCGGTCGCAGCTCAAGAAGCTCAATCAGTTCAGGCCGCGATCGTCGAGGTCGTCTTCGTCGAGGCCGAGGTGGTGACCGATCTCGTGCAGCAGCGTCACGCCGATCTCGTCGACCATCTCGTCTTCAGAGGCGCAGCTGACCTCGAGGTTCTTGCGGTACAGAAAGATCCGCACCGGCTGACCAGGGCCCGCGTTGGGTGCCAGCGGCTCGGGGTCAAACAAGCCCACGGCCGACGGCGACAACGGCGGATCGCTCTTTTTGAGCATGTCCACATTGGGCAGGTCCTCGACGATGATCGACACGTTCTTGAGCGCGTTTTTGATCACGTCGGGCAGCTCGGCCACGGCTTCTTCGATCACCTTGCTGAAGGCGTCGACGTCGATGCGGTGCGGCATCTGGAACCGCTCGCCATCAAACGACACCGCGCGCGTAAACGCTTTGTCGGCGGCCACGTCGTCGCCACGGATCGTCAGCAGGCGACCACGCAGCCACAGCGCGTCAGCACTGCGGGGATCGCGGTCGAGGGCCTTGGCGATTTCCTTCTCGGCGTCGTCGAGGCGGCACAGGTCGAACAGTGCTGAAGCACGCGCCACGCGCACCATCGGGTCCTCGCCGTCGATGGTGAGCGCCACGTCGGCGGCCGCCAACGCACCCACCGGATCGTGATCGGCACCGCGCACGTCGGCGAGGGTGAGCCACACCTCGAGCGAGAAGTCGATGGCGGCTTCCTTCTTCGTCTCGGCGTCGTCGGCGTTGATGTCGGGCACTTCGCCCTTTTTCAGACGGCGCGCGAGGTCTTCCAAATGCGGACGCGCTTCGTGCACGTCGTCCATCGCGTCGAGCAGCAACGTCGCCAAGCGCAGCTTGACGATCATCGAGGTGCGGTTGTCTTCGAGGGCTTCTTCGGCCGCGAGGATGGCCTCGTCGACGTGTTCTTCGCTGACGAGCACGTCGACTTCCAGCAGACGCACTTCGGGATCGCGACCATTCACACGACGGGCCTCGTCGAGCAGGCGGCGGGCGTCGGCAACGCGGTCGTCGTAAAGGGCTTCGTGGGCTTCGTCGATCAGGTCGGTGAGGCGTGACATGCGCACGACGTCGACGATTCAGCGGCAGCTGACAACCCGTTTCGCGTGTTTGGCCCGATCTGCCTGCACCGGCCCCATGCCGCCCGGCGCCAGAAACACGTTCAAAATCGGTTTGTTACGCCACATCTCCGCCGCCAACGCTCCGTCGCGGAAACAGGCGGTTTCGTCGCAGCGAACGCGCCGTCTGTCGCAGCGGCCCGAACACGCCAGCAGCGCGCGCCTACGGTCACAGCACCCCGGAGATGCCCATGCACCTGAAGCTCACCACCGCCCTGCTGCTGTCCGCCACTGCCTGCTCCACCTCGCCAACGCCGCCAGACAAGCCCGAGCCCGAGCCCGACAACGACGCGCTTGTTGCGGTCTTGCAACACCGCGTGCGCAACGACCGCACCGGCGTGTGCATGACCGCAGCCGTCATCGAGGGCGACACCGTGCAGCGCGCCACGGTCTGCGCCGACGACGACGAACACCGCCTCGATGGCACCGTGGCCCTCGAGATTGGCTCGGTCACAAAGACCATGAATGCCGCACTGCTGGCGTCGCTCGTGCGCGATGGTGTGCTCGCGCTCGACGACCGGCTCGTCGACCACCTGCCCCCCGACGTCGTGGTGCCGGTGTTCAATGGCCAGCCGATCCAACTGCGCCACCTCGTCACCCACACCTCGGGCCTGCCGTCGATCCCGTCGCGCTTGTCGCCCACCGATCCTGAAGACCCGTGGGCCTCCCTCAGCAACGACGACCTGCTCGCCTCGTTGGCCGACGTCGAGCTCGAGCACGCCCCCGGTGCGCACTGGGAGTACTCGAACTTCGCGGTGATGCTGTTGTCGTACGTCGTCACCTCGGCCGCCGGCGACGACTTCGAAGGTGTTGCCCACGACCGCATTTTCGCGCCCCTTGGCATGCAGCACACGTGGGTGAACGCCGCCCCCGACGACGTCGAGGTGGCCGTCGGGCACATCGGCACCGGCGAGGCGAGCAGCCCCTGGCACTTCGCACCAGCCCTCGCGGGTGTGGGCGGTGTGCGCGCCACCCTCGACGACATGGTGCGCTACGCCCAGGCCAACCTCGGCCACGGCGACGCCGACACCGTGGCACTGCTGCAGGCCACCCACGCTCCGATCGATCTCGGTGACGCCCAGAGCGACGGCCCCGAGATGGGCATGGGCTGGATTCGCGGTTCGTTCGGTGACCGAACAATCCTGATGCACGACGGCGGGACGGGTGGTTTCTCGTCGTTTGTTGGCATCGAACCCGACGCCGACCGCGCGGTGGTCGTGCTGGCGGACAACGACCTCATCAACGTCGGTGGCGTGAGCGACGTCGCGGCCTACCTGTTGGGTCTGCAAGAGGAGCAACCAGCAGCGCGCGTCGTCACCGACACCGATGAAGCCGTGCTCGCCGCGTTGGTGGGCGACTACCGCATCGCCGACGTCGACGTGTCCTTGCTCGCGCGCGACGCCACGTTGGTCGCGGTGTTGCCCGATGGCAGCGAACTCGAGTTCGGCTTCGACAGTGCCGGCGACTTCTTCCCGCTGGGCCTCGATGCGGTGTTGGTGCCAACTCTCGACGACGGGCAGCAAACGTTTTTGTGGGTGCAGGCTGGCGTCGCAACAGCAGCGCAGCGAGTGTCGCCGTAAGGCATGATGACGAGCGTGAACAACACCGACACACGTCTGCCGCGCGCGCTGCGCAACGACGGCCCGTGGGCGTACCTGAACCATGCGGCGTTCACCGTCGCCTGGTGGTGGCGACGCACGCTCACGTTCGCCGTGGTCGCTGGCGTGTTCGGGGCGGTGGTGGGCACGGCCTTGTGGGAAACGGAGCAGCGCGCCGACATCGCCATCGCCGTGTGCGCACACTTTCTCGTTGGTGCGACGGTCATTGGCAGTGCTGGGCCGGCCCTCGCAACCTGGGTGCGCCGGCAGCCGCGGTTGCGCGCCCGCGAGTCGACGTTCGTCGTCGTTGCTCTCCTGCTCGGCCTCGTCGTGAGTGCTGCTGTGGATGGGTGGGTTTCCACCATTCTCGACGAGTTGATGGCGTCGACGCGCGAGAAGGCGTCATCGTCATCGTCGTCGCCGTCGCCGTCGTCGTCGTCGTCGGTCGGCAACATCGTTGCCCTCGTCGTGTATGCAGCACTCGGTGGTGGACTCTCGTTGCCGCGGTACTTTCGCGAGCAACGCGAACAGGCCGAGGTCGAGCACGAGCACGCGCTGGCAACGCTCACCGCCGAGAAGCACGCCCTCGATGCACGGCTCGCCGTGCTGCAGGCCCAGGTCGAGCCCCATATCCTGTTCAACAGTTTGGCCTCGGTGCAGGCGTTGATCGCCAGCAATCCAACGGCGGCGCAAGAGCTCGTCGCCGCACTCGCGGCCTATCTGCGCTCCACGATTCCACGCCTGCGCGAGCGCACGGTGATGGGCGAGGTCGACGCCACGCTGGGCGATCAGCTCGAACTCTGTGCGCACTACCTGCAGGTCATGCAGTTGCGGATGGGTGGGCGTTTGCGCGTCGTGTTCGAGGTGGAACCGGCAACGCGCGAGGTGCTGTTTCCATCGCTGCTGTTGATGACCCTTGTCGACAACGCCATCAAACATGGGCTTGAACCCAAAGTCGGCAACGCGTGCATCACGCTGTCGGCGTCGCTCTCAAACACCACACCGCCGCAGCTCGTGGTGCAGGTGCTCGACGACGGTGTGGGTTTGCGTGAAGGCGGCGGTCCAGGTGTCGGCCTCACCAACCTGCGCGCGTGGCTCAAGACGCGCTACGGCACCGCGGCGTCCTTCACACTCAGCACACGCAACAGCACCACCGCAGCCACCATGACGCTGCCTGCACAGTGGAGGACGCCATCACCCGCATCCTGATTGCCGAAGACGAACAGCCCCAGCGCGAGGCCCTCGCCGCGTCCCTCGCGCAGTTGTGGCCCGACGCGCGCGTGGTCGCGTCGTGCGGCGATGGCATCTCGGCCCTCGAGGCGTGGGAGCGTGAGCAGCCGCAGGTCGCGTTCGTCGATCTGCGCATGCCTGGGGCGGGCGGGCTCGAACTCGCGCGGGCCATGGCCGACAGCGTCTTCGTCGTCTTTGTCACCGCCCACGACGACGCCGCGGTGCAGGCGTTTGAGCATGGCGCGGTCGACTACCTGCTCAAGCCGGTGGAGCGTGAACGGCTCGCGCTGACGATTGCGCGGCTGCAAGAACGGCTGCGCTCGACGACAACACCGCAGACCGCCCTCGGCGCGCTTGCTGTTGCTGGCCCGCCCGCATCGCTGAAATGGGTGACCGCGACGGTGCGCGAGACGACGACGTTGTATGCGATCGACGACGTCATCGCGTTTCAAGCACAAGACAAATACACCCGCGTGCTCACCGCCACCGACGACGCCGTCATCCGCACGTCGCTCCGCGAACTGCTGCGTGGCCTCGATCCCGAGGTGTTTTGGCATGTGCACCGCAGCCTGATTGTGCGCGCCACCGCCATCGAGAAGCTCAAGCGCGACGAGCTCGGCCAGTGGCTCAAGCTCAAGGGCCAAAGCGAGTGGTTCGCGGTGTCGCAGGCGTTTCACAGCCGCTTGCGCCACCAGCCCGGCGCCGTCCGCTAGCAGGCAACGTCAGCACTCGAGCTTCGTGCATTGCCGATGCGTGCGGTGGGACACACGACGTCATCGGGGGCCGATTGCCGCGCGCTGGTGGGCTCCCCTATCGTCCTCTCATGACGTCAACACTCCCCACCGAGCCCGTGAATGGCCGCATCAACCCTCCTGTCAAACGCGAGATCACGCCCACCATGGTGGAGCTGTTGCAAGCGACCAAGCCGTGGGTGCTCTTTTGCGCCGTCCTCGGCTTCATTTGCACCGGTTTCCTGGGCCTTGGCGCCGTCGTCATGGTCGGCTTGACCGTGTTTGCGGGGGTGGTTGGCCTTGGCGAAACCGAGCCTATGGAGCTTGCCATGGTCGGCCTGGCGGTGCTCTACATCGTGCTGGCGGTGCCGTACTACTTCGGTTCGCTGTTCCTGCTTCGCTACAGCACCGCGATTGGTCGCCTCGGCACCGACGGCGACAGCCACGCGATGGAAGATGCGCTGTTGAACCAGAAGTCGTTTTGGAAGCTGGTCGGCATCATGATGATCACGATGTTTGTTGTGTACGGCGTGGCCATGGCGGGCGTCGCCATCGCTGGCATCTCCTGATCCCGCCGACGTCCACGGCGTGAGCCGGGCATCTCCGACGGTGCCTGATTCACACATCGAAGCGCGTGGTTCGCAGGCGTTCACAGTCGCCTGCGACACCAACCCGCGTCAGCAACGCGCTCGGCGGCGTGACGTCGTGCACGGTCACTCAAGGCGCGCCAAGCGCGGTGCCGGCGACACGCGCCCGCTCGTGTCGATGCTGGTGGCGAAACGGATCTTGATGCGGCCAACGTCGCCGCCCGCGCCACCGTCAAACAGCCGGACCTCATCGAGGCAGCTGGCGATGTCGCCGGCGTCACCGTCCTCGGGTCCGCCGTCGACGTCGCCGCCGTTGCCACCGTTGCCGCCGAAGGTTTCGTCCGCGAGGCAGTGCCAACGCCGGGGGTCGAAGCCACGCGTACGCTTCCGCCGAGGGCCGTGACCGCCGCCTTCACCGCCGAGAGTCCAACACCGCGGCCCGACCAATCCGACACTTCGTCGCGCGTCGACAGACCGTCCGAAAACAAAGCATCGACGAGTTCGTCGTGGGTGCTGCACGCCAGTCCGCGCGCGCGCGCTTTGTCGGCCACGCGCTGCCAGTCGACACCGCCGCCGTCGTCGTTGCAGGCAATGACGAGGTCTTCGCCGACCATCGTCGTCGACAGCGTGATGGTACCCGTTGGGTCTTTGTCGGCAGCGAGGCGCGCGTCCACCGATTCAAACCCGTGGTCCACGGCGTTTCTCACCATGTGCACAGCACTCAGCCACAGGTCTTCGAAGCGTGTGGCGGGCAGGCGCAACCCGTTGTCGGCGGTGCTGACCGTGATCGGCTTGCGCAGCTGTTGGGCAACGCGCACCGCCTGAATGCCGAGGCGATTGAGTGGGTTGCGCGTGGGCTCGTCGTGAAACGACTGCACGAGGCTCAACACCGCGTCGTGGTCGGTGTGCGACCGCAGCTCGCCCACGAGGGTCTGAAACTCGCGTTCATCGATGCGAATGCCGTGATCGTCGCCGAGGAAGCCCTCGATCTGGTCGAGCATGCGGCCCCAGATCTCGCGCACGGCGGTGAAGCTTGCGCCGGTGACACTGCTGGCGTCGCGTTCGAGTTCGTCTTCGAGCGCGTGACACGCACTGGCGACCCCCGTGAAGCCGAGCACCGCCGCCGACCCCTTGATGGTGTGCAGCGCACGTCGACACGTGGGGCTGTCGTCCCAGGTTCGTTCGAGGCGGAGCAGCAGTCGATCGATCTCCTGCATGCCGCGTCGAAAGCCATCGCGTTGAGGGCGGCATCGCGCGCCTGGACGTCGTGGACCATGCCGGCAAACGCGCGCCCGAGCACGCCGATCTCGTCGTTGTCGGTACTCGCCACCATCACCGACAGGTCGCCCGCTGCGACCCGTTGCGCGGCGGTTGTCATCTCGGCGAGCGGACGAAGCAGGCGACGCACCACAAGGGCGACCACCACGGCGACGGCCAGGAGCGTGAGCAAACCGGACGCAATGCTCGTGCGGCGAACGTCGTTGAGCACGCCGTAGGCTTCGTCGGTCGCGAGGATCACGCCCAGAATGGCGTTGCCGCGAATGCGCGTGAGATGCACAGCGAAGGTGTGGCCATCTTTGGTCAGCCCGTCGACGACGACCACCGCGCTGTCTTCGAGCTCATGCCAGGGCAAGCGATCGGCGAACGGGAGCGTGCTGCGGTCTTGCAGTTGGTCGCCCACGCGCGGAAACACGACGAGGCCGCGCTCGTCGACGAGAAACGCCGAAGACGATGGCGTGGGCCGATACGTCCCCAGCACTTCGTCGATGCGGCCGCCACTGGAGTCGACCGAGACCACGCCGCGCACGTGCCCGTCGGAAGAGTGGATGGCGTGCACCACGGACTGAAACACCGTCGGTTGGCCAGCGAGGCTGTCGACGTAGGGAGCGGTGGTCTTGAGCGGATGCTCGAGCCGCTGCGCGCGGTCCCAGCCCACCGGAATGGTCTCGGCGTACCAGGACTGGGTCGGGTAGTTGTAGGCGTCGTTGGCGTATTCGCGCGTGACGCTGACCGCGCCATCTGCGCCACGAGCCGCGTACGGCCCGACCCAGCGAACGTCGCCAAACACGTTGGGCTCGAAGTAGATGCCAACGCCCAACACGAACGCTGGCGACGACGACAGCAACCAGGTCGCGATCGCCGCGGCGCGTTCGTCGGCGTTGATCGGAATGCCGGCACGGTGTTCGCGCTCGAGGTCTTCTGCCAGGCGCGTCGCGGCCACGGCAACGCGCTCGCGGGTCTCGGCCAGACTGTTGAGCTGCTGTTTGAAGCGCGCAAAGTCGGCGGTGAGTTCGCGGCGACGCAGCTCGGTGACCACCGTGCTGACCTTGGCGGCTTCCAGGTGTTGGGCAAGCACGAGCAGGACGGCGAGCACCACGAGCAGGGCCGCAATGATCTTGCTCGACAACCGCATGGGCGACTCATCGCTTCGGCAAGGGCTTTCTTGAGCAGGATCACGCCGGTGGCACCCGCGTGCTGCAGGGAAACGGGCCTCACCCCGCTCCGCGAGGCGATTGATGAGCCAGAGACGAAGCTCGATCTCGCAGGCGCTCGCCAAAACCGGCCGGTTGGGGAAAGACCCGGAGTCGAAGTGTTGCGCCGCCGTCGCAGGGCGTGTGTGCGCAGCACCTACATCACCGCTTTGGTGCCGGAGTCTGCATGTCGATCTCGTCCGTTGCTGGAAACTTTGCCGCGGTTCAGGGCTTCTTCAAGCAAGTCGGCATGGCGGTCGACCCGCAGTCGTCGCGCGGCGTGCAGGTCAGCGTCGACGAAGCGCAAAAGATTGCCACCGCCTTTGAAGCCATCCCCGATGCCGCCACCAAGAAGGTCGTCGGCGGGGCGCTGCTCAAGCTCATCCAGGCCGACGTCTTCGACGTGCCGTCGAAGACCGCGCAGGCGTTGATCGCCAAGGTCGTCGGCCAGCCCACCGAGCAGCTCTTCAGCGCGCGCGACAAGGCCAACCTCGTCGGCGGCAACACCGCCAAGACCGTTGCGGCCGCCACGCTGTCGCTGCTCGCGAAAGTTCCGGTGCTCGACAAGGCCCTGGTCGACAAGCTCGTCGGCGGGCTGGCGGGCCTGCCCAAGGAAGCGCAAAACGTCGTCCACGCCGCCGTAAACCGCGCCACCAAAGACGGCGAGGTCAAGTTCCAACCCGATGCCCGCCCGGGCTTCACGCGCGCCTACGCGAAGGCTGAGGCGTCGTCGGAGGGTGCGGTCACCAAGATGGAAGAAACCTTCGGCGAGAAGGCCCCCGGCTCGTTCGAGTTCTTCGCCGCGCAGATGGCCGCGTCGCCCTACTTCGAAGACCGCATGGCGGCGTTGATGTTCACCATCTGCGCCAAGACCATGAAGGAAGTCGACGGCGACCTGAAGAACCTCGACAACGTCGCCAAAGACGACGCCGACAAGAACAAGAAGAAGGCCGGCGCCACGGGCACCGCTGCCAAGGGCGTTGGCGCCACCGGTCAGATTTCCGCCGGTCCAGGTGCTTCGGGCACCGAGGCGCAGAAGCTGCGCACCAGCATGGAAGCCGTGGTGTCGTCGGCCACGTCGTTGCGCAGCAACGATGGCGTCATCACCACCGACGAAGCGAAGGCCCTTGTCGTCAAGCTCGACAAGATCGCGCCCGAAGCCGCGCGCCAGTTGCAGGCCGAGGCCATGGGCCGCGCCATCCTCGCTGTCGGCGGCGGCGAACTCACCCCCGAGATGGAGCCCCTGGCCGCGTGGGTCGAGAACACCACCGGCAAGAAGCTCACCGAGATCGGCGACGCCAAGGCGTTGTACGAGCTGAAGTCGCCCCTCGCGGTGGCCATCGGCGGTTCCGACAAGCTCGAGAACAAGGTCGCTGCCTTCATCATCGACGGCGCCCTCGGCGAAAGCGGCGGCAAGCAGAAGCTCGCCACCGTGATGAACGAGATGAAGCCGCTGTTCTCGGCGATGGAGCAGGAAGTCACCGGCAAGACCGTGGCCGCCGAGCGCGCCGAAGCGCCCAAGACCTCGCAGCACAGCACCGACATCGAGACCCGCTTCGGCCGCATCGCCACCGCCGCGAAAGAGGGCAAGATCCCCGTCGCGCAGCTCACGTCGGCGGCGAAGTCCCTCGTCGATCGTTTGCCGATTGGCGAAGACAAAAAGGCGATCTTCGACGGTGTGACCGCGGGCCTTACCGCCATCGTTGGCAACAAAGACATCGACATCAAGAGTGTCTTCACCAAGGCCGTCGGCCCGCTCGTTGCCAGCGCCACGAAGGACGCCCCCGACCACGCCGCCCTCGTTGGTGGTGCGATCGACAAGGCGCGCAACACCGCCGCGGAGGCCGTGTTCAACAAGGCCGATACCGGCAAGCCGTTGTCGAAGGACGAAGCGCTGAAAACCCTCGATGGGCACTTCGCCACCGCGCGGGCTGGGCTGATGAAAGAGGCGGCGGCGCAGGGCTTTGACGGTCCGGCGTTGGAAGCGCTCGGCGTCTCGTTTGACCACGAGGCCGGTACGGTGCGTGCCGAGACGCAAAAGACCGGCAAGGTCACGTCGACCGAGCCCCGCGGCCAGGGAACCGACAAGGTCGACCCCACCGCCACCGACGAGAGCCGCTCGCGTCAGATCATGTTCGAAACCCTGAAGCTCAAGATGACCCGCTTGAGCGAAATGATGCAGGCGATGTCGAACATCCTCAACGCCGTGCACCAGACCGCCGAGAACGCCATCCGCGCCATCCGCTGAGGTCGTTGGGTCCCTGCTGCCGTCCTCGTCACGGCAGCTTTGTTTGGCGCCCGCACAAAGAGCCTCTGGTGGGCGGGGAAACATCCCCGCCGATCAAAAAGCAGCGCCCATGGGGCGCTGCTTTTATGTCGGGAAGTGACGGCGGTGTTTTCTACTGGTCAAACACCGCGGGCAGCAGTTGGTCCTGGCCCACCTGCCCGGCGACCTGCAGCCCGATCCACGCCGTCGTCGTGCTGTTGGGGACAGCAACCATGCCGATGGGCAAGCCGGCGCTGTTGGCGTTGAGGAACACGCTGAAACGCACGTCGTTGTCGCGCGAGTCGTTGCGGGTGTGGTGGCGGGGGATCTTCCAGCCGACCTGCTTGTTCGTCATCACGTAGATCACCGCGTCGTCGGTGGTGGGCAACAGCAGGATGCGGTCGGTGGCGGGCGGTGTGCTGGTGGGGCCAGCGGTGCGCGCCAGCGAGATCGAGTTGAAGCCACCCGCGCTCACCGCCGAGAACGGCTGCTGACTCAGGATGGCGGTCTCGTAGCGACCGAAGTCCACCTTGCCGGCGACAGGGTCGTACACCTCGAGGTTGATGGTGTCGGCCTGGGTCTGGTTGAGTGTCAGCAGGGTTGGGTCGGGGATCGCTTCCAG
>JBIKRQ010000220.1:0-10689 GCA_044349155.1 Myxococcota bacterium
TCTTGCAAAGCCCGTCGACGTCGGCGGGCCAGAAGGCATTGGCGGTGTGGGATCAACCCGACCTGCGCCGGCGCCTGTTCACAGCGAGTACGTCCGTCGGCCTTGAGTGGCGCGCGGCAGACATCGCCCCCGCCATCGACGACAAACTCACCGTCGGCTTTGCAGTGGAAGCACGCGGCGATTGGCTGCAGGTGGCGGGCAGCTACTACGAACCGCTCTCTCTTGAAGCGGTGCAGAGCCTCGACGGCATGCTGGGGCTCTTCAGCGGCAACGAGGCCGTCGCACCGGTCAGCGTCGTCGCGTTCACACCGCGCATCGCGTTCGCCAACATCGACAACCCCTTCGATCCGAAAGACGGCTTTGGCGGCGAGCTGTTCGTGCGCGCGGTGCCGTTTGACGTCGAGCCGTACGGCGTCGTTGGTGCGTCGGCCCGCGGCTACTGGACCTTCGCCGACGATCGCCTCACGTTGGCCACCTCGGTACGTCTGCGCGCGGGGTTGACTGGTCAGTCGAGTCGTTGCCCAACAGCATCACCCTGCGAGTGGGCATTGATGCAAACGGATCTGCTGCAGGTGGGCGGTGAGCGCAGCGTGCGTGGCGTTGGCCTGAACCAGGTCGGCGTGCTCAGCGAGCTGCTCGACAAACAGCTCGTCCCATCGTCGACCGACAACAGTCTCGCCATTCGCCCCGGTCTGTTTGGTGCGGTGGCCAACGCCGAGCTGCGCTTCACGTTGGTGCGGCAGTTGTTCCTCGGCGACCTCAAGCCAGCGATCTTCACCGACGTGGGCGCGTCGACCGACACGTTCACGTGGCTCGACCCGAACGACCCCAATGGCGCCCAACGCTACGCCATCGCCTTCGGGGCGGGCCTTCGCTACGTGTTGCCCGTGGGTCCGCTCGCCTTCGACGTCGCGTGGTCACCACAGGATGGGCAGACCTCGTCGTTGCCGCTGCGCTACAGCGTGAACCTCGGCTACATCTTCTGAGTCGCTGCGCTGTTTCGCGTCGCGGGCTGCACGGTTTCGTCGGCTCGCGTACAACAGGCAGCATGAACACGCCCGCCCAGCAGACCTTCGTCGACGTCGAACGCGCCGTGCTCCAGGTGGTGCGCGGCAACCCGCAGGCGGTGCGGTTGGCGCTGGCCACCATCCTCGCGCGTGGGCATCTGCTGCTCGAAGACGTGCCCGGCGTGGGCAAAACCACGTTGGCGCGTGCGTTGGCGCGGGTGTTGGGTGTTGCGTTTTCGCGCGTGCAGTTCACGGCGGATTTGCTGCCCTCTGACCTCGTGGGCATCCCCATTCTCGATCCGCGCGAAGGCACGCTGCGTTTCAAGAAGGGGCCACTGTTCACCAACATTGTGCTGGCCGACGAGATCAACCGCGCGAGTCCCAAGACGCAGTCGGCGTTGCTCGAGGCGATGGCCGACCGCAGCGTCTCCGTCGACGACACCACCTGGGAATTGCCGCGCCCTTTTCACGTGCTGGCCACGCAAAATCCCGTCGAGCACCACGGCGCCTACCCCCTGCCCGAGAGCCAACTCGATCGGTTCTTGATCTGCCTGTCGCTGGGCTACCCGCCGGCCGACGACGAGCGCGCACTGCTCGTGCAGAACCGCACCAGCGAAGGTGGTCTGGCAGAGCTGCCGGTGTTGCTCGACGCGAACGCGTTGGCGGCATCGCAGGAGCAGGTGGCCAGCGTCGTGCTCAACGATGTCGTCGCGGGCTACCTGATGGGCATCGTCGAAGGCACGCGCCGTCACCCCGACATCGAGTTGCCCTGTTCTCCGCGCGGGTCGTTGGCGTGGGCCAGCCTGGTGCGCGCCTGCGCGTACCTCGACGGCCGCAGCTACGTGAGTGCTGACGACGTGAAGCACACCGCCGGGGCCGTGCTTGGGCATCGTCTTGGTCTGCGTGGAGCGGTCGGTCACGCACGCAAGCGAGCGTTGGCCCTGGTCGACGAGATCGTGGCCAACGTGCCCGCTCCTCGCTGAACGCAGAGGGCGAAGGCATGCTGCACAAGTTCCAAGCCTACGACCGTTGGGCATGCTTTGCCTGCCGCTGGTCGGCGAAGCACGCGCGACGCACCGAGGGCAACAGGGTCATGAGCCCCGCTTGTCCGTCGTGTTCGGCACGCATGCAGTACTGCGGCTCAGCGTTTCGGGCGCCACCACACGACGACCTCGAGGCCTGGGCCGTTGCCGAGCGTTTGATCGCCGCAGGGCACAGGTTCCGCTCCACACGACGCCGGCAGGCCTACCCGCGAACGTTCCGCGAGCTCGCGGTCTTCGAGCAGCTGGAGGCGTTCTGGGCGCCCGAAGGCAAAGCGCGCCTCGACAGCGGCGACGGCCACCTGCGCGTGTGGGTCGAACAGCACGCAGTGCGCGACCGCGAAGACGTGCTGGTGTGGGACCGTGGTTGGCAGCCAGCATCGATCCGCTTCCCCTGCGACGGACCTCTGCAGCGAGCGGTGCTCGTGTTGCGCACCAGGGTGCTCACCGTCGAGCGCCACACGCGACTGCGGGTGCAACAGTTGCGCTGACGTGCTCGTCTGGTGCGCACGCCGTCAGCACTACTCACCGCGTGCAACGCCAGCAACGAAGCTGTCGGTCGCAAAGCGCCACTCGCCGCTGTCGGGGCAGAGCTGCGAGGCGTGGGCCTCGATGAGCACGGTCTCAAATGGAGCGCGCTCATCAAAGGGCATCGACGTCCACGCTGCACCAGGAATGATCGCCTGCACGCGCGTTGTGCCCTCGACGAAGCGGCCCTTCACTGGTGCTGCCGGCGGAGCGCTGAACAACACCGACACCTCGGCGTTGCTGCACGACATCGCAACATCGACGCTGCAGACGAGGTCACCGCCGTCGATGTTCCATGCCGCGCCTGCTGGTCCGCCGCCGCGCCACAGCCGCAACGACTCGGACGAATCCTTGAGCGCAGAAACGCAATCCAACGAGGTCAGCCGAAGGTCTACGGGTGGCACCACGTCGCGCGGCACCGGCGCCCCTGCGCAACCGATCATGCTCAAGAGAGCAAGACTGCCAACACATCGGCTTCGCTTCCGTGTCATCGCTGCCTCCACGTGCGCCACCGTCAACGACCGCGACGGCGGAGCAACAGCAATCCGAGTGCTGCGAGGCTCACACCACTTCTGCCGAAGGAGGCACAGTCCCCCTGCTCTTCGGGCTGACGAACTTCAACGTCGCTCGCCCACACGACGACGGTGTCGAGGAAGCCGCCCACGCGCGCGTGCAGGGCGTGCTCCCGGTTGCCACGCGCGAACGTCACCGTGTCGCCCGAGGACAGTGACTTATCGCCGTCGGCCCAGCGGCTCTCGGCACCAAAGACCGTGCGGCCAACGGTGTCTTCGACGGCCATTTGCACAGCGCACATCTCGCGCTGGCAAAAGACGCGGTCGTCGTCGCTGTTGTCAAGCAGCTGCTCAAGCTCTGGCGTGACCTCGACGCCGCGCTCAGCGAGCGAACCTCGGACCTCGTCTTTCGTCACGAGATGCGCGCTGACATCTGAGGGCCCAACTGGCGCGGGGAGAACAACAATGGCGTCGTTGCGATCCACGCCCGCGAGAGAGAAGGCCAGGCGCGTCTCCTCGCCAACCGAGGAGATGTGCAGCACGTCGCGCCTCGGGTTGCGGTACGTGCCGCCCTCGTCCTGTACCCTGACCACCGCCGCCGGGTCTTCTGCATTCACAAGCTCGTCGGCGAGGGCGAAGACGCCGTTGCCCTCGATATCGTCGCCCACGTCGTCGCCGTAGTGCAGCAGAAACGTTGCCCCCTCAGGACCGAGCGCGAGTGCAGACGTATCGATGGGTCGCTCAAGAACCGGCGGCAAGCCATACAAGCGGGTGAGCACCACGCGATCGACGTCGACGAACGACAGCGTGCGCGACACCAGCGGACCATCAGCGTTGCCCACCACGAGCTCGGCCTCACCACTGCCAACACCACGAAGCTCGACCGCAAGGCGTTCCACGTCCGACGCGAGGAAGCGTTCAACGCGGCCAAAGGTGGCGCGCTCGACGAGAAACACCGACTCGTCGCTGCTGGTCACCGTGGTGGACTCGTCGACAGCTCCGCCCGTCACGAACAGCACAGCGGTTGCACCATTCGCGTAGCGGTGAAGCTGGTCGCTGTCGTTTTCGTGGTCGTCGAAGGCGGGATCGGCGAAGCAGTCGGCGACGACGACGTCGGGCTCGCACGAGCAGTCCGCGAGGCCGGCGATGGCAAGCAACGCAGCAGGCACAGCATGGCGCCAACGAGAAAACGACCCACCCATGCGGCCGTCGTAGCAGGTTCGCGTGCGCCTTTGGCGAGGCTTGTGCGCGACCGCGTGCCGGCAGATACTGAACCATATGGCTCAGTATGCGCAGACCCATCTGGATGTCTCGTTCGCCGCGCTGGCCGATGCCACCCGCCGCGGCGTGCTGGAGCATCTTGGCCGCGCCGACGCGTCGATCACCGAGCTCGCCGAAGCATTCCGCATGACCCTCACGGGGATGAAGAAGCACGTCGCGGTGTTGGAGCAGGCCGGGCTTGTCGCCACCGAGAAGGTCGGGCGCGTGCGCACCTGCACGCTTGGCGCGCGCCGCCTTGAGCAAGAGACCGCGTGGCTCGAGCGGTATCGCCAGCACTGGGACGAACGCTTCGACGAACTCGATCGCATCGTCGCTGAGCGCGTCGCCGCAGAAGTGAAACGCCACAAGCCAACGAAGAAGAAAGTGAGCAGGTCTCGATGACACAACCGATGAAGCATCCGACCACAACCGAACGCAGCTCCGATCGCGACATCGTGGTGACGCGCGTGGTGAAGGGCCCAGCGCGCATCGTGTTCGAAGCGTGGACGGTCCCAGAGTTGTTTAGGCGCTGGTGGGTGCCGAAGTCGTTTCCGGTGGCGCTGACGTCGTGCGAGCAGGACGTGCGCGTCGGCGGCACCTACAAGCTCGTGTTCAGCGCAGACGGTGGCACCGCAGCGTTCTTCGGCCCCTGCACGAGTTGCCGCGCGATGCTGCGGGCACTCTCGGCGTCGTACAGGTTGAGCGTGAGCACCAGCTGGTCATCGAGGGCCCCCAACTCGCCAAACACCACGAGCCGCGCGCCCAACGCACCAGCAAGCTCGGCCAAACAGTCAGACGCGTTGCAGCCCACCAACTGCTTTTGCGACTCGAGCTCCATGATTTTTTCGATGTCGCGCGTCGAGAGCACCTCGGTGCCACGTACCGACGCAGCAGCAACAGCAGTGACCTCGGTGAGCGTCGCGGCCACTTCGGGCGCGGGCGTCGTGGCAACAATCAGGGTGAACAGCGCGGCAAGCATCGGCGCACCATAGCGGGAGCGCGCCGGCAAAGAACGGCGGCCCAACACATTCTTCGCGCCGTACCGCCGTGCCGCGAGCCTCGAGGCGAACGCGGGCGCTCAGCGGCAAGCAGGCTTCGCGACGACGCGGACGAACTCGACGCGGTTCACGTCGAGCCACAGCTCGCCCTCGGCGGTTTCAAAGGCGCGCACCATGCCCGACACAGCGTGCACCAGCGGTGGCAGCGGCGATGCCGTGAGCACGTGGGGCTTGTTCTTTCGCACCACCAACAGCTTCACCTGCCTGGGAGCCGCCAACGCCACGCAGGCATGCTGCGGGCAAGCGACCACGGTGCTCGTTTCGGGCACGTTGCTCGTGTGCAGCGGCGTGTACGTATCGCCGTCGCGGCGCAGCAACAGCAGCGTTTTGCCGAAGCGCACCATCACGTGGTCGTCGTCGACGCGCGCAACGCTCGACACCCAATCGTCGTCGGGCCCCGCAACGGTCAGCGCGCGCCACTGGACGTTGTCGCCATCCAGCTGGGCCTCGTGCAGTTGGGCTTGAAACCCAAGCCAGGCGCGACGGCCATCGGGCGCCACGTCGAAGTGGCCCTCGCCTGGCGCGCGAAACGAACGCACCACGCCATCACGCAAGACATGCAACACGCCGTCGCGATCGAGGCCAGCGGCCACCTCGGGGCCAACCATGCGTGGCGCGTTGGCCGGATAGAACGCACCGTATCGATCGGCAGCCCCGCAGCGGGCGATGGACTCGGCATCGAGGGACGCAGCGAGCGCCGCCGTGGCTCTCGTGAAGCGCGCGGCAACCTCGTCGGACACCTGCGGCGGTGCTGACGGAAACCGGGTGAGCGCCAGCTCGGCCCCCTCGAGCGCATGCGCAGCGGCAACAACTGCCGGCGCCTTCGTCGCGGTCTTCTTCGTCGCGGTTTTCTTCGTCGCGGTCTTCTTCGTTGCGGTCTTCTTCGTCGCGGTCTTCTTCGTCGCGGTCTTCTTCGTCGCCACCTGGTCCTCCTGCGCTCAGGGGTTCATTCGACGACGACGCAGCAGCGCGAGCACCGCCAACGACGCCCACGCCGAAGTCCCCGTCTGTGTGCAGCCGAACAGGTCAAGTTCGTCGTCGCCGAAGCCGCAGCCGAACGGTGTGCCCGCCCGGTAGACGAAGGTGACCGGTGTGGATGCTGATTCGTTGCCGGCCCAGTCGATGGTCGACACGAGCGCTTGCACCTCTTCGCCGTCGACGGCGAGCGGGTCGTTTTGCAGGCATCCCTCGCTCGACGCGCCGAGGGCGGCCCCCACGCCTGCGAGGTACGGCAGATGCACCACGCGCTCGCCCGCCGCAGACGACAACAGCACGACGAGCACCTGTGGCGTCGTCGCGTCGTTGTCGATCGCTCCCGTTGGCGTGAGCGTGGTCGCCACGTTTGGACAACACGCGTCGCCACGTCCGCCTTCGGTCACAGCCACGTCGAGCGCGTCGGCAGCGACGACGTCTGACGATGTGCCGACGCTGTAGGTTTGGCCGCCGATGTTCGACGTGATCGTCACCGTGCCCGGTGCTGCGGTCCACGTGAACGACACGTACACCGAACCGTCGGCAGTCCCCGCTGGCGTGACTTCAAACGGCACCTCCACCGCCTCGTCGTCGACGCTGCCCACCACGGCAATGCTGCTCGTCTCGACCGCTCCACTGACAAACACGCGCGCATTCGACGGCAACGGCTCACGCCGGAACGCGAAGGCATTGCTCGCAAACGGTTCGGCACACGAACCGCACGCCTGGGCGCGCTCACCCGCCAACAACGCCACCGCACAAGCGGCCAACACGAACTGCTTCATCGTCCCCACCTCTGGTTATTCCGCGTCGACGGCGTCGCCGATCACGATGCCCAACAACGCTCCGCCCGCGCCCACAAGCCCAGCACCAATCAGGGCAACCGGCACGGTGTAGAAGAACGACATCAGGCCGTAGCCTTCGCATTCGTCGCACCTCGACGCCTTCGCCGACGCAGTGACCCACGCCTCAAACGCGAGCGCAGCGCCGACGCCACCAACGGCAGCACCGACGGTCGCGCCGGCAATGCCACCAACCACGCGGCCGTCGACGTCAACATGGTCAGTGATGCCAGCACTGAGCTGAAAGGCGACAACGAGTGCGAGCGCGTTCATGCGTGGGTCCCCCTGCGTGCGTCGTCGCATGGTGCCCGACGCGCCGTGGGGTCGCCAGTTGATCTCAACTGCGCCGCACCATCAAAACGACGCCGACACCATCGCCAGCGAGCGGATGATGTTGAGGTTGCGCTGGTCGAGGCGGTTGTCGGTCGCGTCGAGGTCCTTGTTCAAATACTCGAAGTGGTACCAGAGCGACACGCCGCCGTAGGTGTAGCGCAGGTCGGCAAACGCCTTCGCGCGCATCGTCGTGTAGTCGGGGTAGTTGGCCACGCCAGCGACGACCTCGCCCGAGCGGTGCTGCTCGATCCAGTAGTCAAACTGCCCGCCCACAGCGGCCGAGAATTCGTCGGTGAGCGGTGCTTCCACGCTGAGCTTGTTGAAGAACAACACACCCGCGTAGTCGTCGCCGACGACGGTCTGGTTTCTCTGGTCGGTGTCGTAGATGGTCTTGTGCTTCGCGCGCACCGTCACGCTCTTGTGGAAGTCGAACGTGTAAGCACCCTTCGCCACGCCGATGAGCGTGCGACGGTTTTGGAACTCGTGGTACACGCTGCGCGGATCGCGACCGCGGTCGTTCGTGTTGGCGAACGAGAACAGCTCGGTGTCGGTCATGCCGTCGGTGTAGAGGAAGTCGGGGTACACCTTGCCGGTGTCGAGGGCCGTGGTGCCCGTGTCGGTGTTGTACTCAATCAGCGTGCCTTCAGCGGCCACTTCGAGCGCGCCCGGCGAGTACGTGAGCAACGCGGTGGCGCCGTGCCAGCCGATGATCGGCTCGTAAAACGGCTCGGTGAAATCCTGAAACTCGTTGGCCACATTCAACGTCGCCACCTGGCCTTCAACGAAGCCGTCGGTGAGCAGCAGGTCGGTCTCACGACGCGCGCCGAACACGCTCACCCAGTCGCGGCCGATGTTGAAGTATTCGAGCTGCAGATCGAGGTCGATGCCGAAGGGGTCGAGGACATCGGCACGCGCCACGACGCTGTACCCCGTGTGCTCGCCCATCGGTACCGGCGTGAAGCCCTGGGCCCCCGACACCGAGTTGAACACGAGCTTGTCGTCGGTCTTTGACCAGGAGAAGCCGCCGATGGCGTTGAGTCCAAGCCAGTCGATCGCGTCGCTTTTGACCTGCAACGTGCTGTTGATGTTCTGGTAGCGCGCGCTGGTGGTGACAGCGCCGTCTTTCGCATCAACGCCGTTGGTGGAGCCGATCGCATCGGGGTCGTCGGTGTCGGCCTCTTCGTCGATCACGTACGACGAGATGTGCTCGACGGTGAACCAGTCCCACGCGCTGCGCAGCTTGTAGGCCCACGCAGCATCGCGCTGCCAAAACGGGTTCTGGATGATGGGGTCTGAAATACCCGTGGTGTAGCCGGGGCCGGCGAACAGCTTCGGTAGCGCCACACGCGCCAGGGTGTAGCTGAGCGGGTCGCCAAACGTGCCCTCGATGATGATCGCGCGGCCGTTGTCGCGTTCGGTGTAGCGCGACTTACCGATGGTCCAGGCGTTGAACATCGACAGGTCGGTGCCGCCGATGTGCACGAACTTCACCGTCGGGATCGGCGGCGCCACGCGCAAGTAGATGCCGCGCAACTGCAGATACGCGCCGTGGTTTTGGCCCAACGATTCGCCGCTGCCGTCGGGCACATCGCGCTCGTCGCCGTTTTCGTACCACTCGGCCCACTGCGCGCCGAAGCGTGTCTGCAGGCGCGCACCAGCCTCGACACGATCGCTCACGCGGCCTGTGACGGTGAGCCCCAGCTCAGAGCAGATGCCGTTGTCGCCGCTGAAGTTGTCGCCTTCGGGCGAGGGGTTGCCGTACGACACGCAGCCGCCGCTTTGGTTGTTGCGAATCAGCATCTTCGTGAAGAAGTCGCCGCGCCAACTGAGCGTGATGGGCAGCTTGGGGTCGTCGAAGAAGCCTTCGGCTTTTTTCTCGTCGAGCTTCTGCTGCAACTTCTGCTCAACGATCGCTTCGATCGCCGCCTGCATCGCCGGGTCGATCGCGGGCGGTGTCGACGTAGCAGGCGCCTCCACCGTCGCTGCGGGCGCCTCGGCGGGAGGTTCTGACGGCGGCGGCTCCTGCGCGAACGCCGGCAGGGCACAGACAACAACGACGAGGGAGATCAGGCGCAACACACCGCGTCGGTACGGGCAGGCCGCCCCGGCGTAAAGGCAGTGCGGACGCGTGTCCGAGCCAAAAGCAGCGAATCGCGCCGCCGTTCGGCCCGTAGCGTTGTCTGCCGCACGCAAACGAAACGGCCACCTCGAGGGTGGCCGCTGGTGCGCATCGTCGACGACGAGGGCTCAGGCGTCGAAGTAGAGCATGAACTCGAGCGGCGTCGGACGCGCCTTGCTCGCCTTGATTTCCTTCGTGCGCTTGAAGTCGATCCAGGTTTCGAGGAAGTCCTTGGTGAAGACGTCGCCACGGAGCAGGAACTCGTGGTCGGCCTCGAGGCACTGCAGGGCTTCTTCGAGGCTGCCGGGCAGCTGCGGGATGTCCTTGAGCTCTTCAGCGCTCAGGCCGTAGATGTCCTTCTCCATCGGGTCGCCCGGGTGGATTTTCTTCTCGATGCCGTCGAGGCCCGCCATCAGCAACGCCGAGAAGGCGAGGTACGGGTTGGCCATCGGGTCGGGGAAGCGGCACTCAATGCGCTTGGCCTTGGGCGACGCCGAACCCACCGGGATGCGGATCGACGCCGAGCGGTTGCGCGCCGAGTAGGCGAGGTTCACCGGGGCTTCGAAGCCGGGGACGATGCGGCGGTAGCTGTTCAGGGTGGGGTTCGTGATCGCGGCGAGGGCGCGCGCGTGCTTGAGCACACCACCGATGAAGAACAGCGCCATCTCGCTGAGGCCGCCGTAGCCGTTGCCAGCGAACAGGGGCTTGCCGTCTTTCCACAACGACATGTGGCAGTGCATGCCCGAACCGTTGTCGCCCGCGATGGGCTTGGGCATGAACGTGGCGGCCTTGCCGTTCTTCGCAGCGACGTTCTTGATGACGTACTTGAGCCACATCGTGGTGTCGGCGCAGTTGGTCAGCGAGTCGAAGCGGAAGTCGATCTCGGACTGGGCGGCGGCCACTTCGTGGTGCTCGCGCTCGACGTCGATGCCCACTTCTTCGAGCACCTGGCAGATGTCCTGGCGGATGTCGGCGTGGCTGTCGTTGGGGGCGACGGGGAAGTAGCCCTCCTTCGCGC
>JBIKRQ010000618.1:0-2847 GCA_044349155.1 Myxococcota bacterium
GGTCCGCCTCGAAGGAAGCGTCGAAGGTGAGGGTCAGGGCGACGACGCCTTCGCCTTCGTCTTCCCGCACGAGCAGCACGTCGGCGACGTACTCGCCCTCGCGCTCCAGCTGGTAGGTCTCGTCGGGCCTGACGAAGGTCAGCAGTGCGATGTCGACGGTGTCGACTTCGTCTGGTGCGAGCAGGCCCAGGCGAACGCGAGCTGGTACGGCGCTGGCCACGTCGTCAAACCCCGCGGTGGCCGCGAGCGAGAGTCGGGCGTTTGTGGGGCCTTCGGCAAAGACACTGCTCACGTCGAGACGCACGCGCAGCCGCACCCGCCGTTGAGATGGGTCGAGGTCGATCGGCAGCACCACCTGATTCGAATCTGCGCCGCCTGTCCCCGACTCGAATGTCGTTGGCACCGAGGCGATCGATGCGAGCACCCCGACGACAAACAGCGCGATCACAGAACGACGAAGCATGCGACGCAGTCTGCCAGATGGTTCGTGGTGCGCTTGCGGTGCAGGAGATCTCTGGCCAAGTCTGCGCATGCGCCGGCTGCTTGTCTCTGTGTTGTTCGTTCTTGGCACCATCGCTTCGATCGCGTCGGGCTACGACGACACCACCTGCAAGGGCGACGACGACGAGGCCGCCTGCAGCGCGCGCTGCGACGAGTTTGTCGCGGCTTTGCGCGAGCCGCTTCCCGCACCTGCCACCGTGGGCACCTGCACCACCGTCAACGAGGTGGTGGGCTGCGACTGCCGCGTTGGCGAGGGCGAGGGCGAGGGCGAAGAAGGCGAGGCGTTCTTCATCGGCGCGGCTGCGGCGTCATCGGCCGTCTTGGTGATTGTCTGGTGCCGCCCGACAGCTTCCCGGGCTGCACGCTCGACGACGCCACCTCGTGTGACGACGTGTGCGCGCTCGTGGATCGCCAGCGTGCTCGCGATGCCCCAGCGCTGGTCGATGCCACCCTCGTCGAGGCGTCGTGCGGATCCGGCTGCAACTGCTCGATCAGGGTCGACGACCGCTGCGCCACCCTCGTCCTGTTCGACGAATACGGCAGCATCGATGAGGGCTACGTCGACGCCGAAACCTGCGCGCCGTGAGCTTTCGCTTCTCCGGCACGTCGCGTTTCCGTCGGAGCGCGACAACGATGCTCAGCGCGCGAAGAAGGCGGCGGCCTCGTCGAGGAACTGCTCGCGGCCCACGCCGGCGCGGATGTCGACGTTGCTGACGTCGAGCTTCCACACGTCGATGCCGTGCTTGCTGGCGAGGATCGACGGGAACGCCGTGTAGTAGCCGTTGAGCCCCTCGAGGAAGGCGCCCGCCATGTTCTTTTCTTCGTCGCGCCCACGCATCTGAATGCGCTCGAGCAACGTGCCGACGTTTGGCACCGTGAAGCAGATGACCTTGTCAGGTTTATGCAGGTCGACACTGAGTCTTTCGAAGTACTCGTAATAGAGTTCGAGTTCGGTGTTGGTCATGTTGCCAAGACCGTGCAGGTACTTCGCGAAAACCTCGGGATCTTCATACAGCGTGCGGTCCTGAATGCAGGACTTGGGCACGCGGTGGATGAGCTCGTGATGTTGCACGCGCTTGATCAAGAACTCGAGCTGCAGCGTGAAGCTCCAGCGTCGCATGTCTTTGTAGTAGTCGGCGAGGAAGCGGTTGTCGACGACGGGCTCGTCGAACAACTCGAAGCCGAAGTGCTGGCTGAGCAGCTTCGCCGCCGTGGTTTTGCCGGCACCGATGTTGCCGGCCATGGCCACAAAGAGCTTCTTTTTGAGCGCCGTCATCGCTGCTCCTTGAAGCGGTCCATCATCGAGATGAAGTGGTCAAAGTGTATCTCGGCGTCGTGGGGGCCGGGCGCCGCTTCGGGGTGGTACTGTACGGAGAAGGCCCACTTCGAAGACGCATTCAGACCTTCGTTGGTGCCGTCGGACAGGTTCACTTCGTTGGCACGCGCCTCGGCCGGGAGTTCGGCGGGGCGAACCGCGAAGCCGTGGTTCTGCGAGGTGATCAGCACGCGTGACGCCGCACCTGGCACGACGTCGGTGTGCACCGGCTGGTTTCCGCCGCGGTGGCCGAAGGGCATCTTGTACGTCGACGCCCCCAGGGCCTGACCGAGCACCTGATGGCCCATGCAGATGCCAAAGACGGGCACGGTGCCGACGAGGTCGCGCACGGCGTCGACGACGTGGGGCACGGTGGACGGGTCGCCAGGGCCGTTGCTGAGCAGCACACCGTCGGGCGACAGCGCGCGCACGTCGGCAGCGGTGGTGTTCGCCGGCACGACGGTGACC
The DNA here is from genome assembly GCA_044349155.1 of Myxococcota bacterium. Taxonomy (GTDB): domain Bacteria; phylum Myxococcota; class UBA727; order UBA727; family VGSZ01; genus VGSZ01. The sequence goes on from JBIKRQ010000618.1 coordinate 2,285, forward strand.
TTGCAGCCCTTGTGCACGAGCAGGCGCGCCATGTTCTTCTTCATGCCGAAGTCGAAGGCGACCACGTGGTGGCGGGCAGGCGTGGACGCGATGGCTTCACCAGCGTCGTCGAGGAGGCCGTCGGTGAACTCGTAGCGGGCAGGGGTGGTGACCGCCGAAATGAGCTCGCAGCCGGCCATGCCGGGCACGGCCTTCACGCGCTCACGGAGCTCGGCCAGCGGCGTGCCGTCCGTCGACAACAGGCCCACGCGCGTGCCGCCATCGCGCAGACGACGCACCAGCGCGCGGGTGTCGATGCCGGCGATGCCCGGGATGTTTTCGCTCTTCATCCACGACGACAGATCGCGGTCGCTGCGCCAGTTCGACACCACCGTCGACAAGCGCCGAACGATGAGGCCGGCGGCCTGGATGCGGTCGGACTCGAAGTCGCGGTCGCACACGCCGTAGTTGCCGACTTCCGGCACCGTGAGTGTCAGCAGCTGACGACGGTACGACGGGTCTGTGAGCAGCTCGGGGTAGCCCGACATCGAGGTGTTGAAGACCACCTCGCCGTCGATCGTCGT
>JBIKRQ010000619.1:0-2838 GCA_044349155.1 Myxococcota bacterium
GTTGGCGCTGCAGTGCCGCCGGCCGCGTTTTCCGGCATGTCCTTGAACAATTCCGCGATGTCCTTGTTCGAACAAGGGCCATGGTTTTCTGGACTTTCCGGGCCCTCTTGTTCTGGTCTGTGCAGCGCTCCCCGTGCACTTTGAGCGTCGGCGCCGGAGGCTGCTGTCGTCGTCGAACGGGCTGGCGCCTCCTGGTTCAAAGTGCATCGGCCAGGCGCCCCTCCGGCCCTCGCCCGCATTGCCGCGCGTCCGGCCGCGTCACACGTGCTCGCGTGTCATCATTGTCTCCGGCCGCGTCGTGAGCCTCGGTTGCAGCGAACCCGCGCTGCCTTCACCATGGCGACCATGACGACGCAGACGACGCCAACACCATCGACGCAGACGCAGACGACACAGACCTTCAGCGGTACCGCCGGCTACCTCGCCCCTGCTGAGCTGCAAGACGCGGTCAACGTGGCCATCGCCCTCGAGAAGCCGCTGCTGATCAAAGGCGAGCCCGGCACCGGCAAAACGCGCCTGGCCGAAGCCGTCGCCGAGGGTCTTGGGCTGCCGCTGCTGGTCTGGAACATCAAGTCGACGTCGAAGGCCAAAGACGGCTGCTACGTCTACGACACCATCGCCCGCTTGAACGACGCCCGCTTCGGCGACCGCGACATCAGAGACATTCGGCAGTACATCAAGTTCGGCCCGCTTGGCCGGTCCTTTGTGTCGCCGGGCCGCGTCGTGCTGTTGATCGACGAGATCGACAAGGCCGACCTCGAATTTGCCAACGACCTGCTCCACGAGCTCGATCGCATGTCGTTCGTCGTCGACGAAACCGGCGAGACCCACACGGCGGTGCACCGGCCGGTGGTGATCATCACGTCGAACAACGAAAAAGAACTGCCCGACGCGTTCTTGCGACGCTGCGTCTTTCACCACATCGCGTTTCCTGACGAAGCGCAGATGCGCGAGATCGTGAACGTGCACCACCCGCGCCTGGAGGAGCAGCTGTTGTCGACGGCACTCACCCGCTTCTACTGGCTGCGCAAGCAACCCGATTTGAAAAAGCGGCCGAGCACGTCGGAGCTGATCGATTGGATTTCCGCACTGCACAAGACGGGCGTCGCCGTCGAGAAGCTCAGCAGCGAGATTCCGTTTGTCGGCCTGCTCTTGAAGAAAGAGAGCGACGTGCAGCAGCTCGTGAACGTCAAAGACAGCGCTCGCGGTTTGAAGATGTAGTTCTCACGGCTTCTTTGGCTGGCGCCGAAGGAGTTCTGATGGCTTCTTCGGCTTTGCTCGGCGGGTGCGTGATGTTTCTGAATTTCTTCTACCAGCTGCGTGCCGAGGGCATCCGCGTGTCGACGACGGAGTGGCTCTCGTTGCTGACGGCGCAGGCCCGCGGCTTCGACCGCGCCAACCTCACCACCTTCTACAACCTCGCCCGCGCGTTGTTGGTGAAGCGCGAGACCCAATACGACGCCTTCGATCGCGCGTTTGCGACCGCCTTTCACGGCGTGGAGGGCAAGGTCGACGTCACCGACGAGATGTTGAAGTGGCTCGCGGAGCCCATCGAGCGCCGCGAACTCAGCGACGACGAACGAGCCTTGCTGCAGGCGATGGACCTCGACAGCCTGCGCGCTGAATTTCGCAAGCGACTCGCCGAGCAGAAGGAGCGCCACGACGGCGGCAGCCACTACATCGGCACCGGCGGCACGTCGCCCTTCGGCCAGGGCGGGTACAACCCCCAGGGCATCCGTGTGGGCGCAAGTGGCGCCGGCAATCGCAGCGCCGTCGCTCACGCCGCCGAGCGGAAGTTTCAAAACCTGCGCAGCGATCGCGTCCTCGACACGCGCCAGATGGGCGTGGCCCTGCGTCGACTGCGCCTGCTCGCCCGCGACCGCGGCCCCGAAGAGCTCGACGTCGAGCAGAGCATCACGGCGTCGGCGAAGAACGCCGAGATTGAGTTGGTGTTCGCACCGCCAAAAAAGAACCGCGTGAAGCTGTTGTTGCTCACCGATGTCGGCGGCTCGATGGACCCGTTTTCCGAGCTGTCAGAACAACTGTTCTCGGCGGCCCACCAGGCCTCGCACTTCGCCGCTTTCAAGAGCTACTCGTTTCACAACTGTCCGTACGACAAGCTCTACACGAACATCGAACGCAACGAGGGCGTGTTCACCCGCGACGTCGTCGACATGATTGACCGCACCTGGTCGGTGGTGTTCATCGGCGATGCCTGGATGTCGCCCCATGAGCTGACACAGTCCAGCCACTTCTTTTCGTTTCAGCAGGCGCAGGTGTCAGGCATCGAGTGGCTCCGCCGTTTCAAGGCGAAAGCGAAGGCCACAGCGTGGCTGAACCCCGAACCCAGGCGCGTCTGGAACGCGCCGACGGTGAAGGCGATCCGCCAGGTGCACCCGATGTTTGAGCTGACCCTCGATGGACTTGAGCTCGCCGTCGACCACCTGCGGGGCGCGAAGCCGGCAACCTGACATCTCGACAAGATCAGTCGCGCGTGGCGATGAACCACCGGCCCACGAGGTCGGCGACCGCGTCGAGGTGCGTTTCGATCTCGGCGGCACTCTGGAACGTGACCACACCACGGTCCGGTGCGGCCCACGCAACAAGGCCAATGTCGTCGAGAAACGAGAAGCCAGCGGTCGGCTTCACCTTCACGCCGCGGTGCAAGATGAGCTGCACGGTGGTGGGCGTGAGACGCATGGTGCAGCGATCGTCGCCCTGGTCGCAGAAGCTGGGGGTGGGCGACGTCAACTACAAGCTCCCGCCAACGACAACTACATCTCCCCTTGAACTGCCTACTTCTTCTGCTTCGTAGTTGTCGTCTGGGTAGTTGTCGTT
>JBIKRQ010000222.1:0-10643 GCA_044349155.1 Myxococcota bacterium
CCCACACGATCATGCCCAACCGCTTCTTCGACAGGCTGGGGCTTCCCCGGCTTGCCGGTGACCTCAACTGACCGAACCGCCGGATGCGGACCCGCCTGTCCGGTGGTGTGGCAGGGGAAGAGGGCACCGCCCGTCTCCCCTATGCCGATTCGGTGTTGTGATGTCGACGTCGATCGTGCTTTCAGCGTGCCCACGTCGGCCACCATCGCCACTTTCACTTCGCGCACGCTGAACACCTACGCGGATATCGCAAGCTGGTTCGCTTCAGGTGTCCGTGCGACTGCAGCCCCGTCGATCAGTGCGTCCTCGCTTTGGACTACGCCTTCGGCGCGAGTCAGGGGCGCTCGGCGCGGCGCCCCCGACACCCCCCGCGCTGGGCGGGGTCTGTGCGATTCACCCCGTGCACTGAGCCTCGGAGAGAAACCGGCTTTGCGGTTTGTCGCCGAGGCGAACGCTTTGAGGGGTGGGCGGGGAAGCTTCCCCGCCAATCAACGCTGAGCGTCGGCGCCGGGGGCTTCTCCGTCGTCGAGCGGGCTGGCGCCTCCTGGTTCAAAGTGCATCGGCCAGGCGCCCCTCCGGCCTGCTGTGGGCGTTTCGTTTGGTTGCCTGGTCCTCCGGCCCAGCGTGCGCTCGCTCGCGCGTCCGGCCGCGTCGTGCGTGCTCGTTGTTCAACGTTCCCGCCGGCCGCCTTGCCGCGTCGTCGACGACTGCCTACGATGACGACGTGCTGTTTCTTTTTGCGTTGTCGTTTTTGGCTGCCGCCACGTTCGGGTCCGTCGTGCTCTACCAAAAAGGGGAGCAGCGGCGGCTTGGCGATGGCACGCCCGATCCGCGCTTGCTGCCATTGCGCGATGAGCCGGCATCGACGTCGACAGCGTCGTCTCCGCCGGCGCGTGTGGGTGAGCCCACGCTCGAAACCCTGCAGCGCGGCGATGTCGTCGAAGACGGCCCCGACGACTACATCGTCATCGGCACCATTCGCTATCGCGAGGAACGCGACACGTGGGCGCTGCATGTGCTCGACGGTGGCACGCAACAGCGGTTGCTCGAGGTGCGGCGCCGAAACGGTGACCTCGAGGTCGCCTTCGTCGAACGCACCAACGATCTGCCGCCTGGCCAACTGCTGCAGGGGCTCACGTTCGCCGGCCAAAGCTTCCAACTCGAGGTGCGCGGCGATGCCCGCACCACCGTCGACGGCGATGTGGGCGGTGTGGCTGCCGGTGTGATCGGCTGGGCCCGCTACGGCGCTGCGGGCGGTGGTTTGCTGCTGGTCGAAGACGATGCTGCAACGCGTCGCGCGTGGGTGGGGGCGCGCATGCCAGCGTCGTCGTTGTCGTTGATGTCGGGCGAGCTGAACCGCTGAAGCACGGCGGATCTCGCGACATCGGTCAAATGACCGAGGGCAGCGTGGGCCGGGTCACGTACCACTTCCTTCGTGACGCGGTGGTGTTGCCGCGTCGTCACCCCCACGAGGCTTGCCAATGAACCTTCGCCCCTTCCTGTTCGCCGCTGTGCTCATTCCGTCGGCCTCGTTTGCGGCCACTGGCGACACCTGCGTTGCCGACACGTTTGAGACCTCGTGCAACGACGACGGCACCCTGCAGATCTGCGACGACTTCACCACCGCCGGCACCTCGGTTGAAGCAGCCATCGGTTGCGCCGAAGGCTTCGGCATCGCCACCGAAGCGACCTGCGGCACGCCCCGCGGCTGCGTTGGCAGCTGTGGCGACTTCGACAGCGACGCGGTGTGCCTTGCCCCCGTCGGCAGCGGCTGCATCGGCCTGAGCCCCCAGATCAACGCGAGCACCACCGACGACGACTTGGCATTTGCCATGCAGTGCGAAGGCGACGCCACCTGCCAGGTCGCTGTGAACGCCGACCAGACCGATGTCGAAGACAGCTGCATCGCCCACATCGGCCCCCAGTGCACCGCTGGTGGCGAAGGCACGAGCTGCGTTGGCAACGTGCTCACGCTCTGCCTCGGCGACACCGCTGGCACCTTCGCGCTCACCTCGAACGTCGCTGTTGACTGCGCGCTCTTCGGCGCCACCTGCGGCGACCAGGACTGCACCTGCGACGCGCAGTGCGGCACCGAAGGCAAGTGCACCAACGGCAAGTGCGAAGGCGGCGTGACCTGCGCTGGCGAGCCCGATCCTGCTGACTGCACCGCCGGCAGCGAAGGCGAAGGCGAAGGCGAAGGCGAAGACGACGAAACCGGTGGCCGCCGTGACGACGAGCCGGAAGAGACCCCGAACGGGGGCATCTGCTCGACGATGGGCACGATGGACGCCACGTTCGGCTTCGCCCTCCTCGGCCTCGTCGCCGTGCGCCGTCGCCGCCGCTGAGCGCGTCTGACGTCAACCGACGTCGACCACACGAAGGCCTGAGCGTTGCGCTCAGGCCTTTTTGTTTGGCGTGCGCTGCGTCGCTTGTGGCGTGACCGGGCGATGACGACGCGGCTGCTACTGCTTGGTGCATGAAACAGGTCATCGCTTTTGGTGTTGGTGTTCTCCTCGCCACCGCCGTGGCACTCGGCGTGGGCGGGGCTGTTTCGCTGCCGCTGTTGGCCACGATCGCCATCGCGGTGGTGGTGTTGGCGTGGCTCGTCGTCGTGGTGGTGCTGCCATGGAACCTGCACTTCGCCGCGCGCCACCTGCTCGACGAGATGGCGACCTCGAAGACCCGCGGTGTCGAGGTGCGCGCGGCGGCCGAAGACAAGGCGAAGGCAACGGCGTCGTTGATGGTGCGGGTGTCTGTTGGCCTGCACCTGGCGTCGGCGGCAGTGTTGGCGATCGGCGCGCGGCTCGCCGAGCAACCGTTGGGCTACGCGTTTGCTGCGCTGTTCTTGTTGAGCACGTTGTTTCGCCCCGCTGTTGAGTACTACCGCTATGTGCGTCGGCAGTTGGGGACAGCGCTCGTCGAGGTGCGGTACCCGCGCGACGACGTGATGAAGCTCGTGTCGGACGTGGAGGCGTTGTTGCGCACGCAGGGCGAGCACAGCGATCAGTTGTTGCGCGCACAGGAGGAGCACGCGCGCTTGCAGGTGGAGGTGCAGCAGCGCAGCGACGAGGCGAAGCGCAAGCTCGATGCTGTGGCCCGCCGGTTTGAAGAGACCATCGACCGGCTCACCGACAACCAGGAAATCATCTCGGGCATCAAGGCGTTTTTGCGCCTCGTGCAGCAACCGGGACCGTTGCCGCCGGGGACGTGAACGATCGTTCTTGCAGCGCCATCGACGACGACAGCGGTGTGCGGCTACGCTTTCGGTGTGACGCGTCTGTATGCCCGCCGTGCTTTGTCTGCTGCAGCCCCGCTGTTTCCGCTCGATGAGCCCATCGGTGCGGTGCTGTTTGGTGCGCACACCCTCGAGCAGGTGGTGAACGACGCGGCGCGCGCGTGTGGCCTTGCGGTGGTCGACCTCGATGCCCACGAGCCGTTGCCTGCGGGTGTGGTGGTGGTGGGTCGTGCCGACGTCGTCGTGAACGCGCAGGCGCTGCAGGCGTTGCTCGATGCGGCGGCGGCTTCCCCGCACACCGTGCAGGCGGCGGTGGCGCCGCAGACGGCGCTGTTCACGGCGAGTACGCGCCTGCTCGACGTTGCTGCTGACCAACCACTGCGCGTCCCGCTGTGGGCCAACGTGCATGGCGACGTGCAGTGCAGCGGCGATGGTGCTGTGGCCGTGGTGGCCGACGAAGCGGGTCACGTCGACTTCGACGTGCGCCCCTACGGACCGCCGCCGCATGTGCTGGCGATCGCCGATGTGCGGCGCGTGTTGGGCTGGCCGCGGCATTGGCTGCATGTGTTGGATCTGTCGCTGGCGGTGCTGCGCACGACGGTGGCCGGCCTGCCTGAACAGCCTGCTCGTCGACGGGGAAAGGGCGCGCCGCAGATCCACCCCACCGCGCGCGTGGTGCGCAGCGTGCTCGGCGACAACGTGAAAGTCGAAGCCCACGTCAGCATCGTCGACAGTGTGATCGGCAACGACGTGTTGGTGGGCGACCACACCGTGATTCATGGGTCGGTGATCGGCGACGGCTGCCGCACCCTCGTCGACACCCACCTGCGCCGCTGCGTGGCCATGCCCGGCTCCACGCTGTCGAACCTCGACATGCAAGACGCGCTGCTCGGCCGCGAAACATTCCTGACCACCGGGGTCGCCTTTTTTCACGACGGCCCAGGCAAAAACGTCGTCGTCGACGAGCGCGACAGCGGCCGTGCGGTGTTGGCCGGGGCGGTGGGCAAGCGCGCGCTGCTCGGCTCGCGGGCCCTGTTTCGTTGTGGTGTGGCCCTGCCAGCGGGAGCCGTCGTGGTGGCCCGCCCCGAAGAAAGCCTCGGCAAGATCGACGAACGCGGCCTTGCGCGGGCCCACATGCGCTTCGGCGACCGCGCCATCGACGTATGACCAACGCGCTCTTGCCGCTGGCCATCCGCTTCGCCCGCACGTCGCTACTGTGGCGAAGTGAACGAATGTTCTTGGAGCACGGCGCCTTCGCCGACCGCGATGCGCGACGGCACCTGGTGATGCCGGTGGTCGACGCGATCCTGCAACGCAGCAGCGCTTCGACGTGGGCCCAGCCCACCTGCACCGTGCCCTGGGACCTGGCGATTGTGGGTGGTGGTGCGGTGGGCGCGGCCCTCACGTTTGCGGCCCGACGCAGCGGCTTACGCGTGCTGGTGCTCGACGACGCCGACGGCGGCGGGCCGTTTGCCGCCTGGGGTGCGGCGTTTCGCTTGAACACCGCGATCGATGCGGCCGCACCCGACGAACACCCGGGCCTGGCCCTGCCGCTGTCGGTGCTGACCGGGGCGCGCTTTGCTTCGGGACAGGTGTTGGGCGAACTCGTCCGCCTCACGCTGGCGCAGGCCGTGGAAGAGGCGGGCAGGGTCGATGTGCTGCTGCGGGCACGGGTCGTTTCGCGCGTTGGCACGACGCTGACCGTCGAAAAAGACGGTCAGGAACGATCGTTCTCAGCACAGCGCGTGCTGGTGGTGCCGGGCATGGGGGCGCCGACGTCTACGCTACCGCTGTCAGAGCGGGTGGACCACGCGCCGACGTACGCGCAGCAGTGGTTGGCTGGCGCCCATCATGAGGACGACGTGGTGGTGCTGGCGGGGCGCGGTCCCACCGCCCTCGCGGTGGTGTCGCTGTGGACCGGCATCGCCGACAGCAGCGCCTTTGACGACGACGGCCGCTGCGTTCGCCCGCCGCACGGTCCGCGGGTGCAGTGGGTGAGCGGGGCCGACGACGTCGACAGCGTGGCGCAGATCGCCGCCGAGCTGCAGCAGGGGCTGCCGTCGTTGGCGGTGGGGGCCGCCACGCTCATGGCCGAACTGCAGCGACTCGAAGCGTGCGGCGCGCTCGTGGTGGTGCCGGGCCGCGTGGTGGCCGTTGCCGACGTCGACACTGGCGTGGCGGTCGACGTGCGATGTGCTGAGCACACGCAGGTGCTGCACGCCGCACGCGTCGTGCTGGCCACCGGGCTTGCGCCCGACCGCAGCCTGCAGGGGCCGACTGCAAACGAGATCGTCGTCGACGATGACGGTTGCGCTCTGGTGGTTGGCGAGCAGTGGGACGAGCACGTGTACGCGACGGGTGCTGTGCTCGAACACACCGTGGCGCCCCGCGTGGACCGTGGGCCCCTCGCCGACCACGTCGACCGCGCGCTGCGTGTGTTGCCGTTGGTGCTGCCACCGTCGTCGCTGCAGCGGCCGATGCCAGCGGCCGTGGTGCCGCCGGCGTGGGGGCCAACGCAGCTCACGCCGTGTGCACCCGCCACGTTTGCACTGGATGTGGTGGTGGCCGCAGCGCTCGCCGGCGTCGACGTGCCGGCGCACATCGACGTCGACGAGCCCGCCCCCGTGTGGACGGCGTTGCCCGAGCGCGCGCGGGCGTACGTGCGCGCCTGTGGCCCGCAGCGCGTGTAGCTCGCTTCCGCTCAGGCGAGGTCGAACACGAGCACTTCGCTGCTGGAAGCTGCACCAACGAGCTCGACGCGGTCTTCGTTGCTGAGCGCCGCACCGTCGCCGGCCGACAGCAGTGTGCCGTTCACGCGCACGGCACCCTTGACCACCTGCACCCAACCATGGCGGCTGCGGCGCAGGGGGGTCGAAACGGTTGCACCGTCGTCGAGCACGGTGGCGTACAGGTCGACATCGGCACCGATGCCCACGCTGCCGTCGTCGTGTTCGCCGTCGCGCTCACCATCACCACTCGCGAGCTTCACCAACGCGTTGTGCTTGCTGGCCGGGGCAAACGACTTCTGCGCGTAGCCCGGAGGCGCGCCCTTCTTGCTCGGCAGCAGCCAGATTTGCAGGAAGTGCACGGGGCTGGTTTTGCCGAGGTTCATCTCGGAGTGCATGACACCCGTACCCGCCGACATGCGCTGCATGTCACCAGGAACGATCGAGCCGTTGGTGCCCATCGAGTCTTTGTGCCCAAGGGTGCCGTCGACGACGTACGACACGATCTCCATGTCTTTGTGCCCGTGGGTGCCAAAGCCCGCGCCGGCCGTGACGCGGTCTTCGTTGATCACGCGCAGGTTGCGGAAGCCCAGGCGCTCGGGGTGGTAGTGCTCGCCGAAGCTGAAGCTGTGCCAGCTGTCGAGCCAACCGATCAAGGTGTGGAAACGATCGCTGCTCTTGCTCACCTGCATCATGGCGTTCTCCCGTGTCGAACCTCGGTGTGTCGCCGAGATGGTTGCTTGAGGGCGGGGAACCTTCCTCGCCGAATCACCATGAAAGAACCCTACGCAGCACCGGCCATCGACGCTATCGGCAAAAAATTCATCAAGTCCATCGATCTGGTAGATGGATCGTGGCAGGCTTGTCTCCATGGAACTCACGCTCGACCACTGGCGCGTCTTTGTGGCTGTCGTCGACGAGGGAAGCTTCTCAGCGGCGGCGCGGCGCCTGCGGCGGGTGCAGTCGGCGGTGAGCCATGCGATCCGCACGCTCGAGCAGCTCACCGATTGCGTGTTGTTCGACCGCAGTGAGCACGTGCCGGTGCTGACCCCTGCCGGGCAGGCGCTGCTGTCGCAAGCCCGACGCTTCGTGCAAGACGCCGATGCGTTGGCGGCGCGGGCCCGCCGTGGCGTCGATGGGGTCGAGCCGCGGTTGTCGGTGTGCATCGATGCCGTGTTTCCCGTCGAGGGTGTCGTGGCGATGGCGCGCGCGTTCTCGAAGGCGTTTGCCGATGTGGAACTCACGCTGCGCACCGAGTCGTTGTCGGCGGTGACAGCACTGGTGAAAAACGACGTCGCCGACCTCGGCGTGTGCTTGCCACCCGCCGACGTCACAGGGCTCGAACTCGAACATCTGGGTGAAGTGCGCATGGTGCCCGTGGCCCACACGCGCCATCCCCTTGCACAACACCGCGGACCGCTCGCGGCGCGTCAGCTCGACGAGCATGTGCAGATCGTGTTGTCGGAACGCACCAGCACCGACGTCGACGTCAGCAGCACCCCCGACCAGGGCGTGGTCTCGGGTCGTACGTGGCGCGTGCTCGACCTCGAGACCAAGCAGGCGTTGATCGCCGCAGGCCTTGGCTGGGGAAATCTGCCGCTGCACCGCGTGCAGAAGGCGCGTGCGCAGCTCGTGGTGCTCGACGTGGCCGCGTGGGGGCCGCACCGCTTTCGCCTCGACCTCGCCTGCGTACAACGTCGCGGTGTGGTGTGCGGTCCTGCCGCGCGCTTCGTGAAGGAGGCGCTGGCGGCCCATTGCCAGCCAGTACCTTCGCGTTGATTGGCGGGGAAGGATCCCCGCCCGCCCCTCGAAGAGGCTCACCTCGGCGACAAAACCGCAAAGCCGGTTTTCTCTTCGAGGTTCGTACGTCGATCACGTTGACGTCGACGCCAGCACACGACGATGCTGCCGCCCATGAAGCAGACACACCTGCGCACCTCCATCTTTGTGGCGCTGCTTTTCGCCGTCACCGGCTGTGCAGCCGCCCCCATGCGCGCCGACAACGAATGGGCCGAGGCCTCTGTCGCGATGGCGCCCCCCGACAGCGGTGGCGAGCGCATGATGGCCATGGCGCCACCAAAGCCCGCGCCAGAACCCCTGCCCACCGACGGCAACGTCGACAAACCCGCCGGCACGCCCGCTGAGGCCGCACGCCGGCTCGTGATCTACACCGGCTCGGTGAGCTCGCTGGTGGCGCAGGTCGAGCCCGCCCTCGCGGCGTTTGTGGCGAAGGTGGGTGCCGACGGCGGCTACCTGCAGAACCGTTCGGGCACGAGTGTGACCGTGCGCGTGCCGGCCGCGCAGTTTTTCAACACGCTGCAGTGGCTGCGCGAAAACGGCCAGGTCAGCGACGAGCAGATCAACGCCATCGACGTCACCAAGCAGGTGTTCGACATCGAGCTGCGCATGAAGACCGCCGACGAAGCGCGCAAACGCCTGCTCAAGCTCCTCGAGACCGCCACGAAAATGGAAGACATCCTGGCGATCGAAACGCAGCTGCGCCGCCTCACCGACGAGATCGAGAGCATGAAGGGCGATCTGCGCAATCTGTCGGACCAGATCGCGTTCTCGACGTTGACGGTGAACTTCTACGCCAACGCGCCCGCACCAAATCCGTATCCGCAGCGCACGCGTTCGCGTTTTGAGTGGATCAATCAGGTCGGCATCGAAAACGTCATGGGGAGCTTTTGATGAACACCCGTACTGTGTCCACGTTGATCGGCGAAGGTTCCCCGCCCGCCCCTCAAGCAGCTCACCTCGGCGACACAACCAGAACCGCAAAGCCGGTTTTCTCTTCGAGGTTGACGTCGTTGTTGCTGGCGGCTCTGGTGGCCTTCAGCGGCTGCGTTTCGTTTCAGCTGCAGGTGCCGCAGCGCTTTCTCATCGTTGAGCACGAAGGCAACACGCTCAAAGCCCTCACGCCCGACGAGTCGAAGATCTGGGTGCGCGACTTTGACGACGACACCTTCGGCTCCCTCGTGTTTTGGCAAGAGGCACTCACGGGCGACCTCGTCAAAAGCCGCGGCTATCGGTTGGTGAGCGAAGCGCCCGTCGTCGACGGCGAAGGCCGCACCGGCGCGTCATTCGTGCTCGAGACCACCCTGGGCGGGCGTGTGGTGCGCGAGTTGATGGCCGTGTTTGTGGTGCCCGGCACCTGCGCGAACACCATCCGCGTGCTCGAGTTTGTCGCCGACAAAGAGGCGTTCGACACCGAGCTCGAGGGCGTGAAGGCGTCGCTGAAAACCCTGCGGTAGCGCGGTGCACGAACTTCGGCTCGTTGCTCCGTCGGCCATCGGTCTCACCGCTGAGCAGCGCCTGCGCCTGGCGTGGCTGCTGCTCAACGCTGTGGTGGCCGTTGAGGTGCCCGAGCCCTACGACGAATCGAACGACGACGACGACGACGACGACGACGATGTACCGCTTGCGCCCTACACCTGTTGGCGCACGGCCCCCGTCTGTGGCTTTCGCTGGCACTGGACCTGGCCGGTGCTCGAGGTGCTGCGCGAAGCGAGCACCTTCGACGCGGCCTTCATCGAAGACCACGACGACGACGGAGCCATCACCGCCGACGCCGCACCGTGGCTCGGCAACGCCGCTCGAATCGTGCTCGGGCTCGACGAACTCGACGACGAAAGCGAGATGCCCGACATCGGCGAGTTCTTCGACGTCGACGTGTCTGCTGATGCTGTGCATGTGCAGCTGTCGGAGACCACGGTGGTGTTCGAATCGCACGCGATCACGATCGACGATCCGTGCGGCGATGACCTGCTGCCCGAGCAGGCCACGTCGTGGATCGTTGAGCTGCTGACGGTGCTGACGGGGTGGTCGTGGAACACAGCGGCATTGTCTGCTTCGACGCAACGGCAGGTGCGCAAGGCCGTGAGCGGGTGCTCGGCTGTGGGGCCGGCCCGCGTGTCGTCGACGAGCAACGCGCGTTCACTGGTTGCGGCGCTGGTCGACGCTGAAGTGCTGGTGGTGCGCACCAACGGCGAGGCGACGGTGCACAAGCTCGTCGAGCGCTGCCTGCGCGCGGGCACGAGTGCAACAGCACTCGCGGCGGAACTGCTGCGCTGCGATGACGTGGAGGAGCTGACCCTCAACGACGACGAACTCAAAGCACTGTTGGCGGCCTGGTAGCGGTCAGCCTGCCGAGAACGTGAACACTTCGACGGCTTCGTCGCGACCGCGCACGGCAAGCATGCCGCGCGACTCCAATGGTGGACAGCGATCGCCAGCCGCGGTGGCCGCTGCCGCGCTGACGAGCACGTCGGTGCCGAGGTCTTTGGTGGCCGACTCGAGGCGCGAGGCGAGGTTCACGGTATCGCCGATGATCGTGTACTGCGCGTGCTCGAGGGTACCGATGTTGCCCGCGACGACGGGGCCGAAGTGCACGCCGATCCCCATCTTGAGCGGGGGCAGGTCACTGAGGGCACGACGACGGTTGTGGGCCTCGAGGGCCTTGACGAGATCGCGCGCCGCCAACAACGCGCGCGCCGCGTCGTCGCCTTTGCTTTTGGGCGCGCCGAACACCGCCATGATGGCGTCGCCGATGTATTTGTCGACGACACCGCCGTGCTTCGTGATCACAACGACCATCTCTTCGAGGTAGGCGTTGAGCTGCTGCACGAGCGCTTCAGGGCTGAGTTTCTCGGCGTAGCTGGTGAAGCCGCGCAGGTCGGTAA
>JBIKRQ010000620.1:0-2830 GCA_044349155.1 Myxococcota bacterium
GCGAGGCGCGGGCGGTCTTCGTCGACGACCACGAGCTCGTCGAGGGCCGCCAACAACGCGCCGAAGCGACCACCGGCAAGGCGCCGCAAGCGCGGGCCTTCTTCGAACAACGGCTCCTTGATGACGTCGATGATGCGGTCGACGGCGTACCACTGGCTGGACGTCGACAGCACTGGACCGCGCACACCCACGAAGTGCAGCGGCTTGCTGTCGACGTCGTCGACGGCGAGCAACATGCCCGGCGGCACCGGGCCTGGATCTTCGCTGTAGAAGAATCCCGCGGGTGGGCCGTCTTCGATCGCCACACGGGTTCGTCGTCGACGAATCGACGAGACCGCGTCGGCTTCGAAGCCCTGGTGGTGCTGCAGACGAAGCAGCAGGTCTTGTGCGGCCGACAACAACGGTTGCAGCTCGGCGGGCAGGGGCTCGGGGGCGGTACCGTCGGGGAAGGTGAAGTCCCACGGCGTGGCGCTGGTGCTGCTCTCGTCGATCAGTCGGTGCAGCGCATAGGCGAGTTTGTCGACGAGCACGCGCGGAATTCCCGCACCGGGTTTGCCCAGGCCCGCGGCTTGCCCCGACACCTCGGCGAGGGCCGACGACAACGTGAGCAACGGACGATCGCCGGCCAACCGCTCCGCGAGGCGTGCCCCTCGACGCGAGAAGCGAAACAGCTGCGGCGTGACGTCGGCGATCGGGTTCAGCAGCCAGCGCTCGACCCCCGCACGCATGATGCGTTGGCGCACGAGGGCGATGGGATGAACCGGAGTGGATGCCGTGCTCGTCGTCGTGCGGGTGGCCATCGGACCACGCTGCGGGGGCCGACTCCCGACGTCAACGGCGCTCGTCGGGCGGTGCGGCGTTCGCTGTGTCGTCGACGTGCTGGCTCAGTTGACGCAACTTGCCCGCGAGAAAACGCCCAACAGGAATGCGCGGCAGGCGACCACCGGTGATGTACCAGGCGAAGGCGACGCCGAAGATGCTGCCTGCTGCGCCGAACGTGAGCACGGCGATCAGGCCCGCGCGCGCCCCGGCGAGGTGCCCGCTGTCGACGGTGAAGAAGCCCGCGAGCACCAACGCACCAGCGAGGATGCCGCCGAAGATGGTCATGCCCACGCCGCGCAACGTGGTGTTGAGGTGCTCGAGCGCGTCGGACTTCACCGTGACCTGGATCTGCCCACGCTCGAGGTCGAGCAGTGCCTGACCCAACTGTACCGGGAGTTCCTGCACGACGAGGGCGAGCTGGAGTGCCGTGCGCAAACCACCACCGCGCAGCGATCGTGGATCGAGCCGTTCGCGCAACAGTTCTTCAGCACGCGCGCTGATCGTCGTCGTGGGATCGAAGCCGGGGTGCAGCGCGCGCACGACGCCGTCGATCGACACCGTGGCCTTCGACAGGATCGCCATCTCCTTGGGCAGCCGCACACCAAAGCGCGTCGAGAGCTCGACGAGGTCGGTGAACAACGACGCTGTGGAGATCTCGCCGATGCTCAAGCCGAAGTAGCGATCCATCAGCTGCGACACCGCCGCGCGGAATGGTGCAATCGCCACGCGACCCTCGACGTCGCCGAGGCGGATGACGAGGCGAGCGATGGTGTCGACGTCGCGCACGCTCATCGCGAGCAGCAACATGATCATGCGGTCTTGAATTTCGCGCGGCACCTGACCGATGAGGCCGAAGTCGATGAAGGCGATGTTGTCGTTGTCGTCGACGAGGATGTTGCCGGGGTGCGGGTCGCCGTGAAACAGGCCGTCGACGAAGATGTGCTCGAACGCCACCTGCACGAGGCGCTCGCACACCTTCTGTGCCCGCACCGGCGTTGCGGCGAGATCGGTGATGCGTACGCCGTGGATGCGCTCCATGACGAGGACGGTGCGGCCCGAGAGCTCGCCAACCAGGGCGGGGACGTGCACGCCCCAACGGCCTTCATTGCAGCGTGCGAAGGCCTGCAGGTTGCGCGCTTCTCGACGGAAATCGACCTCGCCCTGCAGGGCGGTTTTGAACTCGTTGACGAAGTCGACGGCGTGGTAGGCGCTCGCCTCTTCGACCACACGCTCGAGCAGCTGCGCGACGACGACGAGGATCTCGCTGTCGCGGTTGATCTGCTCCTCGATGCCGGGGCGCTGCACCTTGATGACGACGTCGCGGCCGTCGGGAAGTGTTGCCGCATGCACCTGCGCCATCGACGCCGACGCGAGGGGCACGGTGTCGAACTTCGAGAACGACGCCAGCAGCACGTCGTCGGGGGCTTTGCCCCAGGCCGCACCCAGGATCTGTTTGACCTCGTCGAGGCCAAAGGGCGGCACCTGATCCTGCAAGCGCGACAACGCGTCGATGAAGGCCGGAGGCAACAGGTCGGCACGCGTCGACAGGATTTGCCCGAGCTTCACAAACGTGGGCCCGAGCTCCTCGAGCATCGCCGCAAAGCGGATGGCGGCGGGGCGCGCACGGCGAGCCACGTCGTCGTCGGAGGCGAAGGCGCGAACGATCGGGATCGACTGCATCGTGGGCGCAAACCCGTGCCGCGACATCACGCCCGCAATGGCGGCCAGGCGCGAGAACGCCGTCGTCGAGGCTGGGGCTGGCCGTGCTGTCATTGGCCGACGATCGCAGTTGTCGTGTGCGTCGGCGAGTTTCTGTCCCGTGCTCCAACGACGTCACGACGCGGTTTCCGACGACCGCTGCCCAAGGGGTTGACGCCGCGCAGGTGGGCGAGGAACAGCGCCACAATGGCCGACCAGCGCATCTACATCGCCATCGCGGGCAACATCGGCGCGGGGAAATCCACGCTTGTGGAGTTTCTGACCCACACCTATGGCGTGTCGCCGTTCT
>JBIKRQ010000621.1:0-2828 GCA_044349155.1 Myxococcota bacterium
CGTGGTCGCGAAGAAACGCCCGTCGAATATCGGACACAGTCGCACCTGTTCGCCACGGCATCGGAAAGCCCTCCAAGGGGATTCCGCGATGTCCTTGAACAATTCCGCGATGTCCTTAACCCGTACACCCTGGATGGTTTTCTGGTCGCGCCGAAGGCGTAGTCCAAGGCTCGAGTGCACTGATCGCCGCCGACGTCACTCGCGCAGAATCGTGAAGCAGCGACGAGAGAAGCCGGCTTTGCGGTTTTGTTGCCGAGACGAGTCTCACGAGTGAGCAGGGGGAACTTCCCCGCCGATCACGTTCGGCACAACCTTTGGTCCCGACGCACATCTCAGGCGCAGGAGTTTGTCATGGCCAAAACCATTCTCGTCACCGGTGCCACCGACGGCATCGGCACCACCACCGCCCGCGTGCTCGCCGCCCGCGGCCACCACGTCGTCGTTCACGGACGCGACGCCGCAAAGGCAGCGGCGGTCAAAGCCTCGATCGAAGCCGCGACTGGCAGAACCGCCCCCGACGTTGTCGTCGGCGATCTCGCCTCGCTCGACGCGGTGAAACGCATTGCCGACGAACTCAACGGCCGCGCCCACGGCCTCGACGTGGTGGTGTTGAACGCCGGCGTGTTCGCCAAAACGCCGTCGCTCACCGCCGATGGCCACGAGCTCACCAACGGCGTGAACCACCTGGCGCACTTCGCGCTCACGCTGCGGGTGTTGCCAACCTTGATGAAGAGCGAGCAGGGGCGCGTCATCGTCGTCAGCTCGATGGCCCATGCCCGCGGCCGCCTCGACCTCGACGCCTTCAACGACAAACGCATCCGCGCCGGCTGGGAGCCCTATGCGGCCTACGCCGAGTCGAAGTTGATGAACGTGTTGTTCGCGCTCGAGCTGTCGCGTCGGCTGCAGCAGCACGGCAGCACCGTCACCGCCAACAGCCTGCACCCTGGCGTGGTCTCGACGAAGTTGTTGCGCGAGGGCTTTGGCATGAACGGGCCGGACTCCCTCGACGACGGGGCGGCGACCTCGGTGTTTCTCGCCGACGATCCGGCCGTGGCGACCACGACGGGGCAGTACTTCGCGCGCTCGCATGTGCAGCAGCCCGCGGCGGCAGGGCGCGACCTCGCGGCAGCGGCGCGTTTGTGGGAGATCAGCGCACGGCACGCCGGGGTCGACTTCTGACGACAGGCGCTGACGATCAACGTTGGGGAACGATCGTTCTCGGGCGCAATGGGCGTCGATCGATCGGCCCGTCGCAAGAAACGGAGTTCGCCACCCGCGCGCAGCACCTATCCGTTGTGCATGAAGACCCAACACTTCCTCTTGCTCCACGGCAGCTGGCACGGCGCCTGGTGCTGGTACAAAGTCGCGCCCCGTTTGCGCGCCACTGGCGCGGTGGTGACGGTGCCCAACCTGCCAGGGCGCGGCGCCGATCGACGCCACGCGGCACGGCTCACCCTCGCGGCCTCGCTGCGCTCCCTTGAACCTGTGCTCAACGACGATGAACCCGTCGTCGTCGTCGCCCACAGCCGCTCTGGCGTGCTGGCGACGGCCCTGGCCGAGCAACGACCGCGCGCGGTCTCGCGGGTGGTGTACGTGGCGGCGTACCACCTGCAGCATGGCGAACGCGCCGCCGACGCGTTTCGTGCCGACCGCGAGTCGCTGCTGCGCCCGCACGTCGTGGTGGACCGACTGGCGATGCGCGATGCGTTGGCGCCTGCCATCTGGCGCGAAGGGCTGTACGCCGACTGCGGCGATGAAGACGTGGCGTTGTCGTCGTCGTTGCTGTGTGCGGAACCGTCGTGGTCGGCCCTCACGCGTGTGACCCGCACCGCGCGCGCGGCCTCGGTGCCCGCGAGCTTCATCCGCCTCACCGAGGACCGCGCGATCTCGATCGCGCAGCAAGACCGCATGCTCAGCCGCCTGCCGCCCGACCGCGTCGAGTCGCTGCGCGCAAGCCACTCCGCGTACTTCTCACAACCTGACGCGCTGACAGCCACGATCCTGAAGACCATTGGCAGCTGAGCATCGACGTCGGGGAACGATCGTTCTCGCGCGGCGCTCAGGCCTGGCGCGAGCAGAAGTGGCGCCACGCGCGCAGCGCACCCACGAAGGTGGGATTGTCGTGCAGCTCGTGCTGCAACCAGCGCGCATCATCGGTGGGCAACCACGCGTAGCCGGCGTGCTCGAGGGGCTCGATGCGCACCGGTGCGGCCACCGTCGCGTGAAAGACGCGCACGGTTTTGTTGATCAACGCACCCGGCACTTTTTTGCTCTTGGTGCGGTAGGTGTTCTCGAACACGAAGTCAGGCGTGATGCTCACCATCGACGACAGAACGCCCGTTTCCTCGTGCAGTTCACGCAGGGCTGCGGCCACATCGCTCTCGCCGCGCTTGGTGTGGCCCTTGGGCAGATCTGGGCTGCCGTCTTTGCGCCACAGCGCGAGCACCAACGGTGCTGACGACGGCGTGGGCTGCTGAAACAACAACAGGCCGCACGACAGCGCCTCGCCCACCACCGCCGGACGCTTCGCCGCAGGTTCTCCCTTCGGCTTCGCCTTTGCTTTTGCTTTTGCTTTTGCTTTTGCTTTTGCTTTTGCTTTTGCCTTTGCCTTCGGTTGCGCCTGTGCCTTCGCTGGCTTGGGCGACTTCGACGACAACTGCTGCTTTGCCGGGCGGGAAACGGTGGCCACGGCGGGACCATACATGCGCCGCGTCACGCCGAAATGACGAACAGTCGCCAAAGCGCGCTGCTTCGCACTAGTGCGACGAGACGGAGTTAACCACACTTTCCTTTCGTGATCGTTCGGATCATGGGCTTCGCATGCCGCG
>JBIKRQ010000623.1:0-2827 GCA_044349155.1 Myxococcota bacterium
GTTGGCCGCTGCTGCTGCCCAGGTCTTCGGCGTGCCCGCGGGTGCGCTGTCGCCGAGCCAGGCAGCACTCCTGCGCACGCACCACGCGCCCGAAACGACAAGGGCCGAGCAGCAACGCCCGGCCCTCGCCATTGTCACCGTCCGCTGACCGTCAGCGACGTCGACGACGCAGCGCCGTCAGCAGCGCCAGCAACGTGAACGCCGTGCCGGTGCTGTTCTGCGCACAACCACCGCCTTCGCCTTCGCCTTCGCCCTCACCTTCGCCCTCGCCTTCACCCTCGCCTTCAGCGGGCTCGACGGTGGTGCAACTGGTGGGGTCTTCGGCGTCGACGAACGGCGCGTCGCTCAAGCACTGGTTGAAGTCGCAGCTGTCGACGGTGAAGTCGGCAGCACAGTCGGGGTCGACGACGCCACAGCCGCAGTCGCAGCCATCGTTGGCGCCATAGACAAAGCGCGAGCAGCGCCACGCTTCGGGCAGTTGTTCGCAGGGCGCGCCGGGCACGCGGCAGACGTAGTCGTCTTCGCGTTGGCAGAAGTCGCTGCAGCCGTCGCCGGCGGTGTCGTTGCCGTCGTCGCACGATTCGGTGAGGGCCACGTCGCTGTCGCCGCACACCGGACGCGTGCAGGGCTCACCGGGATCGGTGCAGAGGTAGCCTGGGTCAATGCTCTCGCAGTCGGCGGCACAGCCGTCGCCGTCGGTCGTGTTGCCGTCGTCGCAGGCCTCGTTGCCACCAACGTTCGGCGGAACGAGGACGCCGTCGCCGCACACCGGCGGGTCCTGCTGGCAATTGGTGCAACCGTCGCCGTCGATCTGGTTGCCGTCGTCACACTGCTCAAACACGCTGCCGAGGTTGTCGCCTTCTTGCACGCCGTCGCCACATACGATTGGGTGGCATGGCGAACCTTCGAAGGGGCACACGAACCCAGGGTCGAAGCTCGTGCATCCGCCCGAGCAGCCGTCGCCATCTTGGGCGTTGCTGTCATCGCATTGCTCAAGTGGGAAGACGATGATGCCATCGCCGCACACAGCCAAGAAGCAGCCGCGCTCGCTGCAGAAGTAGCCTTCTTCCGCTTCGCATTGCGAGTTGCAGCCATCGCCATTGCGGCGGTTGCCGTCGTCGCAGGCTTCGCCTCGACCAATCGGATCGCGCTCGAGGCGATCGTTGCCGCAGGTCATTTCAAGGCATTGTGTCGGCACCGAGAAAGAGTCGCAGACGTAGCCGTCCTGCACTTGGCACTGGTCGCAGCCGTCGTTGGGGTTGTTGTTCCCATCGTCGCAGCCCTCGCCCGTCTTCGTTTCGAAGTCGACCTCCCAGCGGCCGTTGCACGTCGTGGGGAAGCACGGCTGGAACGTCGAGCAGACGTAGCCTTCTTCGGCCACGCACGCGTCGCAGCCGTCGCCCGCGGTGTCGTTGCCGTCGTCGCAGGTTTCTCCACGCGGCACGTCGACAATGCGATCGCCGCAGCCCGGGGCACGACACCCCGCACCCTGGCTCGAGCAGCGAAACCCGGGCGCCACCGTCGAGCAATCGCTGCTGCAGCCGTCGAACTCGGTGTCTTCGGCACCGCCGTCGTCGCAGGCCTCGCCGGGGCCGACGTAGCCGTCGTTGCAGACGTTGGTCACGCAGCGCGTGGGCTCGTTGGCGTTGGGCACGGCACCATTGGGGCAGGCGTTCTTGCTACAGCTTTCGCGTTCGAAGGTGGCCGCATCGCCACAATCGGGATCGACGACGCCACAGCCGCAATCGCAGCCGCCGCCATCGCCGTAGAGAAATGGCGCGCAGGTCCATTCAAGGGGAACGTTTTCAAACTGGGCGGGGGCTGCGAGTGCCGCCACCAAAGCAATGATCATCATCTTCAGCGACCCGGGAAGTTGGACGTGGTGGGATTGGTGGCGAAGCCGCGACAGTCGGACGTGTCGTCGGTGGAGGGCTGGCCCTGGGCCACCCCCGCAGCACAGCGAATCAGGCGCGCACGACGCTCGAGGGTGTCGACCACCTCGTTGGCGTTTTTGTGCAGGTCCGCCTCTGCATCGGTGAAGCCGTTGTTGGTGAACGGCTCCTCACCAGGATGTGCAAAGGGTTGCAGGCGGTCGGCAATCGGCACGACGACGTCGCGCCAGCTCGTGCCAAACGACGGACGCAACACCTGCTGCGCGGCACGATCGCGATCGCGCTCAAACCACGCGTGGCACTGTGGATCGCTGTCGCACAACTGCGAAAGCTTCGCGCACGAGCCCAACGGAGACTCGTCGCCGCCGCCAAACGAGCCGAGCAAGCTCAGGTCGACCGACCAGGGCAGCGCACTCCACTTGCCGGCGCTGTCGAGGTGCAGGAAGAAGTTGTGGCAAGCACCCTTGTGACCATCGATGTGGCCAACGAGGTCTTCGAGCGCAAACACGCGGGCGATCTGGCGCCAATCCACCTCGGGGACCGACGTCGTCACGTTCGTCGCGCCGATGGGGATCGTGTCGAGCTTGTTGGCCAGCGCGATGAGGGGTGCGAAGTCTTCTTCGCCTTCGTCGACGTCGAAACCACCAAGTGAGCCCACGTTGGTCTGGCCGTCAGACTCGTACATCACCTCGGTGCCCGCGTAGTGGTCGGCGAGGAACACGCGGTCGTAGGTTTCGATCGTGGTGTACAGGCCCTTGTCTTCGCCGTTGACGAAGACGTTGACCCACGTGACGCGCGGTCCGGGGTGCCCTGCTTCGCGCATCACCGAGTACGACAGGAACTCGCGGATGAAGCTCGGGTCGTAGGTGAGGTTGTTGAGCGTCATCTTGCGCAGGCCGCGGAACTCGATCGGGCCGGGGCCGTCGTGGCGCGCG
>JBIKRQ010000223.1:0-10632 GCA_044349155.1 Myxococcota bacterium
CGTTTACGAAGGTCGAGGGAGAGCGGAGCAGGCATCACACAGTCAGATCACGCCGGATCGCGAATGGGATCGGTCGATCGATCGATGGAAGAAGCGCTGTATGATGGATTTTTGAGCGCGATTGCTGAGGGGGAGTCGAAGCACTCCGGTGATGTTTTGGAGGGCACTGGTAAGCGCCGTAGGGTCGCACAATCTCTTATCTATTTTGCGCACGAGCAGGCGACTGAGCAATTTCTAATTCAGGTTAAATCGGAGCTGAAGTATATCGTGGACCTCAAGGAGGATGAACTCAAGAGGCTTATCGACGCCTTTAAGGGCGCGAGAACGCCATTTCGCGTCTCTCAGATGGTTGACGATATGCATGGAAAGACTCGTCTGCCGAAGGGTCGCATACGATCGGCACTCGACCAAATGCTAAATATTGGTATATTCGAACAGCGCGAGGGCTATCCTGGGCAATGGCGTGTAGGTCGACTATTTAAGTCTTCCCTCGGTTTGCTGTACGCTAGAGGTGAGCATAGCCCGTCGTGACGGTCGATTGTGCGCGCGCTCCGACTGGAGGGCGCGCGGCTGACCCGCTCGGTGCCCGGCACGGGTCAAACGGGTCGACCTTCAAGCAGCCCGGGAAGCGCTCGCCCAGGGCTATTCGTCGCCCGAGTTCATCGCCCGCCACCGGCCGTGACGGCAATGAGCGGCGATGACCTGCAAGGCAAGAACAAGAAGTAGCTCAGCCCCGCAGGGCGAGGGTCGACCGCAGCCACCGCATCGCTGCCGGCACCCGCTCGTTGCCGGCCGGCACCCACGGCAGCCCCGCCAGGATCGCCACCAGCGCTTCGTCCATGTGCCGCGAGCGGATGATGGTCTCGATGTGCGGCAGTTGCGTGGGCAGCGGCAACGTCGTCGCCGGGCCTGAAAGCCCCAGCCACGCTGCCTTCTGCTGCAGGGCCCCATCGATGAACGCCCGCAGCCCCGACTCGGGCAGCTGTCCCGACAGCTCCAGCGGCACCGTCAGCGCCCACGGCGCCATCGGCACCGGCTCGGGCACAAACGACAACGGCCGCGACAACGGGGCAGCTCCCTCTTGCAGCGCGCGCACGACGTCGGCGCCGTAGTGGAAGCGCTTGTTCTGGTTCAGCCGCTGCGCGCAGGTCTCGATGAACGGGGCCAGCACCTGGTTGGCGAACGCCTCGCTCGTCGCCGTGGGGATGGGCGTGGGCGGGCACAGCGCGTCGACGAGGGCGGCGTCGGCGGCGGAGTGGCGCTTGCCGTCCCAGTAGGCATCAGCGATGCGGCACAAGGCGTTGAAGCCGCCTTCATCGAGGCGGACGGTGCGGCGCAGTCGTGTGCCTGAGGGCTCGTCCGACATGCCCCGCACGTTCCACGACGACCCGCAGACCACAACGGCCAGCCCTCACGTCGAGGCAGAAGCCCGCGGTGCCACCAGGTTCAAGCGCACCCACAGCACTACGCAGATCGCACCCACCATGACGGGACCGAGCGACTCCTGACCCTTGTACAGCGCGGTGCCCAGCGCCCAATCGGCGGCGCGCACGTCGAGAAAGCGGTACACCAGCTGCTCCACCAGCATGAAGCGCGCGAAGGCCCGCTGCATCCGCACGGTGTCGGCGAAGTAGCCCATGAAGCCCACGAACAGGCCGATGGTGGTCATGTGCAAAAACACCCACGTCATCGCGTCGATGAAGTGGGGCGACGCCAGCGTCTCGGCGGGCACCTGGTAGCGGGCCATGCCCTCAGCGACGCCGCCCGCGAGGAACGACACCGCCAGAAACACGAACATCCCAGAGATGGTGAAACACGACGCGCGAAAGCCGGGGAGTTGCATGCGCCAATCGTCGCGTCGCGGCGGTCGGCGCTCAAGGCATGCAGGTGCGGCAGCGCGCCAGCCTGCGGCGCCACTGCGCCGAAGCTTGATAGCGTCCATCTATGGCGACGCTCTCCATTTCGATCGACGACGACGGGTTCGCGACACTCGCCAAACGGGCAGCTCGGAAGGCAAGCCCGTCGAAGAATTGCTCCAGCCTGTCGTCGATGAACTCATCAACGAGTCGGCGTACCTCGCCTCCGTCGATGAAGGCCTGGCCGAGCTGGACGCGGGCAAGGGTCTCGATGGCGACGAGGTCTTTCGCAATCTCCACGCGATGCTGGCGAACCTGAAGCGGTGAAGCGGCTCATCATCGCGCTGTCGGCGCAAAAGGACCTCGTAGCTGGCGCCCGAATTCATGGAGTTGGCGTGCCGCCAACCCCATGAATATAAAGATGAATTTGACCGCAAGCGGTCGAACTCAGCGCGCTCGGGCTTTCGGTCGCGCGGGCTCGCGGCGGGTGCGCCGCATCGTTTTGCGTGCGGCTTCGGCAAGGAAGCCTGACCGGCTCATCCCTTCCTCTGCCGCCGCAGCGTCGATGTCGCGCAGCAGCCTTTCCTCGATGGTGATGTTCACCCGAACCACGCGCTGCTCGGCGGGCTCCGCCTCGACCTCAACCAGGGCGTAGAAGTCGTCGCCCCGCTTGTCGCGCAGCATGTGCTCCACCGCGTCGAGGTCGCTCGGCGGCGGAACCACGAGTTCGTCTTCCTCGAGTCCGTCGAGGTGAAGGCGAAGTGCTTCGCTTGCCATCGCCTTTGCTTCCTCGAGCGTTGAGCCCGCTGAGAAGCACCCCGGAAGATCGAGGAACTCGACGCCGAAGTCCGACGAGGTCGTTTTCCTCAAAACGGCGACATACTTTTCCATCATCGACCTCCAAGACCGGCTTGCCGGCGAATGCTTGCGACCGTTCCAGGCGGCAGATCCTTCTTTGGGTGCGGCACCGTCACCCGTCCAGGCTTCAGCGGATGCTTGAACTGCGCGTGGCTCCCTCGACGTGCGACCTCGACCCAACCATCGGCGTGAAGCTCCTTGATCAGGTCCTTGCTGGAAACCGATGGCATGCCAAAGGGTACACACGCAGTGTGTATCCGGCAACCAGCCGACGACTGCCTCGTGGGTCGAGGTAGAAGGCGCCATGGGCCTTTTGACCTTCAGCCTCAACGTCACCCTCGACGGTTGCATCGACCACCAGGAGGGCATCGCCGACGACGAGACCCACGCGTTGTTCACCGGGCTGCTCAACGCGCACGGCGCCATGCTGTGGGGCCGCGTCACCTACGAGATGATGGAAAGCTACTGGCCCGCCGTGGCCCGTGGCGACGTCGATGCCCCGCCGGCGTTGCGCGACTGGGCCACCACCCTCGAGGCGAAACCCAAGTACGTCGTGTCGTCAACGCGCACGCGTTTCCCGTGGAACAACAGCCACCATGTCGTTGGCGACCTGCGCACGGCCATCGAACAGCTCAAGCACGACCCACCGGTGTGCTGTTGGGAAGTGCGGCATTGGCCGCCGAGCTCGACGCCCTCGACGTCATCGACGAGTACCGCTTGTTGATCCAGCCGCGCCTCGCCGGCCACGGCCCCACGCTGTACGCGCGCGGCCTGCCGAGCACGAGGAAGCTCGAGCTGGTGTCGACGGCCGCGATGCGCAACGGAGCCATCGCCGTGCACTACCGCCGCGCCCGCTGACAGGTAAAACGATTCACAGCGACAAGAATTGAAGGAATTCAAACACTTGGCGCTTCGCCAAGTGTTTGAATAATCAATACTATTCGGGCGCGGAGCGCCCGAAATCAGGAGAGGCAGCATGGGTCGAATTCAGAAGGTTGTCGTTGCCAAGGTGCCAGCGGGAATTCGAAAGAAGTCAAACTTCTACATCATGAAGGATACAAACGGATCGTGGATCCTGTGCGACGGCAACCTCGAGGTCACCACCATCCAGCTGCCCGACGCCAGGGCTGGCGCCTACCACGTCGTGGGCCGCGACATTGTCCAGCACATCGACCCCGACGAGGAGCGCGACCGTCTTGAGCAGGTGCGCCTCAGCGAAGAAACCGACTCGGCGGCATTTCAAGCAACGGTGAAGGCCCTGGCGAAGCGTGCAGGTGGCAAAGCATCGAAATGGCCGTGGGAAGGAAAGGTCGACGAGATCTGGCAGATCAAAGTCCCGGCCAGAAAAACCGTCGACCTTGTGGCCCTGTGCGAAGAAGCGCACAGCCTGGGCGCCCTGCTGTTTTCCTGCACGAAGGACCTCCTTTCCGGCGGGGCTGCACAACAGCTGGCCGTGTTCCCGTCGACCAACGCCACCGACGTGCTCGACGTGCTCGAGGCCGACGTCGGCAAGGTGTGGAAGGCACTCAGCAAGCATCATCCGTTGCTGATTGAACTGACCTACGATGCAGTCACCATTCGGCACGACCCAATTTCGAAGCCAGACGAAAAGCTCGTCAAATCCATCGCAAACCTCAACGCTGACGAAGTGGGAATAGCCGACATCAAAAGGATGCTGAAAGCCGGCGAAATCGCACTCTGGTGGGACTGAGCGCCCCTGCGGGCAAGCGCTCATCCCGCGTCGCTCCTTTTGCTTGCGCCGTGCGTGCATCGTTCAGTCAGGAGCTTCACCCACTCATCGCGGCTGCCACCGACGAGCGCGAAAATGAAGACCGCCTCTTCGCCTCCGGCGAGCCGCAGCACGAGGGCTGGCCGCCCAAAGTTGGTCGTCGGCTCCACAGCCTCGATCTCCGCACAGCGGAACGCCGACGGGACCTGGTAGTCGCGTGCGGCCTTCGGCCGGAAGCCGAGGTGGTCGGGGAAGAGGAACAAAGTGCCAGCGCCGAAACGCGGCGGAAAGTAGGGGAACTCGAGGCCCTGGTAGGTGGCTCCGGTCGTCGCCACCAGCTCTCCGGTCAACGGCGCAAACGCAGCTCGGGTTGCCGACTCTCGAGCCTCGTACCGCGAACTCGCGCAACCAAGACAGCTCAGAACCGCGGACACCACACACGCTGAAAACACTCGAATCATCAGGTCCTCGCCTTTGCCGAAGGACCCGCTTTGGGTTTGTCGCCAACGCGAGTCTCGGGGGACGACGTCTGCCTGCCTGATGCCGAGAAGCCAAGCGTCGTCGATCCCTGCGGCGCACCCGACGAAAACAGGGTATGGCCCCGTGCATGACGGTCCGATTGTACAACTCGCTGACGAGGGAAAAAGAAGAGCTCGTGCCGCTGCGGCCGGGAAAGCTGGGCGTCTACGTCTGTGGCGTCACCGTCTACGACCTGTGCCACGTCGGCCACGCCCGCGTGTACGTGGTGTTCGACACCATCGTGCGCTGGCTGCGCCGCGACCACCAGGTCACCTACGTCCGCAACTTCACCGACGTCGACGACAAGATCATCCGTCGCGCCAATGAGCGTGGCGAAGATCCCATCACGTTGGCCTCGCGCTTCGCCGACGAATTCCACGTCGACATGGGCCGCCTCGGCGTTGGCCCCGCCGACGTCGAGCCGCGCGTGTCGACCCACATGGGCGAGATCGTCGACTTCATTGGCGAGCTCGAAGAAAAGGGCTTCGCCTACCGCGTGCCCACGTCGTCGAGCGTCGAGGGTGCGGGCAACGACGTGTACTTCCGCGTGAAGAACATGGCGTCGTCGCGCTACCTGCAGCTGTCGGGGCGCCACCTCGAAGACCTGCAGGCCGGGGCCCGCGTCGCCGTCGATGAACGCAAAGAAGACCCGATGGACTTCGCGTTGTGGAAGTCGGCCAAGCCGGGTGAGCCGTCGTGGGCCTCGCCGTTTGGGCAGGGTCGCCCGGGCTGGCACATCGAGTGCTCGGCGATGAGCAAGAAGCACCTCGGCGTCACGTTCGACCTGCACGGTGGCGGCAAGGATTTGATCTTCCCGCACCACACCAACGAGATCGCGCAAAGCGAGTGTGCTCACGGCGAGGTCATGGCCCGCTACTGGGTGCACAACGGCTTCATCAACTTCAACGACGAGAAGATGGCCAAAAGCGTTGGCAACTTCTTCACGATCCGTGAGCTGTGGCCCTACTGCACGGGCGAAGCGCTGCGCTTCTTTTTGCTGTCCACGCACTACCGTGGCGACGTCAACTTCGACGTGCACAGCAGCTGCCCCGTGTGCAACGCCGAGCTGTCGCCGCAAGAGCAGGCCGACCTGGTGTGCAACACCTGCACCGCGCGCGGCACCACGCCCGACGGCGAGCCGCTTTTGCCCATCACCAACGAGCAGCTGCGCAGTCGCGTGCGTTTCCCGAACCTCGAAGAGGCCGAACGTCGGGTGCAGTACCTGTATCAAACGATGGCGCGCATCGAGCGCGTGCTGGCCTCCACACCCACGCAAGATGGTCCGTCGTTGGAGTTTGCGTTCAGTAAGCCGGGCGCGCCGTTTACGCCGTGGGCCGACTTCGAAGCGGGCATGAACGACGACTTCAACACGCCGCGCGCGATCGCCGCCCTCAACGACGTGTTGCGTGTGGCCAACCTGCTCGTGGCCGGGCGCGAGAAGGAGCTCATCGGCAACAAGCTCGCCCCTGGCGTGCGCGCGTTGCTGTTGGCCGAGTGCCTGCGGGACATCAAAGCGATGGGCAAGGTGTTGGGCCTGGGCGAAGCCGACGCGTCACCCTTCCTCGAGACCCAGCGCGCGTTGCGCTTGAAGGCGAAGGGCTTGTCGGCCGACGTCATCGAGGGCTTGTTGCGCGAGCGCGCCGAGAAGAAGGCGGCGAAGGATTTCGCGGCGGCCGACGCGGTGCGCGCGAAGATCGTCGAGATGGGCATCGAGGTGATGGACACGCCGGCCGGCGTCGAGTGGAGCGTGATCTGACCTCGTCGCCAGCGAACATGGACCCACGTCACAGCACGGCGAAACAACCGCGCTGTGATCGTCGATAACCGGGCCCATGACCGACCCCATTTCGTCTCGCGACGCCGCCCGCAGCCAACGCGCAGTTCAACAAGCCCAGGCGCAGCAGCAAGCGCAGGTCACGCCAACGGTGACCGCCGACGACGTCGCAGCACCGGGTGACGTCGTGGCGGCTGCCTCGGCCAACAACGAGCGGGGTCGCACGGCCACGGCAGCCCTTGGGCGCGACGTGAGCGCGGTGCGCAAAGAGCCAGCGCTCCCCGAGGTCAAAGTGCCCACGGCCGCCGAGCTGGCCAGCGCGTCGCCGACCGAGCCGACACCCGCGCATCGCGCGCAGGCCACGGCGTTTGGCGAGCGTTTGGCGGGCATCGACGCGCAGGAGAAAGACCCGCGCCTGCAGGCCGAGGCGATGAAGGCCGGCAACTTCGCGCTGCCGAACGACCAACGCGCGACGGTGCTCAAGGAGATCGCCACCACGGCCGCGGGCATTGCCGACCCCGCCGAGCGCGATCGCTTCGTACGCGCCACCGCACCCGACGTGGGACGCGCTGTGGCGACCATGGCGCTGCGTTCGCCTGGAGGGGCGGTCTCGCACCTCGAGGCCATCGGCAAAGGCTCCAGTGCCGACACCGGCCGCTTGCTGGCCAACGAAACCATCAAGCACGGCGCGTTTGAAAACGTGGTGCCCCACGGCATCCCGGGCACGTCGGTGGGCAACGCCCTCGTCGAGCACCGCAGCGGGCGCATCGCGAGCATCGCGGCCGGGGCCGGAGCCACCGCACAAGCGGTGATTCCCGGCGTCGAC
The DNA here is from genome assembly GCA_044349155.1 of Myxococcota bacterium. Lineage (GTDB taxonomy): Bacteria > Myxococcota > UBA727 > UBA727 > VGSZ01 > VGSZ01. The sequence goes on from JBIKRQ010000223.1 coordinate 7,563, forward strand.
GCCGCCGTGAAAGCCGCCAACGGCGACCTCGGTGGTGCCGCCGCGAGCGCTGCTGTCGACGTCGCTGGCGGAGCCCTCCTCAAGGGCGGCAAGATCGCGGTCGCCGGTGCTGTGGGCCTGGGCACGTTGCTGGCGCCCACCACGGCCGAGGCCGGTCCGGTCGGCGCGCTCATCAAGTCGACGATGAAGTTTGGCGACAACGTCGTCGAGGTCGCCGCGAGGAAGGGCCTGCAGCAGGGCCGCACCGCCACCTTCGACGTCGCGGTGACCGGCAGCCTGAAAGACGGCACGAAGACCACGTTCCGCCTCGTCGACGAGCGCGCCAAGCACAACAAGCTCTCGACCCTGGCCGACACCAACCTCGACAAGCTCGCGAAGGACGTCAGCCGCGGCAAGCATCCCGACCTCGCGATCACGCGCACCGAGGCCCAGTTCGCCGGCCGCTTCAACACCGTCGAGGGGCAGGCCCAGTTGGCCAACGAAGTGATGAAGCGGGTCACGCCTCAGCAGTTGGCGGCCGTCGGTACCGAGAGTGGTGCGTTGACGGTGCAGCTGCCCACGTCGGTGGGCCTCACGCCCATCAAGGGTGGTCAGGTGGTGCCAGCAACGTCGGTCCGCGTCATGCGCAACAACGACGGCTCGTTCCACCTCGTGCCGATGCCCTGAGCACCAGACGCATCTCGAGGGGCTCAGTCGGGCGGGGTCCAGCGCAAGAGCAGGGCGGTGCGAGCGCCGCCGGCCCACGAGCGCTCTTGAAACGACGCGGAAATGCGCGTGGCGCCGGTTTTTTCCAGCAAGCCCTCGCAGAAGCCAAGTGTTTGATAACACGCCGCTTCTTCGGCTTGCTTGCCCATGTGGTAGTCGATGATCACCAGGGCTTCATCGTCGAGCAGCACGGGCAGGCGCAGGGCTTCGAAGTCGAAGTAGGTCGAGCGCAGCACGCGAAAGCGGTTGAAGGTCTCGATGGGGTTGCCCGGCTCGACGAGCAGCGGGTTGGTGGCGAGCATGAACTCGATGCTCTGCTGGCCCCACACGCGCGCCAGTTCGACCTCACCGCCACCCACGACGTCGAGGATCGCGTTGCCCAGCGCTTCGAACACCGGCATCGGGTACCAGGCAGCGGGGTCGACGGGACGTTGGGTGTAGGCGAGGTCGTCGGCGCTGAGGCGGGCGGCCCAGTCGACGTCTTTGCGTCCGCGGATCATGCGGACGTAGTCGACGAAGAGGAGTCCTTTGACGCGCACGCCGGGACGCTACCCGCGGTCCGACGTGGTCGCCAGTTGTGGCGCGCGCTCGGTCAAAGCGAGGCAGCAGCGGGGGTGAGCACCTCGAGGAGGGTGCCGATCGCGGCGGCATCACCAGCGAGGCTGAGGCGCTCGCTGAGCAGGCCATCCGAGGGGCTCATGCGACCCTGCACGAGGGCCATGAAGTCGAGCGCGTCGGCCTTGACGATGACGGCGACGGGCGGTGCGGCTTGTCCTTCGCGCACAGCTTTGGCCGCGAAGTCGACAGTCCAGGTGCCGCCGTGCTCGCCAGAAATCTGAAAGACCACCGGTCCGGGCAGGCTCACCGACGACGACGCCACGAGTGCTGGAGCAGTGGTCGCAAAGAACTGGGCAGCGGTGGTGATGTAGGGCGTCATGGTGAACGAACCATGCAGCACCCGCCGGGAATCTTCCACTGCGGGCGCTCATCGATCGGCGGCGCGCACTTCGATGGCGAAGTGGTCGAAGGCGTACCGTTTGGCGAACGCGGCGCGCGACAGCCGCAACCGGCCCTGCAGGGGTTCGCCGATGACGACGTCGTCGCCGTCTTTCTCGAGCAGGGCGATGAAGTGGCCAGCGCCTTTGCCAACGCGAACACCTACGATGGCGGGCGGCACCACCGCAGCAAGTGACGACGGGGCCAACAGCTGCACCTCAAAGCCACGCCGGCGCAGCGCGCGCACGAGCAGCCAGTTGAGCGTGCCGCTCCTGGTCGACGAGGCCTCGGCAGCGAGGTCCCGTTCGGAGGCGGTGACGCCGAGCTGACGCAGCACCGTCGACGCCGCACAAGCACCGCACGTCGACGGCGTGGTCTGCAGGCACACGCCATCGCGTTCGCGCACGTCGATCCACGAGGGCGGAATCGGCTGCAGCACCGGCTTGGCGAACGCGGCGATGACCAGGCCAACGACGACGACAACGCCGATGCCGTGGAGGATCCGTCGCATGCCGGTGGAGTGTTGATCGCTGGCGGCGTGCGCACGCCCCACGCCGACGGCGACACCAACGAGTCCAGCGAGCAGGTCGGTCGCGGGCCACGAGCGCCACTCGTAGTAGGCGGTGTTGTCGACGACGTGGGCGTAGTAGGCCATGAACAGCGCCCACGGCAGCGCGAGCACAACCGCCAGGGCCACAAGCGCAGCGCGGCCCACGGGCCCACGAACAGCGCCGACGCCAACAACGCCAACCGCGAAGCCAACAACGCCGACAAGCACCGAGAGCGCAAACATGGCCCCCGCAGTAGCGCGGCCGGCAAAAACGCTGAACGTGGGAGGGCGACCGCTGAGGATCGGCCTCAATGTCCTTGCCGCGCGAGCCACGAACGACTCTCTTCTGGTACGCTCGCGGCAGCTCCACCCGTTCATTGCCGGCGCGTAAGAAGAAGAACAGTGTTTCTGAGGTGTTATGCTGGTCAGGTTGTCGCTGGTTTTGTTTCCGATATTGCTGTCAACAAGTGCAATGGCGGATTGCCTAAATTTACTGCCGCCAATCGAAGTTCCGTTCGCCGGTGTTACTTTGCCTCAAAATGCAGAGTTGCGAGTGATTGATGAGTTTCTCGAGCCGATTGTGTTGACGTTGCCTGACCGAACGTCTCGGTTCATAGCGGTTGAAAGTGACGAGTTGGGCGAAGTCGTTGCACTACCAGACGACCTTCAGCCTCTCCCGGTCGGTTCCTACGAATGGGTGCAGATCAGCTCCTGAGCATGCGCAGCTGACGACGTCGATCGGGCGAACGATCGAGGCGCCCTCGCCTGCAGTGGCATAGCCGGGGTCATGCAGAAAAAGCCGACGAAGCCGAAACGCGT
>JBIKRQ010000624.1:0-2825 GCA_044349155.1 Myxococcota bacterium
CTCTGGGTTTGGTCCGCGCTCATGCGGCCTCATTCCTCAGTCGCTGGCGTCGATCAACAACGCCACCGTGAGCAGCGCGCCGACGACGATCACGCCGCCCGCAATCACCCCGCCAAGGCCCACGTTGCGCACGAGCAGGGTTTGCTCGGCGTTGTTCGGGCCGACGAGGTCGGGGTTCACCAACAAGGCCACGCCTGCACCGCCCACCAGTGCACCGAGCGTGGTGATGGTGACGCCGGCGATGATCGGGTCGGCGTTGAATTCATCGCGCGCTTCGCGCTCGCGCTCGCCGACCGTCCGTCGACGAGCAGCGGGCAGGATCGCCACGACGTCGTCGAGTAGAGGCTTTGTGAGCACCGGCGACCACTTGTTGACGTCGGCGTCGAGCTGCAGGTCGTGGCGCGCGCGCCCACCGGCACCGATGACGTCGACACCAATGCTCACCACCGGGCCAACGCGCGTGGGCTGCAGTCGCAGATACGCACCGCTGTCGACGAGGTTGAGCTGCTCGCGAATGCAGCGCTCTTTTTGTCCGCAGGCGAGGAGTGCGTCGGGAGGAGCGACCACCGCATCAATGTCGCGCGCGTTGAGTTCAGCGACGACGATGCCCGCGAGCCGGGTGCGCTCACTCGGTGCCAGAAACAGCGCCTTGTCGATCGCGACGACGACGCGGCGTGACGTGGGCTGACACGGCGCGCGGAGGGCCTTCGGGCTCAACGATTGCTCGGCGTCGGCAGCCTCGGCAGCGATGGCCTCGTCGTGGGTGCGCTCGCGCAGCTGACGCAGCAAGCGCGCTGCCTGCTCGAAGTCGCCAGCACTTTCGGCAAGCGATGCTGCCTCGCGCAACACGCTGTCGTCGGCGCGCACCGCATCGGCGGCCACCGCAGAAGCGACCTCCTGACACGGACCCTCGACGACGACACCGGCCAACGACGCCACGAGCGCAAGCACAGAACCAATCACCGACGATCCAGAACCGCGAAGGCGGCGTTGAGGGCGCGGTTGGCGGCCACCGCGTCTTTGCTGGCGATGGCCCGCGCCACCACGGTCGACGAGGGGATCACCTTCTCGCGCATCGCTGGATCGCGCTTGATGGCGGCATCGACGGCGCTGTTGAAGCGCTGCAGCTTCGTCATGACAAGGCCCATGTCGACGTTCACCCCCTGAATCGCCTGTGCCGCGCGCTGCACGGCCTCGGCTGTCGACGTGGATGCCGGGTCTTTGCGCAGTCCGTCGGTGGCAGCCGCAAGTGCTGCATCCCAGGCCGGTACATCGCCTCGACGCAGCCCAAGGGTTCGCGCGCGTGCCGACGACGACGCCAACTGCTCCTCGAGCGCGTGTTGGGCGGCGAGTGGGTCAGGCTCGGCGGTCGACGCGGCGGGCGAACTCGACGGTGCGGGCTGAGCCGACGGGGCCACGGCGTCGGGTGATGGCGACGACGACGCCGACGACGACGGCGGTGCTGCCGGGACAAGCAGCGCGGCGGTGACGATGCCCACCACGAGCAGCGCAAGCCCACCAGCGACGACGACACCGACGCCGATGCCACGACGCTGCACCGGTGCTCGCGGGCGCACCGTGATCGTGGTGGTGGTGGCCTGCGGTTCGATGGCTCGACGACGCACGACCTGGGTCGCTGCGTGCTGTGCTGGTGCGGGTCTCGACGACGATGACGGCGCCGCCGACGACGACAACATCGCGAGCCCCAGCGCGCGACGAAAGCCGGCGACGTCGGCGAACCGATCGTCGGGGTCGGCCGCCAGCGCCTTGTTGATCACCGCGGCGATGGCGGAGGAGACCTGCGGATGTTCGCGGCACAGGTCGCGCGGTCCACGCTCGATCTCGGCGACGAGCTCGACGACGGAGCGGTGCTGCGCCCAGGGCGACCGGCCGGCGAGCAGTGTCCAGGCGATGACACCGATCGCGTAGAGATCGGACCGCGCCGACGACACCCCGGTGGTGAGCACCTCGGGAGCAACGAAACGCAGCGTGCCGACAACAACGCCCGGTGCCGTGAGCCGCGCAAGGTCGCCAGCGCTGGCGATGCCGAAGTCGAGGACAACCACTTCGTCGTCGTCGTCGACGTTGATGTTGGAGGGTTTAAGGTCGCGGTGCAGGACGTTTTCGGCGTGGGCCGCTGCGACGGCGTCGGCAAGGTTGTCGATGATGCGCAGCGCACGGGTGACCGACAGCGAAGACGCCATCAGCTCGTCGAGCCCAACACCGCCGGCCAGCTGCATCGAGATCGCGAGCTGGCCGTCGATGTCGTGCAGGTCGTTGACCCGACAAATCCCGCGGTGCTGCACACGACGCGCGAGCACCACTTCGCGCTTGAGACGTTCGCGAGCCTCAGCACCGTCGACGCGCAAGAACTTCAGCGCCACGCGCTCGTCGAGCAGGGTGTCGGTGGCGAGCCAGACCTGGCCATGGGCACCACGACCGAGCTCGCGCTCGAGGCGAAATCGCCCCTGTGTGGTGCCAGTCACGCTCATTGGCGCGACTGTAGCAGTCTGGTTTGTCGACGACAGGGGTCGTTGTGGGAGTGCTACGTCCTGAACGCAAAACATGACGAACGCACACGAACGAACCCCACGGGGATTGCCGACCGGCACCTCGGCCGCCACGTCGTCGGTTGTGAACACCCCCGCGCCCACCCCCGCCCCTGACAACCGCCGTGCCCAGCGGCGCGCCTTTCGTCGTGACGAGATTCTGCGCACCGCGTTTGAGCTCGTCACCGAAGGCGGACTTGATGCCGTGACGACGACGGAGCTTGCCAAACGCACGGGTGCAGCACTCGGCGCGCTGTATCGGTTCTTTCCGTCGAA
>JBIKRQ010000224.1:0-10616 GCA_044349155.1 Myxococcota bacterium
GCTTCGAATCTTCACCACGCATGACAGGTAGATCCGGAACACCCGATATTTGGCGCAGCTCTCGACGACGAACACCTCATTTCTCGTCGAGAACCGACTGCCGACTTTTTCAGCAACCTGCTAGCAGGAGCTACTCGGCGTCCGACGTGAGCAGCACCGTGCCCCACACCACGCCGCCGGCGAGGGCCAACACGCCAATGCCGGTGGCGGCCGCACCGACGACGAAGAACTGCTGACCCGGGTTGTTCCAGTTTGCAGCAGCGGCCTGGCTTTTGGCGTTGAGCTCGGTGACGGTGGTGACGAAGGCCGGATCGTTTTGGCCGTTGTTGTTCTTCACCGCGGTGTCGAGCTCGGCGTTGCGGTCTTGCAGGTCGAACCACAACTGCGCGCCGATCGCCATCAACACGCCGCCCGCAATGCCCAGCGCACCGCCCACACCAGCGACGACAAACGGCACCACGGGCGAGTTCACCACGCGCTCGGCATCGGGGTCGACCACCAACGTGAGGGCCAGGGCCATCGGCTCGCGGGCGGCGGTCACCACGCGCGTGATGGGCAGGAATCCCTTCTGCTCGACGACGATCACATGCTCGCCAGGCAACACACCGCGCACGGGTGCGAGAGGTGTTGTGCCCAGCTGCACGCCGTCGATGCTCACGCGGCTGTTGGCGGGAGCGACATCGATGGTGATGGAGGCGGTGGTGACCTCGCCAAAGAGCACGTCGCTGAGCGCGTCGATCTGAGCACGTTGCAGCTCGAGGTCGATGGGCAAGCGGGCGACACCAGCGCGCACTTCGCGCCCCGCCTGCACGTCGACGAGCAACACCTGCAAGCCGATCGCCGGTGCTTGTTCGACACCATCAACCGTCACACCCGTCTGCTTGGCGGCGCGGCCAACGACGACGAACGCGGCATCGGCGATCTTGCCGATCTCGACGGCACAACTGACGGCGTTGACGTCGCAGTCGATGCCCAGCCCCTGGCTTGCTTCGACGAGCTGGGTGGTGAGGTCTTCGCCCTGCACCGCGTAGCTGCTGCGGGTCGACGCGCGCGCGCGCAGCATGAGGTTCAAGCGGTTTGCTTCGTTGAGCTGCAAGCCCTCGGCGCGCAACGGCAACACGGCCAACGTGGGTGCTGTGGGCCCCGCCGCCAACGCCGACGTCGTCGTCAGAAGCCCTGCCACCGCCAATGCTGTCCACAGTGCACGCATGGGGCGCACCCTAGCAGGTTGGTGAAAAAGGCCGCCGTGCACGCGCTGGTCGTCGGCCACGACGCACACCTCGCCGCACGGTGGATGCGCTATGGCGGAGTCATGACGTTGTCGGTCGTTGAGGGTTTCCCGCGGCACTTCGGGCGCTTCTTGTTGCTCACGTCGTTTGGTCGTGGCGGCATGGGCGAAGTGTTTTTGGGCAAGCAGCGTGTCGGCGACGCGGCTCGCTTGTGCGTGATCAAGACCCTGCGCGGCGACCTCGCTGATGCGCGAGAATACATCGCCCGCTTCAACGACGAGGCCCGCGTCGTCGTGCAGCTCAACCACGGCAACATCTCGCAGGTCTACGAAGCAGGTGCCGTCGGCACCGACCACTTCCTCGCCATGGAGTTCATCCACGGCGTGAACCTCAAAGACCTGCTCGCCGATCTCGCGCTGCGCCACACGCCGCTCGATCCGGGCCTGGCGTGCCTGGTCATTGGTGCGGTGCTCGACGCCCTCGCCTACGCGCACCGCCTGCGCGCGCCGACGACGGGGCAGCCGCTCAACGTCGTGCACCGCGATGTGTCGCTCGCCAACGTGATGGTCAGCTTTGAAGGCGACGTGAAGCTCATCGACTTCGGCCTCGCGGAAAGCTCACTCAAAACCGAGCACACCGAAACGCGCGTGGTCATGGGCAAGGTCGCCTACATGTCGCCCGAGCAAGCCCGTGGCGACGACGTCACGGCGGCCTGCGACCAGTTTGCGGCCGCGGTCATGTTGTACGAGGTGATCACCAGCGATCGCTTCTACGGCGAGATGAACACCCACCAGATCTGGCAGGTCGTCGGCGTGGGCGGCTTCGTCCCTCGTCGTTGGCTCGAGGTGCCCGAGGCCCTGCGCACCGTGCTCGCCACCGCCCTCGACAAGCGCGCGAGCAACCGCTTCGCCACCACCGATGCCTTCCGCGACGCTCTCGACGACGTGCGCAGCCAGCTGTGGCCCAAAGCGAAGAAGGCCGACCTGCGCACCCTTCTGCAACAGGTCTACGTGGAGCGCATCGCGCACGAGCAAGCACTCGTTGCGTCCTTCTCGCACCTGCAACCACCGGGTGCCGACGTCGTCGCCAACGTCGACGCCATGCCCAGAAGCGCACGCCGAGCTGACGCAGCACCGTCGACGCCGCACAAGCACCGCACGTCGACGGCGTGGTCTGCAGGCACCGATGCCCGTGGCTGGCACCGAGCCTTTTCTCACGTCGCCCTCACGACCCTTCGGCGATCCCGCCGGCCCTGGCGTGCCCCGCGGCCAACCCATCGACCTGACCGTGAGTGCCGCGCGTGACGCCGTGGTCGACGTCGTCGAACACACCACCGTCGTCGCCGAACGGCGTCCTGCGCCAACCGCCGTCGTCGAGCCGTCGCTCGGCGCCAGCATGGCCAGCACACCCGCCAACAGTGCTGCGCGCGATGTGCTCATCGCTGCAGGTCTTGCGGTGGTGGTCGCGGTCATCGTCGCCGTCGTCGTCAACCGCCCGCGCGCCATCGAGGTCCATGACGCAGGTGGTGATGCCGTGGTGCCACCAGCACCCGACGCGGGCATGAACATCGTCGACGCGGGCACTGTGGTCAGCGATGCAGGCGTGGTCGCGATCGTCGTCGACGCCGGCGTGCCGATTGAGGCCGCGCCGGTCGTGTCCATCAAGCCCGTGGTGAAGTCGCCGCAGACAAAACCACCCACACCCACACCCACGCCGGCCACCGCACCCACACCCGCGACGCCGACGCCGACACCGTCGCCGACGCCGACGCCGACACCGACGCCGACGCCGACGCCGACGACATCGCCCGCTGCCCTCAGCCCCGAAGAAGAGCTCGCGCTGGTGCGTCGCTGCCCCGACGCGCCCGACCTCGTGCGCAACGGCAAGCTCACCGCGACCACCGCGCCCGCGATTCATCTGTGGGCCAACAAGTGCCGCCAAAAGGGCGTGCGCTGAACGTCAGCCGCGCAGGTGCTCGGCGTGGGCCGCTGCCGGAATGCCGCCTTCGACCTCGTCGTCACGCAGCGCGCCGCGCATCCACAGCGTGCGCTGCACCTGCAGACGAAACACGCGCAACAGCGCTGCTTCCACCTCGCTACCGCGCTCAGCCTCGAGCACGGCAAACGCACGGGCGATGGCCTCCAGCGTGGCCAGGCCGCTTTCTTTGGGCTCGGCGCGCAGCTGGTAGCTCGTGGGTGGCCCCGGCGGCAGCGTCACGCACGTCGCCTGCTGCAGGCCCTCGATGCGTTGTCGTGCCTTGCTGGCCTGACGCCACGTGCCGTCGGGCACCACCAACGTGCGCGGACGCGGATCGCCGTCGTCGAGGATGGTGCGCAGGTCGACCGCATCGTCGGCGGGAAACAACAGCAACACGCGGTGGTCTGCAGGCAGCAGCGGGCTCGGCAACGGGCGCTGCAGATCGCCGGTGACGACGACACGACTGTTGGTCAAGCACCGCGCGGCCAGCTGGCCCGTGTTCGTTGGCTTGCGTTCTTCATCGCGGTGCAGCAGCAGCAACAACGCCGTCGACGTCGACACCGCGGGCACTTCGGCACACAAGCACAACGCGTGCGGCAACCGGCACCGCACACAACGACGCTCGGGACGATCCCGCCGACTCATGCTCAGCGCGCGCCGTCGAAGGTGACGAAGCCGAAGTTGTGCCAGGCCACCACCGCCTCGACGAACGCCTCACTCGGCGCACGAAACGGCAACGCCAACTGTCGCGTGCGCAGCAACGTGCTCGCGGCCTTGAGGCTTTCGCCCTCGAGCTCACACACCTCGCCGTTCATGAACACCTGCGCGCCACGCACGAGGCCACGACTCGGCAACGCAAGCCGCAAGGCACCATGGTTGCGGATGCGGTTGGCGACGTCGGTGGCGTTCAACTCTTTGCGCGGCGGCTTGAACTCCACGTTCGGCTTGGGCCCCGTGAGCAGGCGGCCCAGGTAGCGCGCCACCTCGGCTTCATCGAAGCGCAAACGCTCCGCGAGCAGACCGTGCACCTTGCCCACCATCGCGTCGTCGAGGGCGAACGGATCGGCAGGCAACTCCAGCTCTGGGTCTTCGTACATCGCCTCCATGTCGATGGTGGAGTCGACAAGCTGCGACTTGAACACGAGGTAGTTCTGCAACAACGACTCGTGCGTGGGGGCCACAGCACCGATGCTGTAGGTGTAGCAGGGCCCGTCGACGGCGACGCCTTCGTGGGCAACACCGGGCGGCAGGTACAACATGTCACCGGGCTCCAGCACCCACTCCTGCTCGGCGACGAAGCGCTTGAGCGTGGGCAATTCCGAATCGGGATCGAGCTGTTTGCTGCCGCCTTCAGCGATGCGCCAGCGACGACGACCGGGGCCCTGCAACAAGAACACATCGTATTTGTCGACGTGGGGACCAACACCGCCGCCCTCGGTGGCGTAGCTGACCATCACGTCGTCGATGCGTGTGCGCGGCAGAAAATCGAACTTCGACAGCAGCTCCCAACCACCGGGGTGCAGCGATTCAACACCCTGCACGAGCAGGCTCCACGGGCCCGGCCCGAGGCGTTTGACGTCGAGCTGATCGAACGGGCCATGCTCCAACTGCGGCTTGACCGGACCACGGCCGCCCTTCGGCGTGGTCACCAAACGCGCCATCACGTCGTCGCGGGTCGACCAGCGGGCGAGGTCGTCGACGGTGACGAAGCCTTTGAAGCCGGGGATCGCCTGGCGAATGAGCAGCGGCTTTTTCTGCCAGTGCTTCGTGATGAACTGCGACGGGGTGAGGTCAGGAGGCAGCACGGTCGTCATGGTGCCTTGACCCTACAAGCACAGAGCCTGAGCGATAGAGGTCACAGCGCGCACAAAACCGGCGCAGTGCGCCCCTGCGGCGACGTGGACCAGTTCTGCACAAGCGCTGCACAAGCCCTGCACAGCTTGAAACGGCGTCGATACAGTCACCGGATGCAATCGCTTTCTCGACTCGCCCTCTGTGCTGCTCTTGTCGCTGGTCCAGCGTGCGTCACAGGCGCCAATGGTCCCGATGGCGGCAGTGGCGAGGGCGAAGGCGAGGCCGCAGAGGGCGAAGGCGAGCACCACGGCTCAGAAGGCGAAGGCGAGGGCGAAGGCGAGCCCGTCGGCGAAGGCGAAGGCGAAGGCGAAGGTGAGGGCGAGGGCGAAGCGTCAGAGGGCGAAGGTGAAGGCGAAGGCGAAGGCGAAGTCCCCACCGGCCCGCAAACGGTGCTGCTCATCGGCAACAGCCAGCTTGGCTACTTCGGCAACAACCCGCAGCCCCCCGACGTCACCCTCGCGTTGGCCTCGATGTCGTCGACGTTTGCCGCTGGCGCCAGCAACCTCGTCGTCGATCGCTACTCTCAAGCGGGCGTGGGCTGTGCTGGCTTTTTGGCCGCGGGCAATGGCCCAGGCAGCGCGCAAGCGTTGGCGTCGTCGGGCAACTACGACGTCGTCATCTTGCTGCCCTCGATCAACGAAACGAACCGCGCAGCGAACGAGGCGTGCTGGGAGAGCTTTCGCACCCTGGCGGAAAACGCAGGCTCGCGCTTTGGCGTGATGGCCACGGGCCACGTCAGCAACCAATACCCTGGTGGCGTCGACGCCCTCGACGCGGCCATCCGCGGCTACACCAACGACAACAACCTGTTGTTCATCCCTGCAGGCGCCACGTGGCGTCGGCTGTTGGGCGATGCGCCCACGCGCACCGATCTCCTCGAGCTGTTCGGCTCCGACGCTCAGCACCCGGGCCCCGAGGGCAGCTACCTCTACGTGCTTGCGCTGTACGGCGCGCTCACCCACCGCAGCGTCGTCGGCGTCGACAACGATCTCCCCCCACTGCGCTGCTCGCCCAACACGCCGTGCCTCACCGAGCAGCAGGTGCGCGACTGCTTGAACGCCAACGGGGAGTGGGGCTGCTCAGCGGGCAACGGTGCGGTGTTCATCAGCCCCGGCCGCGTGAGCTTCCTCGACGACGACGAGGCCCTTCGCTACCAGCAGATCGTCGACGAAGTGCTCAGCGAGCGCTGAACACCGACGTCACGTCAGCGGCGCGAGCTTGCCGTCGCTGCTTCGGCGGTACTGCTCGTGCTGCAGCACACCGTCGCCCTGGGCCAGGGCGACCACGCCACCAATGCCCACAGCACTGTGCTTCACCCACACACCCGACGACACCACCAGCTGCACGTCGACGGTGTCAGCACCGCCCGTTGTGGCCAGCGCCCGCCGCAAGCGCGCATCGCCGTGGTCGCGACAAATCTCGAGGCCCACGGTCAAACCGCGCCACGCAAACGTCGGCGAAGGCACGTCGCGGCTGAAGTACACCAGCGCGTGGTGGCGGGCGATGTCGACGTCGCCGCCGTCGCCACGCTTGTCGGTGCTGTACACAAGTTCGCCGTTCGAAAACGCGTAGGCGCTGTTGTGCAAGCGGCCGCGCTCATCGGCCCAGGTGATGGTGCCAGGCACGCACAAGCGATCGGACCCCGTCGTCAGCACCTTGAACTGCTGAACCAACGCGTCGTGCTCGACGTGCGACAGCGGCTTGCCGTCGCCGACAAACATCCACTCTGGCGCCAACACCACGTCGCTGCCGGCGTCCCAGGCGGCCTGCACGCGCGCAAAGGCGTTGGCGACGGGCGTGAGCCCATCGGTGGTCGCGTCGACAAAGCCCACGCGCACATCAACGGGTTTCGACGTCGTCGGCGACACCGGCGCGCACGCCCACAAGGCGGCGATCACGCGCTCTTCGTCTTGCTTTGTCATGCGCAGCGGAAACAGCGCGACATCGTCGAGCACGTCGAGCATCGCGGCGCGCACGGCTGGCGCGTGGGCGTGGCGTTCAACCACCAACGCCACCTCGGCGCGCGTCGACGACGACAGCCCCACGACGTTGCTGTGGGCGATGGCCCACGCGGTCGCGAGCGGCAAGCGTGAAGGCATCGGCAGCGGCGTGTGCAACAGCGGCAAGGCCGTACGCGACGCCGACGTGGTGCTCGACACCGCCGAGGGGCTCGATGTCAGCGTCGGCAGTCGCTGCAAACGCATGGCCCACATCTACCAACACCGAGACGACATCGACACCGCGATCGCCCGATCGACGGGACGTGACCGCTCGCAGTGACGTGCAGCACGTTCGGCGAACGAAGACGACATGTGTCGTATTCGCGGCATGCCGTGCAGTCCACGTTGCGAACCCTGCAGCACCACCGCTGCATCGACACACGAGGGCGTCACCATGGGTTTGTTCGACAAGATCAAGAAGTTCGCGACGGGCAGCAGCACGGCCAACGTCGCCATCCTCTCTGTCAACGGCAGCGACCCGAGCAGCGCTGTGATCGCCATCAGCGACGGCAGCGCGCGCGGTCGCATGAAGGTCGTCGCCCAGCAGGACTGCACGATGCTCGCGATGAAGTACGAGGTGCTGCTCCGCACGCAAGACGAGCAGGGCCAGTGGGGCAACATCACCGTCGGCTCGGGCAAGTTCGCGCAAACGCGCCAGCTCAAAACCGGCGACACCTTCGAGCACGACTGGGTCATCAACGACATCGAAGTCGAGCGCTACCTGCGCAACCAGAACTACACCGACCTCGCCGCTGTGCCCTCGCACCCGAAGGTGAAGTTGCTCGTGCGTTGCACCTCCGACGTCGAAGGCTCGCCCTTTGATCCCGACGCCGAAGTCGAAGTGAAGATCGGGCCGTCGATCGCTGGTCCGTGCCGTGTCGAGACCACGGTCATCGAAGGCAACCCCGCCTCGATCGCGTCGTTCCCTGTCGGCGACAGCGTGTGCAAGGGCACCGTCGTCGTCACCGCCAAAGCCCCCTGCGTGTTGACCGCCACGCGCTACGAGTTGTGGCTCGAGCTCGACACGCCAAACGGCCCCGTCGAGGCGCTGTGCGGCAAAGACCAACACCCCGAGGTCAAGGTCGAGGGCGGTCACTGGTCGACGATGAGCGTGAGCTTCGGCGGCACCAACATCACCTTCCCGCTGCAGATGGACGCTGGCGACAAGGCCACGCAGACGTGGAGCATTCGCAGCCTCGACCTGCCGGCGATCCTGACGGCCAACGGCATGTCGGCCGAGACCGCGGTGAAAAACCCCGCCGTGCGCTTCGTGGTCAAGACGTTCGCCGATGCCGAGGGCGCCAACGTCTCGACAGGCCGCAGCGTCATCGACCTGACCTGAGCACGTCTCGTCTGCGGGCGCGTCCTCTGCTATCGGCGCGCCATGCAGCTCGACAAAGCCGACCTCGTTGCCCAGCTCATCGCGCACCTGCAGGCCACGGTGAGCGGGGCGCGTGAAAGCGCACAAGAGGCAGCGATCGAAGCGCGTGAAGGCGCAACCCCCAACGAGAAGCGTGAAGACTCGCGTGTGGCCCTCGAGCAATCAGGGCTCGCGCGCGGTCACGAGCAACGCTTGCAGCGCGCGTTGAACGATCTCTCGCTGCTCGAAGGTTTTGCCCCTCCACCATTTGCGCCCAAAGCGAAGGTGGCGCTGGGGGCCATCGTCGAGGTCGACAGCGACGACAGCGGCCGCACCTTCTTCCTCGCGCCAGCGGGTGCAGGCATCGAGTTGCACGGACCAAACGGCGACGGCTTTTTGTCGGTGGTCACGCCGAACTCGCCCTTCGGCCGCGCGATCATGGGCTGCGTGGTGGGCGACACCGTCGACGTCACCGTTGCCCGCGAGACCCGCGAGTGGACCGTGTCGTGGGTGGGGTAGCGCTGGCCTCGAGCGCTGCTTTGCGATGTCCATGTCGACGCCAGGAGCCCGTCAATCCTCAGTATCGACCGGGTCCGCGGGACAGGCGCCAATCGCACAGGCAGCCGCGTGGGCGCCGACGGTGGGCAGCGCGACCACGAGGGAGCCGACCGTCCCCGTCAAGGGCAGCGCCAGAAACGCCGCGGAGATGCCTACGGCTTGCACGCCCCTCGTCAACAGCGAGACCCCGCCAACGACGATGACAGCGCTGGCTCCAGACCCGACGGCGGCGCCCGCAGCGGTGGCAAGGCCAACGCCGGGTTCACCCGTGAGGGCCGCGCCAGCGAAGCTGAACACCGTACTGCCGACGATCGGACCGACCACCGCCGCCAGGTAGTCGCCACCCTCCAGGGCCGACAGGATGGGCGAGCAGCCCATCATGGTGCCCGCAATGCAGCCGATGCTGGCACTGAGGCTGCCAAGCGCGGCGGCCCGTTGCCTGGCGCGGTTGTCGTCGTCGGTGTCGTCACGCGGCCGTTTCCCGGTCGTGATCTGGTCGACGGTGGCGCAGTGGCCGAAGCCACAGGCGGTGGCTGCCGCAAAAACGGCGCCAACGCCCCCCGCCGCGCCAACGGCCATGGAGCCCGACGTGGCAACGACCAGCAGGGTGTTCATGTCGGCAGCAACGGTGTCGAGGGTGCCTGACACCGTGACCGTCAAGACGCCCACGGGGGCAGCCACCGCCAGTCCGCCCGCCAGCCCCGCAAGGGCACCAGTGACGCCGTCGCCAACGCCGACGCCAGCAACGGTACCGCCAACGATTCCGCCCGCAAGGATCGCCCCACCGAGGGCAAGTCCTGCCACCGGCCGCTCCGAAAGGCCGGTGAGCGCGACGTCACGCCCCTCAAGACCTGCCCGCCCCTGCGGCCCGAGTGCAACCAGCCAGACGCCAACCCCAAGCCCCGTGAGGATGCTGCCAGCGACGACGCCCCGAACGATGGTCCCGCTCGTGTCGTCCTGCTCGGCGAGATCGTCCTCGACGGGTTCAGCGGCGACAGCGGGGGCGGCAAGGCAGCCCCACACCGTCAGCAGCACCAACCATCGCCGACACACCCGGCCCACACCACTTCTCGACGGAATCGCCATGTCGACGTCACCCCCGACCACGAGAATGCACAACGCAGGCCATCAGTTGCGGTGGCTGTTTCGAGGCCAATGACGACATGGAGTGAACAGCATATTCTTAGATCTCAGTCGAAAGCGGTACACGCTGACTCATGAAAAACTGAAACCCCTCTGCTTCTGGCCTGGCACCCATTACTGTAGGTGATTCCATCGCAGCCACAAACAGGGGCATACTCCTCGGGACATCCGACCTCCTCCTGGCCATCTCGGAGGTTCTCACTGCTCGCGAGAAAGGTCGCTTCATCGACACAGCGCCCACTCTCAGGGTCGATGAACGGTTCTGCAGCATCTACACAGGGGCAAACATCTTCTCGGCTGATGCATCCGCTCGCTGGTGTCGCGATTACAACACCAAGCAAAACGCGCGCGGCATTCATCCGACGTAACGGGTGCAGATCAGCTCCTGAGCATGCGCAGCTGACGACGTCGATCGGGCGAACGATCGAGGCGCCCTCGCCTGCAGTGGCATAGCCGGGGTCATGCAGAAAAAGCCGACGAAGCCGAAACGCGTGA
>JBIKRQ010000625.1:0-2812 GCA_044349155.1 Myxococcota bacterium
GTCGGCGATGACCCGGGTCGACGCCATGGCTCTCATCGAGCGCCACGAAGGCCAGTGTTGCGTGCGCTTCTACCAGCGCGCCGACGGCACGGTGCTCACCGAAGACTGCCCTGTGGGCGTGCGTGCCGCGCTCAAGCGGGCCGAGCGTCGCGCGTTGGGCACGATGGCAGCGGGCATTGGTGCAGCGGCAGCCCTCGTGGCCTTCTTCATCGGCAGCAACCCGCTGAGCCGTCGCCTCCAGACGATCGAGCAGCGTGTCGAGGCCGTGATTTCGCCGCCCGCGATGATGGGCGCGCCGCCGCCGCCGCCGATGATGGGCGAAATGGCGCCCGAGCCAGAGCAGGCGCCGCCGCAGCGCTGGGCAAGGTGGCCGCACCACCGTCGCGCGCGATCATGGGCGACGTCGCGATGCCCCAGGCTCCCGAAGGTTGATGTCGACCGCGTCGTCGTTGACGTGACGGCGACTGCTGCCGATGAGTGCCACGAGGTCGTCGAGGTCGAGGTGGCCGGCGACGTCGGCCCCTTCGAGCAGGCCTTCGGCGAGCGCGCGTTTGCGCTCGTGCAGCGCGAGGATCGGGGCCTCGATCGTCTGGTCCATCACCAGGCGCGTCACGGTGACCGGCAGCGTTTGGCCGATGCGGTGGGCGCGATCGCTGGCCTGGTTCTCGACGGCAGGGTTCCACCACGGGTCGAGGTGGGCGACGTAGCTGGCGCGCGTGAGGTTCAAGCCGAAGCCGCCGGCCTTCAACGAAATCAAGAACACGTCGGCCTCGCCCGCTTGAAAGCGCTCGACGAGCTTTTGCCGTTCTGCCGTTGGCGTTTCGCCCGTGAGGATCAGCGTGCGCAGGCCGGCCTCGACGAGGAAGCGCTGCGCGAGCCGCAGGTGCCGCACGAATTGCGAAAACACCAACGCGTGGTGCCCTTGCGCTTGCAGCTCGAGCATTTCGGCGACCAGTGCTTCGTGCTTGGTGGCGGGAGGCACGGCGGAGAAGTCGGCGACGTCGTCGACAAGGGCGGGGTGGCACGCGCACAACCGCAGACGTGTGAGGGCCGCGAGAATCTGCACGCGGTGTTCGTTGGGCAGCAGCGGAGGCTTCTCGTCGGACTTGCGCTTTTTCTTGCCCAACTCGAGGACACCGCGCGCCTCGAGGTCGACGATGATCGCCTGTCGCAACCGCTCGTAGGTGTCGCGCTCTTCGGGTGACGGCGTGAGCACCAGCGTGCGCTCGGTGCGCGGTGGCAGGTCGGTGGCGACGTCGGACTTCTTGCGGCGCAGGATGAACGGCTGCAGCGCGCGGGCAAGGCGACGACGACGTTCAAGGTCGTGGTCTTTTTCGATCGGGTCGGCGAAGCGCGATTTGAACTGCGCAAACGTGCCGAACAAACCGGGCGCGACGACGTCGATGATCGCCCAGACCTCACCCGTGTGGTTTTCGATCGGCGTGCCCGTGAGCGCGATGGAAAATGCGCTGCGCAGGCGACGAAGTGCCTTGGCCCGCGCGGTGGTCGCGTTCTTCGCCGCCTGCGCCTCGTCGAGCACCAGCGTTGTGAACGACAACGCCGACAACGCCGTGATGTCGCGCGTGACCAGCCCGTAGCTGGTGATCACGATGTCGCCCGGCCCCGCACCTTTCGCCGCCGCGAGACGGGCCGCAGCGCCGTCGAACGACGACAACACCACCGGACGCAGACCCGGTGCAAAGCGCGCGAGCTCTGCGGCCCAGTGCAGGCCCAACGACGTTGGCGCCACCACCAACTGCGGCCCCTGCGGTGCGCGATCGACGAGCAGGCACGTGGTGGTGAGGGTTTTGCCGAGGCCCATGTCGTCGGCGAGGACGCCACCGGTGCCAAGTGCTGCGAGACGACGCAGAAAGCGCAGGCCGGTTTGCTGGTACGGCCGCAACGTCGCCACGACCCCTGCAGGCGTGTCGCCGTCGAGCTTCGCGGCCGCGGCCACACGTTCGCGCACGACAGACCAGCCACGTCGATCAACGTGTTCATCGTCGAGGTGGGCGAGCTGATCGATGACGACGGCGGCCGCAGCACCCGGCACTTCGATGCCGTGATCGCTGGTGCGCGAAAACATCGACAACGACGACAACGCGGTGATGAGTTCGTCGTCGAAGGTGACGATGTCGCCGCGTTCAAGCACCACGTAGCGGCGGCCATCGCGCAACGCATCGATCAACGCTTGCAGCGACACACGGCGTGCCTCGTCGAGGTGCAGGCCGCCCTCGATGCCCAGCCAGTCGGTGCCGTCGTGCAGGCGCACGCGCAGCGCTTCGGCACTGGCGCGCTGCACGCGTGGGCCATCGTCGGCAACGGCGACGACGACGTTGTTGTGTGCGTACAGCGCTGCGAGTGCTGCCAGTGCGGTGTCGGGGCGACGCAGCGCGAACGAGAAGCCGCCGAGGCGGGCTTCGTCGTCGTCGAGCACGCCGACCAGTTCCATCAGAGATGTTGCGAGTTTTCGTTCGGCATCGAGATCGCGCTCGCACCAGCGTGAGCCGCCGACCTGATCGCTGGCGAACACGAGGCGTTGGCCTTCGCCGGGCGGGTGGGTGGCTCCGTCGACAAACGGCCGTGAAACGATCGTGAAACGTGCACCGCCACCGACGGGATCGACGCGCTTGTCGCTGAAGGTGCGCGGCACGAACGCGACCTTCACGAGCAACTGCTGCGGTGTTGCCACCTGTTGCCCACGCAGGCGCTCGGGCAACGCGACGTCGACGCGGGCGCGCTTCAAGCGGCTGCTCACGCGCGTGAGCACCTCGGCGGGCAACGGCGCATCACCGACGTGAACGACCGCCTT
>JBIKRQ010000225.1:0-10561 GCA_044349155.1 Myxococcota bacterium
GTCGACGGCATCGCCCACACCGGTAAAGCCTACGAACAGTGCATCGGCGCGGCGCTCAACGGTCCATGTGCCCATACCCTGATCGTGCCAGCAATCGCGCAACGCGGTTGCCGAGACAGCAGCGTGTCTCGTCCGCGTCCGGACAGATGTCGGAGCCATCGCTACATGGGCAGAACTCGACAAGCACCTGAAAAGCCAGAAGATTCTGGCTTGCGCGCGCGAAGCTAGACCCGATCGGTGTCCGTGAGCGACGACGGCAGAGCGTCAGACCAATCGTCCTCGTGCGGCGAGACTTCGCGTGCCAGCACCGAACCCCGCGGCAGTGAACCCGTCAGCGTGGCGAGCGTGTCGTTCACACGACGGAGCAGCTCGCGCTTCTCGCGGTAGGGCAGAAACGCACTCTTGAAACCCTGCACCAACAAGACCTTCAGCTCCTCGAGCGTGAAGCCCAGGTCGACGTGGGCACGCCACAGCTCGTCGGTGATCGTGGTGTCGGTGATCAGGCGGTTGTCGGTGTTCAAGCTCACGCGCACGCCGAGGTCGAAGTACAGCCGCAGCGGATGCCGCGACAAATCGTCGACGACACTCGTTTGGATGTTCGACAACAAACACACCTCGAGCGGAATGCGATGGTCGGTGACGTACGCGAGCAGGTCACCATCTTCGGCGAGGCGCGTGCCATGGCCGATACGGTTGGCGCCGCAGTCGTGCAGGGCCTGCTTGATGCTCGCCGGGCCGTAGGCTTCGCCCGCATGCACGGTGGTGTTCATGTTGTTTTCGCGGATCAACTCGAAGGCCTTGGCGTGGTCCTTCGCCGGGTTGCCGCGCTCGCCGCCAGCGAGGTCAAACGCGACGACACCACGGCCCTTGTAGGCCACCGCCAGCTCCGCCAGCCGATAGCTGTCGCGCGGGTCCATGTTGCGAATGCCGCACAAGATCACGCCGGTGGTGATGTCGAAATCGCGGCGTGCTCGACGCAGGCCCGCCAACACCGCGTCGTTGATGCGCGCCAGGCTCAGGCCGCGCCGCGTGTGCAGCACGGGCGCGTAGCGGACCTCGAGGTGCCAGACGTTTTCGGCAGCAGCGTCGGCCGCCAGCTCGTACGCCGTGCGCTCCAGCGCTTCTTCGGTTTGCATCACCGAGCAGGTGACGTCGAAGGCCTTGAGGTAGTCGACGAGGTCTTTGCAGATTTCGCCCTTGTGGATCGCCTTGCCGAGTTCTTCTTCGGTCTGGCCCGGCAGCTTCACCTTCTGCTTCTCGGCGAGGTCGAGAATGGTGCTCAGACGCAGACTGCCGTCGAGATGGCAGTGCAAATCCGTTTTGGGCAGGCTGCGCAGCAGTTCGCGGGTGACACGAGGGCGTTCAACGTGCGTCGACATGCCGGTGTCTGCCATTGGCTCGCCGCGGCGGCAACACCGACGACGCGGTGGAAATCTTCGACGGTGTCCTTGCGTCGCACGAAGCAGGTGGTGATGCTCGCCCCGTCGTGGACACCACCCCCTCCCCCGTTGCCTTCAACGACAGCGACCTCGTCGCGCTGACCACGTTGCCGCCCGCCGTGCTCGTGGCGGCGGCGATGGCGCTCGTTGCCGCGGTGGCGCTGTCGTGGCTGTCGACGCGCGGGGCACCGCAACGGTTGCGCATTGGCCTGCTGGCGTTGCGGGTGCTGCTCGTCGTCGCGGTGTTCGTTGTTCTGCTCGAACCGGGTCGGCGGTTGTTGGCCACGTCACGCGAACCCGATCGCGTCGTGATCGCCGTCGACACCTCGGCGAGCATGTCGGTCGGCGAGGGCGACAAACAACGCAGCCGGCAAGCGGCACGCGCGGCTCTGGCCGTCGTCGACGACGTCACCGCGCGCGAGCCGGCCCTCGTGCCCGAGGTCTGGTTCTTCGACGACGCATTCACCGCCAAGAACATCGACGACCTCAAAGGCCTGCGCGATGGGGTGGTCACCGCCACGGGCCCCGCGAGCCGCCTTGCGTTGCCCATCGAGCGCGCCGAGCAACAGCAGCAGAACACGTCGTCACCAACGCCGTCGTTGCCCCTCGGTGGCGTCGTCGTCATCTCCGATGGTGCCGACACCACCGGCATGCCCATCAATCTCACCGCCGACCTGCGCGAGCGGTTGTCGTCGCTGGGTGCTCCGCAACCCGTTCCCGTGCACACCGTCGTCGTGGGTACCGAGGACGCGTTCAAAGACGTGGTGCTCGAGCGCGCCATCGCCGACGAATTCGCGTTCGTGCGTAACCCCATGACCGTCGAGGTGGTCATCCGCCAGCGCGGCTTCACCGGCACCTCGCTGCCGCTCACGCTGGCCGAAGATGGCGTGGTGGTGGCGCGTACCGACGTCGTGCTCACCGACAAAGCCGACGACGGCAAAGAGCTGCGCGCGCGTTTCACCTTTGCGCCACAACGTGCGGGCAAGCGTTTGTACACGGTGCAGGCCCCCGTGCTCGACGGCGAGGCGATTGCTGAAAACAACCGCGTCGACTTCACCGTCAAGCTCATCCGCGATCGCATTCGCGTGTTGCAGGTGGCGGGTCGCCCGTCGTGGGACGAGCGCTTCGTGCGTCGGTTGCTCAAAGAGAATCCGTCGGTCGACCTCATCTCGTTCTTCATTTTGCGCAGCACCACCGACATCTCGGGGGCCGCCAACAACGAGCTGTCGCTGATTCCGTTTCCCACGCGCGAGCTGTTTACCGAGCAGTTGTCGACGTTCGACGTCGTCATCTTTCAAGACTTCAACTACCGCCCCTACAACATGGGCGTGTACCTGCAAAACGTCGCCGACTACGTGAAGGGTGGTGGCGGCTTTTTGATGATGGGTGGCGACCTGAGCTTCGCTGAGGGCGAGTACGCCGACACGCCACTCGCCGAGGTCCTCCCCGTCACGCTGCGTGCGGGCAGCGGGCACCTCGACACCGAAGACTTCACACCGGTGGTCACCGATGCTGGTCGTCGTCATCCGATCACCGATGTCGCGGGGACCGTCGACGGTGCAGCCGGCGCCAACATCTTCGCGCAGCTGCCGCAGCTGCAGGGCTTGAACTTGTCGGCGGGGTTGCAGCCGGGGGCCACAGCGCTGCTCACGCACCCGTTTGTGAACACCGACGACGGCACGCCGCAGCCCGTGATCGCCGTGCGTGACGTCGAGAAGGGCCGCAGCGTGGCCATCACCACCGACACCACGTGGCACTGGTCGCTGCCGCAGGTGGGCCTTGGTGGCGGACGTGGCGATGCACACCGCAAGCTGCTGGCGAACACGTTGCGCTGGCTCATCCGCGACCCCGAACTCAGCCGCGTGAAGCTCAGCCTCGACGCCGACGCGCGCGGCGTTGAACCAGGGGCTGCGGTCACGGCCCTCGTGGCCGCACAGAACGCGAACTACCAGCCCGAAGAGGGCGCCAACGTCGTCGTCACGCTGGTACCGCTCGATGCCGATGCGCGTGGCAATGGCGCTGCACTTGTGCCTCCGGCCCCTGTCGTGACGGCGGCCGATGGCCTGGCGCGTGTGGTGCTTCATCCCGATCGTGCCGGCGCCTGGCGCGTCAAAGTCGAAGTCACCAAAGACGGCAACCTCGTCGGCGTCGACGAAAATGTCTTCGTGGTGCGCACCGCGTCGCTCGAACGCCTGCACGCCGAAGCGCGCCCCGACATCCTCGCGGCGATGGCCGGTGCCAGCGGTGGCCGTGCTGTCGACGTGGAAAGCGTCACGGGCCTGCCGTTTGTCGACCACGGCCGCATGCGCGTGCACCGGCAAAAAACCGAGCCGTTGTGGAACTCGGCGTGGGCCCTTGCTGGTGTCGTCGTGCTGGCGGGCCTGGAGTGGTGGTGGCGTCGTCGTCGTGGCTTTGCCTGAGCGTCACGCCACAGCAGCACGCACGAACTGCCGGGCGCGAAACAGCCTCGACTTCACAGCCCCTTCGGTGAGCCCGAGCTTTGCGGCCGTCTCGCGGGCCGACAAACCGTCGCCGTCGCGCAGCAGGATGATCGCGCGGTCGGTGGCCTCGAGCTGGCCAATGGCACCAAACACAGCGTCGGCCTTCGACAGCACGCGCGCTTCGGGATCGGGCAGGCTCGCATCGGCGAGTTCGCGGTCGTCGATCGACACGTGCAACGACGTCGCGTTCTTCTTGCCGCGCCGCATGCGCGTGCAGGCGTTGGCAGCGACGCGAAACAACCACCCGCGGGGGCTGGCGTCGCCGCGGTAGCCCTCGAGGAAGCGCGTGGCGTTTTCGAACGTGTTTTGCAGGGCGTCGTCGGCGTCGGTCACATCGCCGCAGCGGCTGCGCAGGTAGCGCGTCAGCGCGTCCTTCGAGCAGCGAAACAACGCGTCGAGCGCATCGCTGTCGCCGGCGGTGATGCGTGCCTTCAAGGCCTCGTCGTCGCACGCCAACACCAGATCGCCCATCGCGCACACCTCGTCGCTTCGTCTACACCCTCGAGACCCTGCGGACAGCTGTCGTGAGGTGTCACGTGGTCTGCACATCGCGTCATGCATTTGGACCGATGCATGGCAGGCAGCTAGGTTGCGACCCATGCGGATTGATTGCGACCAGTGCAGCGCGGCCTTCACCATTGATGACGGCCTCATCAGCGAACGTGGCGTGCGTGCCCAGTGTCCCAAGTGCGGCCACCAGCGCGTCGTCAAGAAGGTCCCCGTCGACGGCGCTGCTGCTGCCAACCCCTTCGGCGCCGCCCCCACGCCGTCAGCGAACCCGTTTGGTGCACCCGCTGCGTCGGCGGACCCGTTCGCCCAGGCTGCTCCGTCGTCGGCGAACCCGTTTGGCGCTGCCCCCGCGCCGTCGGCGAACCCGTTTGGCCCACCATCGGCCAACCCCTTCGGCGCCCCGCCCGCGCCGTCGGCCAATCCGTTCGGCGCCCCGCCCGCGCCGTCGGCCAACCCCTTCGGCGCCCCGCCCGCGCCGTCGGCAAATCCGTTCGGCGCCCCGCCCGCCCCGTCGGCAAATCCGTTCGGCGCCCCGCCTGCGCCGTCGGCGAATCCGTTCGGCGCCCCGCCCGCCCCGTCGGCGAATCCTTTCGGCGCTCCGCCAGCACCGTCGGCGAATCCGTTCGGTGCAGCGCCTGCGCCGTCGGCGAATCCGTTTGGTGCAGCCCCTGCGCCGTCGGCGAATCCGTTTGGTGCCCCGCCTGCGCCATCGGCGAATCCGTTTGGTGCCCCGCCTGCGCCCGCAGGCAACCCGTTCGGTGCGCCACCCCCAGCCGCCCCAGCCAACCCGTTCGGTGCTGCTCCTGGCCCGTTTGGCAGCGCGCCAGCGGCCAACCCGAACCAGTTTGGTGGTGCTGCCAGCTTCGGCGCCCCCGACCCGTTCGCGGCCCCTGCCCCCGGTGCAGGCGCCAGCACCCCGTTTGGCGCGTTCGGCGGCGCCAGCGACCCCTTTGCCGGACTGGGCAACCCGGCCCCAGCACCCCAGCCTCCGCCAGCGCCCAACGACGACCCGTTCGCCTCGATGTCGTTGCCGCCCCCACCTCCACCGGAAAGGTCCGACCCGTTCGCACCCGCCCCCGGTAGCATTTCTGGTGGCGCGTTCTCCGATGCGATGCCGGGCGGTTGGACCCTGCGCACCGCGGTCGGCGACGAAACCCTTGAGCTGCCCGAGCTGCGCGAGCGCCTGAAGGCCGGCACCGTCCGCCCCGACGACCTGTGCGCCCCTGCTGGCGAGCCGCTGAAACCCGCGCGCGAGCACGCCGCCTTGAGCGTTGTCCTCGTCGCGCAAAAAGCCACCGCCGAGAAACCGCGCGTCAGTGGTGCCCGCGCCACGGGGTTCAGCCTGTCGCTGCCCCGCCCGGTGTTGGCCGCGATCGCCGGCGTTGTCGTCGTGCTGGGCGTTGGCGTTGGCCTGAAAACGTTCATGCCCGAGCTGTTTGAAAAGCAAAGCGAAGCCGGCGTGAACCCGCTGCGTCGCGTGCGTCCGATCTGGCAGCGCCAGTTCCCCGACGTCGAGGGCACCGCCCAGGAGCACCTCGTCGAAGGCAAAAAGCAGATGCAGCTCGACACCGCCGCTGGCTATCGCAAGGCCGACGAGGAGTTGAAAAAGAGCCTGCTGCTCGACGTGAGCAACGTCGCGGCCATCGCTGCCTGGGTCGAGAACTTCGCCAACCTGCCGACGGTGCGCGCCGACCTCGATGGCAGCACCAGCGCGCGCGAAGGCATCGAGTTCGCGCTGAAGAAAGAGCCCAACAACGCCGACGCCCTGCGCGCCCAGGGTGCGCTCAAGCTGGCCCTTGGCGACGTCGACGACGCCCAACGCGTGCTCACCCGCGCCCGCGCCGCCGAGCCCGGCGACCTCGCCACGCTGGTCGTGCTTGCGCGCAGTGAACTCGAGCGCAGTCCGGCCAACGCGCTCACGCTGATCCAAAACGAAGTGCGCGCCCGCAGCCCCGATCTCAAGGTGGCGTTCACGATTGAAGGGGCAGCGCAGCGTCGTCTCGGTGCGTTCAAAGAAGCGCGCGAAATGCTCGAAGCGCGCCTCGTGTCTGACCCCTCAAACGTCGGCGCGCTCAAAGAGATGGCCAAGCTCGAGCTCGATCTCGGCCACCCCGACGCGGCGCAAAAAGCACTCGTGACGTTGCTCGACGCCGAAGACAAAGACGTCGAAGCACACCTGCTGCGCGCCAAGATCGCCTACCAGATCAAAGGCGGTGTCGACGGGCTGAAGGCCGCCGATGCCCAGCTCAGCGAGATCTTGAGCAAGCACGAGGGCGCTGCGGGCGACCTGCTGTTGTCGGTGTTGGCGCACGCCACGTTCGTGAAAACGCGCCTCGGCCTCGACGCAGATGCCATCACGCTGGGCGAGCGCGCGCGCGCCACCGATGGTGCGTATCCGTCGGCACTGTTCGCGCTCGGCCGGGCCTACGCGCACAAGGGCGACCTCGACAACGCACGCAAATCGCTCGAGCAGGCCACCCGCGCCACCGAGCAGCGCGACACCGACTACGAGACCGTGGTGCGCTCTGAACTCGCCGGCGTGCAGGCCCTGGGCGGCGACGACGCCAACGCCACGCGCAACTTCGAGAAGGTGATCGAATACGACCCGCGCAACGTCCGCGCCTTGTTCGCCTTCGCCGCACTGCACATGAAAAATGGCAAGGCCACCCCGGCGATGACCATCATGCGCCGTGCCCTCGCCAACGACCCCGCGTGGGACGCCGACCGCCAGGTCGTCACCGACTACCCCACGCCAAAGAGCGACCTTGTCGCCTGGGCCAACGTGTTTCGCGACGCGAAGATCGATCCGAACGACGAGAGTCTCGGCTCGCTCAAAGCATCGTCAGAGGGTGTCATCCGCTTCCACGCCGGCGAGCGCGACAAGGCCACCGCCCTGTTTGAAAAAGCGCTCAAGCTCGACCGCTACAACCACGCGGCCCTGCTGTACCAGGCCGTCATCGAACTCGACGCTGGCCGCATTGTCGACGCCAAGAAGCACCTGAAGGTCGCGGTCGAAACCACCGCAACGTCGCACCCGATGACACGCCTGTACCTGGCCCGCGCCGAGTTGCTCACCGGCGACCTCGAGAGTGCGCGCAAGCGGCTGCAGGACCTCGTCGAAACCGAGCCCACCCTCGTACAAGCCCGCTACTCGTTGGCGATGGTGTTGCGCGCGCAGAAGCTCGAGTCGCAGGCGACCACCGAGCTGAAAGCGGTTGTCCGCCAGGACCCCGACTACCAGCCCGCAAAGCAGGCGCTCGCGGCACGCTGACACCACGGTCAGCGCGCACGTCGTCGTGAAACAACCACCTCGGTGCGGCCCCAGCTGCACCACAGCGTGGTGTGCAGCACGCGCTCGAAGCTTGTTGTCTCGGCGTCGTGCACGAGCCCCACGACCAGGGCGTGGTCTGGCAGTTCGGCGGCGAGCTTGTGCGTCACCGCCGTTCGCAAGGCCTCCGACCAGGTCGCCCACGACAACCACACCACGTCGGCATCGCTGACCACAGCACTGCGGGCGTCTTGCAGCGCGAGTGCTACGTCGGGCACCAACGACGTCGTCGCCTGCAAACGAGCGGGCACCAGCTCAACGCCGCGCACGGTGGCGTTGCACAACAGGCCCGCCACCAGCACAGCGCCTCGACCGCAGCCGAGGTCGACGACCCGGTGCTGTCGCGAAACGCCCAGCCGCCGCAGCAACAACCACGTCGGCAGCACAAACATCTCGCCGTAGACAAGGTCATCGTCGACGACGCCATCGACGTCACTGCGCGCCGCACGCCATGGCGATGCCGCGAGTGCTTGCGCCAGCCACCAGCGCCACAACCGTGGGCGGTGCAGCGTGCCCAGCACGTCGAGCCCCGTGCCCACCACGCGCAACCCCGCCAACGCGAGCAGGCGCGACCACGGCAGATGTTTCATGGAATCCGTTGGCATGTGTTTCAGACTCTTCATGGTATGAAACACCGCATGAAACAAGCAGACGCGCTTTCGCTGGAACAGGCAATGGCGGCCCTCGACGTCGCGGCGGGTGCCTCCATCGTGCTCGATCGCGAGCTCAAGGTGGTGCAGGCCTCGGCGGCGGCGGTGCGCCTGCTGCAGCGTGACGTGCCTGCTGGGTCGTCAGCACCGGTGTTGTTGTGTGGTGATGGACCCAAACGCCCCATCGCCGAAGCGCTCGCCGAGGGGCGTACGGTGCGCGCCACCATCCCCATGCCCGGCGATGAGAACCACCTGCTCGACGTGCGGTCGCTGCCCACCGCCCAGGGCTGGCTGCTGCTGCTCAGCCACGCCGGCGACGCCAGCAACGACGTGGTGGTGTTTCATGGCATGTGGACACGCGACCGGCAGATGAAACAGCTGTTTCGCCTGATCGAACGCGTGGCCGACGACGACGTCACCGTGCTCGTGCGCGGCGAAAGCGGCACCGGTAAAGAGCTGGTGGCCCAGGCTCTCCATGCGGCCTCGGGGCGCAAAGGACCGCTGCAGGCCATCAATTGCGCCGCCCTGCCGCCGACACTGCTCGAGGCCGAGCTGTTTGGCACGGTGCGCGGCTCGTTTACGGGCTCCACCAAAGACACGCTCGGCCTCATCCGCGCGGCCCACAAGGGCACGCTGTTTCTCGACGAGGTCGCCGAGCTGCCGTTGGAGCTGCAGGCCAAGCTGCTGCGCGTGCTCGAAACGCGGCAGGTGTTGCCGGTGGGGGCGAACGAGCCCGTGGCCGTCGACGTGCGCATCATCTCGGCCACCCACCGCTCTTTGCGCGCCGAGGTCGAGGCCGGCCGGTTTCGCGCCGACCTCATGTACCGCCTGCGCGTGATCCCGCTGTTTCTGCCAGCACTGCGCGAGCGCCGCACCGACATCGGCCTGCTCGCGCACCAACTGTTGCAAGACCTCAACGCGCGCAGCCGTCGTCGTCGGGTCGAAGCGATCTCGCCCACCGCCATCGAGGCCCTCGAAGCGTGGTCGTGGCCCGGCAACGTGCGCGAGCTGAAAAACGCCCTGCACTACGCGATGGCGATGGGCGACGGCCCGGTGATCACCGCCAGCGAACTGCCCCATGAACTGCTCGACGACGCCCCGCGGCCGAAGCCCGCAACGACGACGACGATCTCACTTCGGCCAAACGCCACGCCGCAGCGCGGCTTGATCGAGCAGGCGCTGAGCGAAGCCGGTGGCCAGCGCGACGTCGCTGCCGAAGCACTCGGCGTCTCGCGCGTCACGCTGTGGCGCTGGATGAAAGAGACAGGCATGCACGTGAAGGCCCGCCGTCGCTGACCATCGTTCTGGCGCGATGTCTGCACGAGTCGCTGTGGGCTGTTTCCTCGCCAAGAAGGTGTTTCATGTCGCTTGTTTCACGTGTTTCATTGCTGTTGCTGCTGCCGCTCACCACCGTCGCCGCGTGTTCAGCAACCACGCCTGCGGCGGCCGTCGCGCGCACCGCCGACACCATCGTCATCGACGTGCGCACAGCCGACGAATGGGCCTCTGGCCACGCTGACCACTCCACCTTGATCCCGGTCGACGAGCTCGAGGCACGCATCGCCGAGGTCGACACGCTCGTGGGCGGCAACAAGGCCCGCCCGATCGTGGTGGTGTGCCGTTCGGGCGGCCGCGCCGCACGCGCCAAAGCGTTGTTGCAGGCGAAGGGCTTCACCCACGTCGACAACGGCGGCGCCTGGCAGAACATGCGCTGAAGTTGGTGCCCTCGCTGGATTCGGGCGCTCCGCGCCCGAATAGCATTGATTATTCAAACACTTGGCGAAGCGCCAAGTGTTTGAATTCATGGGATTGGCGTGCCGCCTCGAACTCGTGGAGTTGGCGTGCCGCCAACTCCATGAATATCAATATGAATTCGACCGCGAGCGGTCGAACTCGTGCACCTGGCCGGATCGATCGGACCGGGCCGGGTCACCCGAGGGTCCCGCAGAACCAGCGCTGCAGATCAGCGACGTCGACGCCAGAACAGCCGCAGGAAAGCCGCGAATGCGATGCCAGCCGGAAGCGACGTCGGCGATGAACTCCTGCAGGCGCAGCCACTCGTGCCTTCGTCTTCACCTTCGCCTTCTCCTTCTCCTTCGCCTTCGCCTTCTCCTTCGCCTTCGCCTTCGCCTT
>JBIKRQ010000226.1:0-10526 GCA_044349155.1 Myxococcota bacterium
ATGACAGGTAGATCCGGAACACCCGATATTTGGCGCAGCTCTCGACGACGAACACCTCATTTCTCGTCGAGAACCGACTGCCGACTTTTTCAGCAACCTGCTAGGCCATCGCCCGCGCAAGTGCCCCGATCGCCGTCGCCCGTCGTCGAGACAACGTCGACACGTTCACACCCTGCGACGCCGCAAGCACCCGCAGGCTCACGCCGTCGACGTCGTGGGCCACCAACAAGGTGCGCGCGTCATCGTCGAGGCAGGCCAGTGCGGCAGCGACCGCGCGGACCCGGTGTTCATGTTCGGCAGCGTCGGCAGCGGCGATCACGTCGACTTCGGGCGATGGCGTGACGACGTCGAGGTCTTCGAGGTAGCGCGCATCGGTTCGCCCCTGTCGTGCTTGGCGGCGGCGACCGTCTACAAGCGTCCACCGTGCCCGCAGGGCGACGAAACCAGCGACAGCGCGCGCACCGTCGAATCGTGCCAGCAAACGGCACAGCGTCTCTTGTGCGGCGTCGTCAAGGTCGTGCCCGATGCCCCGACTGGCGCGCCGCACCCGCTCGCGCACCAACCCAATGAGCGCATCGGCGGAGATCCCGAAGGTGTCGGCGATCGGGTCGCGAAGGCTGGTTGTCGCATCGGCGGGTTTCGAGTGCCCGCGCGGACCCTGCGACCGCTGGTGCGATGCGCGGGGTTTGTCGTCGTCAAAGTGCTGGTGCCGGCGGCGGGACTCGAACCCGCACGACCCTTGCGGGCCCAAAGATTTTAAGTCTCCTGCGTATGCCGTTCCGCCACGCCGGCTGCGCGGGCTGCATAGCGCACCGTCGACGCTGCCGCCATTGACCATCTGCGGGTCCGCTCGTACAAAGGGCTCACGTGCCCATAGCTCAGCTGGATAGAGCACTGGTTTCCTAAACCAGGGGTCCCAAGTTCGAATCTTGGTGGGTGCGCCATCCCTTTTTTCCCTGTGGTGAAACGCCCGACGCGTCGACGTCCATCGGGCGGGTTGCGGGTGTTTCACCAGGCCCGTTGGGCTTGATTTCTCTGCCAGTTCTGACGATGGTTCGGCCCGAGGCGGCTTGAACGGGTACCACGGTCATACGACCTGACATGCCCCGCCAAACTGCTGACGCTGAGGTACCGCATCGTCAGCTGTGCTGCCGTTTGCTCACAACCGCCCCTCGGGGCACATGAGGTCATGACCATGAAGACGTCCATCCTGCTCACCGCCGTCGCCGCCGCTGCCCTCAACGTCGCTTGCGCCTCGACCCCCGAGGCCGCCCCGGCCCCGGCCGCCGAAGCTGCGCCCGCCGCTGAGGCCGCTCCTGCTGCCGAAGCTCCTGCTGCCGACGCCGCTGCCGCTCCGGCTGCCGACGCCGCTGCCGCCCCCCAGGGCTGAAGCGCTGACGTGGGCAACCACGTCTGCACACACAAAGGCGCCCCTCGTGGGCGCCTTTGTGTTTCTTCGGCAGCCGAAGAACAGACAAGACTCTCGGGCGTGCGGCGATCACGCGCGCGACCATCCGTCTTTTGTCGACGTCGACGTCGTCGATTTCGACTGCTACGTCCACAGCCATGACGAAGCCTGATCTCATCGACGACGCCAGCAAGACCGTGAAGCTCTCTGCCGACGAGCTGCGGCGCCAACTCGCCGATCTGGGCGCCGACCTGCCCGCCGCCGACGTGCCCGGCACAGCCAGCGCCTCGGGCGACGACACCGCCGAACACGCTGACTGAGGCTTCGCCTCGGCGACACACCCACAGGTACACGCGCGGCCTCCTGGGCCGCGTTTTTGCTTCCTGGCGGGCAAAACGAACAGCGCGGCCGAAAGGCCGCGCTGCTTGATCGCTGTAGCGAGATCGCCTCAGGGCTTGCGGGGCAGAGCGCCAGCCGGCAACGGCACGCGGGGCGCGTTGGCGTAGGGGCCAGGCGTACGCGTGGGGGCCGCAGGAGGAGCAGGAGCCGCAGCCGGGCCCGCCGCAGGCGCCGACGCCGATGCAGACGGAGCCGGAGCACCCACCGGAGCGCCGATGGGGGCACCAATGCCCATGGGACGACGCGCAGGAGCCTTGCCCGGCGCGACGATCATGAACATCTGCTTGCCTTCCATGCGGGCGCCAAGCTCGACCTGACCGATGTCGGAGATGGCTTCGGCCACCTTCTTCAGGATTTCCTGACCGATCTCGGGGTGCACGATTTCACGACCACGGAACATGATCGTGACGCGAGCCTTGTTGCCCTCTTCGATGAACTCGCGGAGGTGGCGCACCTTGGTGTCGAAGTCGTGCTGACCCGTCTTGGGACGGAACTTCACTTCCTTCACCTCGACGACGGTCTGCTTCTTCTTCAGCTCCGACGCCTTGCGCTTCTGCTCGTACTTGAACTTGCCGTAGTCCATGATCTTGCAGACGGGCGGCCGCGACATGGGCTGCACTTCAACAAGATCAAGGCCCTTTTCCTCGGCGCGACGAAGCGCGTCGTCGGTGGGGATGATGCCGAGCTGCGAGCCGTCTTCGGCGATGACGCGAACTTCGCGCACGCGGATACGACGGTTGACGCGAGGCTCGTTGGCACGGTCGTCACGACCACGGGCGCCGCCGGGGCCACCCGGACCGCCGCCGCCACCGCCGCCCGGTGGGCCGCTGAAGCCACCACCGCCGCCACCCGGCGGACCATTGAAGCCGCCTCCGGGCGGACCGGAGAAGCCACCCGGACGAGGACCGCTGCCCATGGGCGGACGCGGCGGGCCGGGGGTGAAGGGACGCGGCGCGCCGGGGCCAGGGCCCGTCGACGCAGGCGCAGGGGAAGGACCAGTAGAAGCCCCGGGAGGAGGCGATGAGTCGCGGTACGCCAGAACGAAATCTCCAAGTCGAGGGGTCAAACGCCCCGGAGCCAACGGATCGAGCGGCTACGAAAGCGCTCGCAGGCGCTTGTGCCGACTTGCCCGGTGCTGCGCAACACCTCTTCGCATCACGTTCGCATCACGAGGGGCTGCCTGAGGCAGACCGGTCAGGTCACGACGTGGATCGGCTGTGCGAGCGGGTGTTCGACGCAGTCGAGGGCGCTGCCGTCTTCAAACGCGAGCATCACAAAGTCGGCGTCGACGTCGAGGGCGATGATCGGGTGGTGCCACACGCCGACCGCGTAGGTGATCCCCTGCCCCGGGCTGCACACAAACGCCCGCAGGCCTGAAACATCGGGGCCGCCACCGCTGCTGGTGGGGGCGACGACGACGAGGAAGCGGCTGCAGATCATCGGCAGAAACGCCTGCGTCGAGCACGGGTGCTGCTCGAGCAAGCGCACCGCAAACGGCAACGACTTCGCCGTCGAACGAAACACCGCCATGTTGGGCGTGGCCGTGCCTGGCCGCGTGTTCTCGACGGGGGCGCAGCGATCAAAGCGGATCGCTGTGCCCTGGTTCGCCGACGAGCCCGCCTGCAAGCCCGCCGACACCACCGCGCCAAACGGGGCGAACGCCTGCGCGCTCAGCGGCTCGGCCACGACGGTGTACGACGACGTTGACGACGTTGACGACGTTGACGACGTTGACGACGTTGACGACGTTGACGACGTGCTCGACGACATCACGATCCCCGGTACGTCGAGAAGCCAAACGGGTTCAGCAGCAGCGGCACGTGGTAGTGCTCGCCACTCTGGTCGACGACGAAGATGATCTCGACGACGGGATAAAACGCCGTCACCTTTTGCGCCTGGAAGTAGGCACCCGTGGCGAATCGCAGCTGGTACACGCCGGTTTCAGGCTGTCCCTCGACGAGCCCCTTCACGCGGCCGTCGGCGTCGGTCACGCCGGTTTTGATGATCGAGAAGCTGCCGTCGGCCTGCTGACGACGAAGCGCGACGTCGACACCCACCGCTGGGCGGCCACGGCTTGTGTCGAGGATGTGCGTGGAAATTCCCATTCAGCTGCCCGCTTTCTGCTCGTTCTGGTTCGATGCCGACGTCGAGGTCGCAAGCCACTTCTCGAGGCGCAGCCGCGTGATCTTCAACTGCTCGCGTGCAGCGAGATCGAGCTCGGTGGCGCGATCGTTGTCGATGCGGCTCTCGAGGACCCGCAGCAACTCTGCCGAGCTGCGGCCCGAGGCGCACACGATGTAGATGAAGCCGTTTTTCTGCGCGTACTGCGCGTTCAACGCCGCCAAACGCTCCGCTGTCGACGACGACGCGCTCGCCATGCCCGCCTGCTCGGTCGACGACCACGAGGCCGACAACGCGGTGGCCGACTCAGCCTTGTGGCGATCGCCGATCTGCGGGTGTGCGGCGAATGCTTCGAGCAGGTCGCCCTCGCCCAACGTCCAAAACACCTGCTCCATCGACGACGACAACGCCTTCACCGTCGCAAATGGCCGCTGTGCTTGCAGCGTGTTGGCCCACGTGCTCGAGCCACACATCGACTTCAAGAACTCGACGGCCACGCCCTCGGGCAGGCGATTGAAGCGGTCGAGCAACACGGTGTGGTCGGCGGTGTCGACGGCGTGGCCGAAGGCGCGCAGCCGGTTCACACCACCGTGCGGGAAAATGTGCACGCGCAGGTGAGTGACCGTCATCGGCCGCTCGGGCTCGAGGATGTGCTTTTTGTGCTGCACCAATGGCGTGCGCGACACGAGCACCGGCCAACCACCCAACGTACGCAGGCGATCCGTGGAGGGGGCTTCTTCGTCGATGGCCTCGACGACGACGGCCTGGGGGGCGTTGCCCTTGAAGAACGCGGTGTCGAGTTCGAGGCGCTCGAGCACGCCACGACGACCGAGCTTGATCACACACCAGTCAGAGCCCGGCGTGCGTCGACGCATCGTCTCCCAACCATCGCCCATGTTCACGCCGCGGCCTGGCAGCAGCAGGTTCGATGGCGGACCGAAGAATTCGTCGGACACGGCGGCGATGGTGCCCCCGCTCTCGACGGCCGCGAGGTCGACGACACCGGGGCGCAGAAACAGCCGCTCGTCGGCGACGACGCTGCCAAACACGCGCAAGCGGGCCACACCGCCGTCGGGGTAGATGTGCAGCCGCACGTGGGTAGCGCGGGCCGATGGTGCCTCAAGCTCGACGACGTTTTCGGTGTGCGGCTTGACCGCGGTGTGCGCAACGATGGTGTGCCAGTCGTCGCGCGCGAGCAGCTCGTCGGCGGTGGCGGTGTGTGGCGCGACGATGCCCTCGAGCAGCACATGCGTGGGGGCGTTGCCGCGAAAGTGCGTGGTGTCGAAGACGACGCCGTGGACCACACCCGGCGTGCCCAGGCGGACGATGCAGGTGTCGTGGCCCTCGGTGCGTTTGCGCTGGCTCTCCCAGCCGTCCATCCACTTGCCCTTGTCGGTGTACTTGTCGGCGATGAACTGCGGCGCGTCGGGGCGGACGAGGTTCTCCTTCTCGGCGAAGTAGTCGTCGCTGGACCACAGCACGAAGGTGCCCGTGAGGTCTTCAGCGAGGTTGACGAAGTTTGCAAACACCGGCGGATTCTTCTGACGAGACGACACCCACAACTCCTGACATCGACGTACAGCGTCGAAAGATGTGTTGATCCAGAGGTTTACAGCATCAGCTCAGCGCGGATTGCCAACGAAACGACCAAGGCCGCGGCTGCTCAAGCCATGCGCGCGGTGCCACACGACCGCCCCGCCCACGACGGTGGCCTGCACGACACCGTCGAGGGTGCGGCCCGCCCACGGTGTGATTTTGTGGCGGTGGTGCAGCGCTTTGCCGTCGACGACAAACGAGGCGGTGTCGTCCCAGACGACGAGGTCGGCGTCGTAGCCCGCGGCGAGCTTGCCCTTTTTGTGGGCCAGCCCAGCAAGCTTTGCGGTGGACGCGCTGTGCCACTGCACCATCGTGGCGACGTCGACACCGCGGGCTTTGGCCTGCGTCCACAGCGCCGACAGCCCCAACTGCAAACCGGCGATGCCGCCCCACGCAGCCATGAAGCTGCCTTCGTCGGCACCGGCGTCGAGCTTCTTCAACTGTGGTGTGCACGGCGAATGGTCAGAGACCACCGACGAGATGGTGCCATCGACGAGCCCAGCCCAGAGTGCTTCGCGGTTGGCGTGTTCGCGAATGGGCGGCGCGCACTTCCACGGGGTGGCCCCGTCGACGATCTCCTCGGCGACGAACGTGAGGTAGTGCAGGCACGTTTCCGCGGTGATGGGCACACCGCGGGCCTGGGCGGCCTTGATCATGGGCAATGCCGTTGACGACGACAAATGCACGATGTGCGCGGCGCAGCGGTGGGTTTCAGCGAGTGCAATGATCATTGCGATCGCTTCGTCTTCGGCCTGCTTCGGCCGCGAGCGCAGGTACGTGGCGTAGGCGCGTGGGTCGGCGTGCTCGGCGCGCAACAGCGCTTCAGCAGCGTCGAGGGGACCCGGTGCTTCGGCATGCACCAGCAACGTCGTGCCCGAGTCGCGCAGGATCGGCATGGCGATGGCGAGGTCGTCGGCGGTGACGTGGGGGAACTCGTCGACACCGCTGGGGCAGGTGAAACACTTGCAGCCCGCGACGCCAAAACGCGCGAGGCCCGGCAGCTCGGCAGCGTTGCCGGGAATGACACCGCCCCAAAACGCGACGTCGACAAACAGCTGATCGCGCAGGTGGTGCTGCTTGTCTTCCGCCGCCGCACGCGACGTGGTGGCGGGGATGCAGTTGAGCGGCATGTCGACGACGGTGGTGATGCCGCCCGCTGCCGCCGCCTGCGTGGCCGAGAAGAAGCCCTCCCACTCGGTGCGTCCGGGCTCGTTGATGTGCACGTGGCTGTCGACGATGCCAGGTGTCACCAAGAAGTTGCCGGCCTCAACCCGCGTGTAGCCGCCACCGATGAAGTCGTAGGGCGCAACCTCGACGATCACACCATCTTTGACGACGACGGCCGCTGGCTGAATGCCCTCGTCGGTGAGCACCCGCTGCGAGCGCACCACAAACGTGCGCGACGCTGGAAACGCAAGCTGTTCTGCCATGTGGTCGTGTCCTTCTGTCGTTTCGTCGTCGTGTCGTGTCGTGTCGTGTCGTCGTCGTTTGGTCAGCGATCGATGTGAGCGCCTTCAGCAATCCAGCGCCCCAGCAGCGCGCGTTCTTCGTCGGTCATGCCGGTCATGTTGCCCAGCGGCATCGTCTTTGTTTGCACCGCGCGCACGAGCACGCGCTCGGCGTGGGCCTGCAGCTGCTGTGGCGTGTCGAGGACCATGCCCGCGGGCGGGGCGGCGAACGACGGGTTCGTGGGATGCGTGGCGTGGCACGAGGTGCAACGCGCGCTCACGATGGTTTGCACCTGCGCCAACGTGACGGGTGCTTCGCCGGGTGCCGCAACGATCGCTGTCGTCGTCGACGATGCGGGCATGGTCATCGTGGCGGCCGCCCCCAACGAGGCGAGGGTGCCGATGAGAATCAGCGGATGCGTGCTGCGCCGCTTGTTCATCACGTACTTCACGCCCACGCCCGTGACGACGACGAAACCCAACACGGCCCAGGCCTGCTGATGCCCATACAGCGACGGAAAATGGTTGCTGAGCATGAGCAGCAGCACCGGCAGCGTGAGGTAGTGGTTGTGCACCGAGCGGCTCTTCGCGCGCAGGCCGTAGCTGGTGTCGACGGGGCGGCCCTCGGCGGTGGCGGCAATCATGTGCCGCTGCGCGGGGATGATCCGAAAGAACACGTTCGACGCCATGATCGTGCCGAGCATGGCGCCAACCTGCAAAAACACAGTGCGCGCTGAGAGCACCTGCAGCAGGCCAAACGCGACGGCGACGATGACGACGAGGCCGACCACGCCCATCCAGCGCACGTGCTGCAACAACGGTGTGCGGCACAGCAGGTCGTACACGACCAACGCGCCGACCAGGCTGCCCGCCGACACGAGCACGGCTTGTGCGTGCGTCAAGGTCGACGACGCTTCGACCAACATCGAGCGGCCGCCGCCCCAGTAGACGACGATGAGCAGCAGGAAACCGGTGAGCCACGTCGAGTAGCTCTCCCATTTGAACCAGTGCAGTGTTTCGGGAAGTGCCTTGAGGCTCTTGAGCTTCACGACCTCGTAAAAGCCGCCCGAGTGCGTCATCCACAGCTCGCCGATCGCCGCGGGGTCGCGCTCTTTGCTGAACTTCGTGGTCAGCTGGCTGTCGAGCCACATGAACAAGAACGAATCGCCGATCCACATGATCGCCGCGATGACGTGGGCCAGGCGGACCACGACGTTGAGCCATTCCTGCAGCACAGCATCCATGCGCCTGCATGCCACAGCTGCCCTCGTTGAACCAAACCGCGGCGCGTCATCGGCGCTTCGCTCTCGTTTCGTTCTCGAACTTCAAGCGGCGCGGCCTACGATGCGTGCATGACGTTTTCGCGCCTCGCCCTCACCTTCGTTGTCTCTGCTGGCCTGCTGCTCGTCGCTGTGTCGTCGTGCACGAGCGACCACAACACGCCCGATCCGTTGCCGCCGTCAACGCCAACGCCTGTGGCGCAGCCCGTGAAAGCCGCACCGCTCATGCACCGCGCGAGTGCTGTGGCGTGCAGCACCGACAAAGTCGCGGGCGACGTCGACGCCACCGAGGCCGCCGACCCACGCGCCGACTGCAAGGCCGACGGCGACTGTACGCAAGGCAAGAACGGTCGTTGCGCGATGACCGGTGGTGGTCGCATGCGCCCCGCCCCGCGCTGTGTGTACGACGCCTGTGTCGTCGACAGCGACTGCGGCGCGAAGTCTGCGTGCGACTGCGGCACAGCTGTGAACGACGGACATGCGTGCATGGAAGGCAACTGTGCTGTCGACGCCGACTGCGGCGAAGGCGGCTTCTGCTCGCCGTCGATGGGCAGCTGCGGCAACTACCGCGGCGTCGTCGGCAACTTCTGTCACACCGCCAAAGACGAATGCGTCAACGACGGCGACTGCAGCAGCGAACCAGGTGCGTACTGCGCGTGGAAAGAAGAAGTCGGCCACTGGCAGTGCAGCACCAGCCAGTGCATGGGCTGAGCCGCTGATGCGTTTCCTCGTCGTCACGCTCGCGTCGGTCCTCGGGGTTGCGGCCTGCGCAGCCCCCGCACCACGCGACGTGATCGATGATGTTCTCGTGCGCTTTCTGAACGAGGGCCCCGCGCGTCGCGCAGCACTCGAAGCCTCGATCGACGACGCTCATGCCGTGCCGTACGTCGCGCGTCGCCTCGCCCACTACGCCAGCAACACCGAGCGCAGCTGGGACACCCTGCCCGTCTGGAACCCGCCGGTGCGCGCTGTCGACAACAACGACGACGACGGCAGCGACGCACCGCTCGTGGTGGATGCCGCCGCACGCGCTGGCGATCGTGCCGCCTTGATTGAACTCGGACGGCGCGCCTTCGTTCGCTACCCGGCCCAGCGTGCGCCATTTGACGTCGACAAACTCGCCGCCGCGGATGTGCCACCGCACCTCGTGCGTGTTCGCTACGCCAGTGGTGCGACGGCAACGGCGATGACGTGCGCGACGTGCCACAGCCGACGTGACGACGACGGCAACAGCATCATCGGTGTCGCCAACGACGAGCTCGACCTCGGTGCGTTGATGGCGCAAGCACCGTTGGGGCGCGTGCATCCTTCGCCCGAGCACGACGAAGCGGTGGCGGCGCTGCTGCGGTGGGGACCTGGCCGTGTCGACGTCACGACGGCCACTGCTGCAGAGCCGGCACACATCCCCGACCTGCGCGCGGTGCGGTTTCAGCAGCGCTTGCAGCATGCGGGTGTCGTTGAGCAGCGCGATGTCACCAGCCTCGCGGTGCGGCTCGAGACCTTGATCGTCACCGGCCATGACGAGGTGGTGCGCCCGCCGCGCGAAGTGGCGTTGGGCCTGGCGCTGTACCTGTGGACCCTTGGGGAAGCCCTTCCCGTCGTCGACACCACCGCCGCCGGTGCGCGGGTGTTTGCGCGAGCGTGTGGCCGCTGCCACGCCGGTGAAGGCTTGGCGGGCGGCCTGGTCGACGTCGACGTGGTGGGCACCGATGAAACCCTTGCGCGATCGCGCGAGCGCGGCACGGGCAGCTATCGCATCACGTCGTTGCGCGGCGTGGGCACACGACAGCGGCTGCTGCACGACGGCAGCGTGGGCAGCCTTGAAGCGCTGCTCGATCCACGACGACGTGGCGGCCACCGCTATGGGCTCGACCTCGATGTTGAATCACACACTGCGCTGGCCGCGTGGTTCTCAAGCCTATGAGCAACAACAACTCAAGCACACTGCTCGCCGTTTCACACACCTGAAAAGAGCACACCCGCACGGAGCACGAAAGACAAAGCTTCAGGCAGACCGGGCGCTGCCGCTTCAGAACGCGGTGTGACTTGGCCCACGGCCCAGGACCGCACGTCCGTTTTTCGTGGAGATCGCAGAATCGAAGACTTGTTCGATTCGTCTGCTGGGCAAGCCGACGGCCGTCGGCCGCTGTAACCGTTCAGCCCCTCGATCGGATGACCGATCCCAACCGCCGGCGATCGTGATCTGAGCCAGACATGGGCATCGATGACCTCCTGGCCGAGAACGCTCAGCTGAAAGCTGAGAACGCTCAGCTG
>JBIKRQ010000227.1:0-10498 GCA_044349155.1 Myxococcota bacterium
CAGGGCCGGTGGCACGGTCAGTCTGGGTGACACCATCGACATCGCCGCCCTCGTGTTTTCGACACGCCGAAACAGTTGAAAGACCCGCCATGAATTCGTTCGCAGGCCGCCGCGCCCAGGCCAATCGTCTGCCCCCCACCGAGCGCAAAGGTGCGCCGTTTCTCGCCGACGCGTTGTTCAACGCCCTCGATCAAGCGAGCGCCACCGATCACCTGCAGAGCCCGTATCCGCACGCGTTTCACTCGTGGCCGGCAGGCATGCACCCCGTCGTGGCGCACGAAGTGTTGAAGGCGTTGTTGCCGAGAGCACCCGAGGGTGGCGTCGTCGATCCGTTCGCGGGTGGCGGCACCGTGGGCCTTGAAGCGATCCTGCAGGGGCGACCGTTTCTGGGTGGCGACGTGAACCCGCTGTCGAGGCTGGTGGGCAACGAGCGCTGCCGTGCACGCACGCCGAAGCAGGCGCAGCAGGTCAACGACATCGTCGACGGCGTGGTCGAGCGCAGCAAAGAACGCGTGCGCAAAAAGACCCGCGTGCGCGCCGACATCTCGCCCGAGGTCGCCTCGCACTACGCGCCGCACACGCTGGTGGAGTTGGCCGGCCTGCTCGAAGAGATCGAAGCCGTCGACGACCGCGACATCCGCCCCACGTTGGCGGTGTGCTTCTCGGCGATCTTGACCAAGGTGTCGCAGCGCCGTGGCGACACCGACGTGTGGGGTGCCAACGGGCAAAAGCGGGTGGGTCGCTTTGTCCCCACCGAGCGCTTCTCCGATAAGGTGCTGG
Organism: Myxococcota bacterium; assembly: GCA_044349155.1. Lineage (GTDB taxonomy): Bacteria > Myxococcota > UBA727 > UBA727 > VGSZ01 > VGSZ01. Next base: position 781 of record JBIKRQ010000227.1, read on the forward strand.
AATTGCTCGATAAACAGCAGGCGTTGTTCGACGCGATTGGCGAAGCGGGCAAAGCCACGTTCGTTACCAGCGACGCGCGCGAGCTGCCCGCCGTGTTGAAGAACCGCCGCGCCGCCCTGGTGCTCACGTCGCCACCGTACGGCGGCACGTACGACTACACGGCCCACCATGCCGACCGCCTCGCGTTCCTCGGGCTCGACGACAGCCTGTTTCAGGAGAAGGAGCTGGGCGCGCGTCGTCGTCAGCACGAGCACACCTTCGAGTCCGAAGTGGTCGCCATGCTCGACGCCATCGCCGGTGTGCTGCACCCCGAAGGTGTCGCCGTGTTGATGGTGGGCGACGCCGAACTCAGCGGCAAACGCATCCGCGCTGACGAGCAGCTCGCGTCGTTGGCGAGTGCCAGTGGCCTGCAGATGAAGGCGGTGGCGTCGGCGCCACGTCGTGACTACCGCGGCGGCCCGGATCGCTTCGAGCACCTCGTGGCCCTCACGCCCCGCTGAACGGCAGGCACTGCGGAATCGATGTAGCGTGCGGCCAACCTTTGAGGCGCGCATGCAAAACACGAACTCCGTCGCCATCGCTCAACCCGGACCGCCGTCGATGCTGCGGCGGCTCTCTTTGGCGAAGCACCGCGTCGTCATCCTCGGTGGTGGCTTCGGCGGCGTGTACACCGCGAAGTACCTGACCGACCTGCTCGGCAAGCGCACCGACGTGCACGTCGAGCTGTTGTCGGCCGAGAACTACTTCGTGTTTCAACCGCTGCTGCCCGAAGTGGCTGCCGGTGGCGTGAGCCCCAACCACGTCGTCAACCCCATCCGCGACATCGTGCCGAAGGCGCAGTTTCGGTGGTCGACGGTGCAGCGCGTCGACGTGCCGAACAAGATTGTCTACGCCGAACAGGGCGAGGGCAAAGAGCTCGTCGCTGTGCCCTACGACCACCTCGTCTTCGCACTCGGCAAGGTCAGCGATTTCTCGTCGATGCCTGGTGTGCAGCAGCACGCTTTGGCGATGAAAGACCTCGACGACGCCTTCCGTTTGCGAAACCACGTCTACCGCTGCCTCGAGCTTGCCGACGTTGAAGACAACGCCGAAGAAAAAGCAGCGCTGCTCACGTTTGTCGTCGCTGGCGGTGGGTTCTCGGGGGTCGAGACCGTCGGCGAACTCTCGGAGATGCTGCACAAGGTGCTCAAGCATTTCAAAAACATCGAGCCGCGCGAGCTGCGCCTGTGCCTTGTGCATTCGCGCGACTCGTTGCTGCCCGAAATGCCACCGAAGTCGGCAGCAGCGGCCAAGGAGATCCTCGTCAAGCGCGGCATCGAGCTCGTGCTCAACGCGCGCGTGAAGTCGGCGTCGCCACAGGCGGTGTACCTGTCGACGGGTGCAGTACTGAAGACGCGCACGTTTGTGTGCACCGTGGGCAACGCGCCCAACCCCGTCGTCAAAGGCATCATCGCCGAAGACAAATTCGTCGAGGGCAAAAGCGACGGCCGCGGTGTGGGCGTGTTTGAAACCGACCTGCAGATGCAGTGCACGAACCAGACGCACTACTGGGCCGTGGGCGATTGCGCGGGCGTGCCGTCGACGACGGGCGAAGGCTTGTGTCCGGCCACCGCCCAGTTCGCGATCCGCCAGGCAAAGACCGCAGCGCACAACATCCTCGCAGCGATCGACAACCAGCCCGAGCGCAAAAAGAACTTCACGTTCAAGGGCCTCGGCACGTTGGCGTCGTTGGGCAGTCGCTCCGCCGTCGCCGACATGATGGGCGTGCAGTTGCGCGGTTTCATCGCCTGGTTCGCGTGGCGCACCATCTACCTGTCGAAGTTGCCGGGCATCGCGCGTCGTCTGCGCGTGACGATCGACTGGACCCTCGACCTGTTCTTCCCGCGCGACATCACCCAGATGCAGACCGAGGAGCGGCCGCAGTTGCGCGTGGAGCACTACGAGCCAGGTGAGCTGATCATCGAGCGTCGACAGATTGGCCGCGAGCTGTTTGTGATTCAGCGCGGCGAGGTGAACGTCGTGGCAGCGAGCGACGACGGCGTGGAAGGTGCGTTGCTCGCGTGCCTTGGGCCCGGCGAAGTCTTCGGCGAAAAAGCGCTGCTCACGCATGCACCGCGCACCGCGAACGTGCGCGCGAAGACCGCCGTCGACGTGCTGGTGCTGACGCGCCCGGGCTTCTCGGCATTGGTGCAGCAGTTCCAACCGCTCGAAGACTTCTTCGGCGAGCTGATGCACCGCCGCTACCCCGAGCTGCTGGCCGACAAGGAAGCGCTCAAGCCGATGGTGGCGTCGGCGATGCCGCCGAAGGCGGGTGCTGTGGGCCTGGTGGCGAGTTCGGTGCCCACGGCCCCCTCAGCAACGCCCGCGACGGTGGCCCCGCCGGTGTAGCCCCTCAAGCGACTTCGGTGTCTTTGGCTCACGCGGTTGGTCCGGTGATCACTGCGGTTGGGGCCTCGGCGATCACGTCGAAGGATGAGCAGCCTGTGTTTTCCCTGAAACCGCTCAGCTGGCTGAAAACTCGTGGCTTTGGCGAAGGTATCGTGGACAACACGATTCTCGCCGCCGATGGTGATGTCACGATCGCTGCTGAGGACCTCGCCGAGAAGCTCAGCACTGCAGTGTTCGTCGATGGCGACCTCACCGTGTCGGGTGATGTTTCCATCGACGACAATCAGGCGTTGATCGTGACTGGTCAGCTCTCGTGCCGCGCGCTGTGGATCGCCGAGGGGCGGCTCTCTGCGAAGCGGCTCGCGGTCGCGACTGTCACGACGTTCGGCTGCGCCCCAGAAGACATGGATGGCTTCGTCGTCGACGAGGTCACGACAGGCGTGTTGTGCGGGGAAGACGGCTGGCCGAGCGCCGTTCGTGTGTTGATGAGTGAGTTCGTGCTTCAGCCCTCGAACCTCAAGGAGGAGAAGCTCTTCGGCTGGATCGTGTCGGCGAACCCAAGCGCGGTGAACGGGGCGCTAAAGGCCTCACACACCGTCGACGACGCTTGGTGTCGCGCGCACAAAGAGCTTGTCGCCGACCCGGTGCTGCGACGACACCTCAAGCTCGGCTAGCTCGGCGCTCAAGTGCGTGCGAGGTACGGCAGCGTGGGCATCTCCATCGAGGTGGTGCTGCTGGCGCTGCCCTCGTCGAGGATGACGTCGAACACCGGCACCGGCCGCGCCACGCCCTTCACCTGCCGCGCCTCGAGGGCCAGGCACGTGAGCCCCGAGCCCCGCACCGCGCGCTCGGTGTGCTCGTCGATGAGCACCTGCCCCGCTGAGGCCTGCCCGCACAAACGCGACGACAGGTTCACCGTGTCGCCGATGACCGTGAAGTCGAGCCGACGACGTGCGCCCATGGCGCCGGCCACCACTTTGCCCGTGGCAATGCCGTAGCCCACGCTCAACGGTGACTCGCCGCGCTCGGCCCGGGCCGCGTTGACGACGTCACGCAACGCGACGCGCATGGCGTTGGCCGCGTGCACCGCGCGCACGGCGTCGTCGGGCGACTGCACTGGTGTGCCCCACACCGCCATCAAGCCGTCGCCAAGGAATTTGTCGAGCGTGCCGCCGTGGGCGAACACCACCTCGACCATCGCGTCGAAGTACTCGTTCAACATCGACACCACGTGCTGCGGGGCTGCCCCGTCGCTGATCGTGGTGAAGCCGCGGATGTCGGAGAACAACACCGTGGCCGTGACGAGGTCGCCCGCCTTGGTGAAGTCGAACTCGTTCGACACCGCTTTCTCGACGAGGGCCGGCGACAAAAAGCGCGAGAGTTCCGCACGCGTGGCGGCCTCCTGCTCGATCTTGATGCGCAAGCGGGCGTTGGCGACGGCGAGGGCCGCGGGCTGCGCAATCGCTCGCAACAGCGCGAGGTCTTTTTCCTCAAACGCGCCGGCCAACGACGTCGACGAGAGGTGGATGACGCCGAGGACTTCGTCGCGCGCCACCAGCGGCATGCACAACGCTGACCGGATCTTTGCGCCGACGATGGTTTCGCTGCGGCGCAGTTGACTGTCGACCTGCGCGTCGGACGTGAGCAGCCCGCCCTTCGTGCGCAGCACGCGCTCGACGATGGCGCGCGGGATGTTCACCGCCTGGTTCTTCTCGGACCACGACGTGAGCGTGACGAGGTCGTCGCTGATGCTGGCGTCGCGCAACATGATCACCGCGCTGTCGCACGCGAGCACGCCGCGGATCTTTTGCAGGATGAGCTGGCCAAGGTTTTCGAGGTCGGTCTCGAGGCCAATGCCGGTGAACAGGTCGAAGGCGACGCGCAGGCGTTCGTAGTCGCGCTGCAGGGCACGCTCGTCGCGCACCGCGCCCACTTCGGCGAAGGCAAGCTCGGCGGGCTGCTCGGTGAAGACGCTGTCGCTGCCCGGGTCGGACAACAAATCGGCGGGCACAAGCGTGACGCTGGTGCGCTCGGCGGGCGGCGGACGACGCACACGCTCGAGGCCGGTGTCGCTGCGGCGCACCTCAGCAAACGACGTCAACGGCTGTGGCGGCGTGTTGCCGAAGCCCACGGAGCCGGGCTTCATCGGCGGGCGCACGTCGACGGCACGAGGCGGAACGCTTGCTTGTTCGGCGGGGCGCGTGGGCGCTTTTCGGCGGGCCTCTTTGAAGCGCAGCGTGGAGTTGCCGACGACGATGATGTCGCCCTCGACGAGCTTGCAGCGCGATTGGCGCACGCCGTTGACGAGGGTGCCGTTGGCCGAGCCAAGGTCTTCGAGGAAGTACCCGTCACGGTGCCGACGCACGACGAGGTGGGCCTTGGAGACCTCGGGGTCGAGCAGCTGGATGACGTTGTCGGTGTGCCGGCCCACCGACGTGACGTCGGCGACCAGGGCGCGGCTGTTGACGGCGCTGCCGTTGGTTTGAAACTCAATGCGCGCGGGTTCGACGACGACGGACGCAGCGACCGGTGCAGGGGCTGCGGGTCGGCCGAAGCCGTCGAAGGCGCTCGCGAGGTCGACGTCGCGGCCATCGGGACGCAGCGCGCCGACGACCTCGGCGGTGGTGCGCGGGACATCCCAGGGTGGTTTCTTCGCAGCCATCCGGTGTGTTCGGTACCACGTTCGGCCGCCGCTCGGCAGCACAGTGCGTCATTGGCGCGGTTGGAGACGGTGCGTCGAGGCGCCGTGTGGCCGTGACGTCACTGCCGCGGCTGCAGGTTGAACGGGAAGGCGAGGCGGGTGGGGGCGTCGACCAGCCCGTCGCCGAGGTACCACTCGGCTGCGGCGCGCTCGATGCAGCTGCCGACGCGGTCGAGGGACGGCGTGGACGTGATGGTGCTGAGGGCCTCAACACGACCGTCTGGACGCAGCGTGAGTTCGAGGACGAGGCGACCGGCGCGGTGGGCATCGGCGGCCAGGCCCCAGGCCTCGTAGCAAGCGCGTACGACGTTGTGGCGCGTGCGGATCATGCGGGTGAGGTGCTCGCGGACGACGGGGTCGAGCTCGGGGGCTGCGGCCAGCCCGCCGTCGTCAGAGACCGCAGCGCTCGGCACATCGACGAGGGTGACTGGATACGTGGTGCGCGTGGGCAGCGGTTGCGCGGGCTCGCGATCCGCAGCGGCGCGCACGACGAGGAGGTTCTTCTTCAACGACTCGCCAGCACCGATGACGCCGTTGCCCGCACCGCTTTCGACGGGATCGCGCGGCGACAACCCGCCAACACCGGCGCCAAGAACGGGGGCGGACGCCACCTGCCGCGAGAGCTCGCCGACGGCGTCACCGCGGTTGCTGGCCTGGCCGCCGTGCAGGGCGTCTTGCATGGCCGCCAGCGTGGTCTCGAGCGACGGACGTGGGCCGTGGGCCTGGGCGGGCATCCCCGACGTGCGGGCGGCCAGCGTGAAGCGTTCGCCGAGGTCGATGGGGCGGCCGCTCATCGAGAACGTGGCGCGACCAACGACGGGGGCACGACCACCCGGCAATGCCAACCAACGGCGGGCTTCGCCGGGCACGCCGGCTCCGGGCTCGCCGGGCAAGCCGACGGGGTGCAGCCACAAGGCGCTGACGACGCAGATGGTGGTGGCAAACGCGATCATGGCCGAATGCAGCAACGTGCTGTCGACGGCGAACGGGCTGCGCTGGGCCGGGGCTGGCCGCGGCTCGGGCATGACGACGAACTCGTGGCCCGCCGGCAACGCCAACCGCTGCCCTGCTTTGACGATGGCGTGGACGTGGTCGCCCTTGATGTGCAGGGCGTCGTCGACGACGTGGACGACAAAGACCTCGCCCGTGCGCAGCGTAAAGGCTTGCGCTTCCTGTCCGGTGACGGTGACGGTGTCGAGCACCGCATCGTGCCAGAGCAGGGACAATCGCCAGGCGGGGTGCTGGGCAGCGTCCATGAGGTTCCAGCATGACACGCCGGCCGCAGCGCAGGTTCCCGGATCAGATCTGCCGGTGCTGCGGCGTGATCGGCGCACGCGGTGGTCGGGTGCAGGTGCGTCGGTTACATGTGCCCCGTGCTCACACCTGCTTTGCTCGTCGCTGCGGCGTTGTCGTCACCCGTTGTGTGCGGAACCCCCGCGCAGCGCTCGATGCCCTCGGGCGCGGCGTTTGCCGTGGGCCTGCAGAGTCGGCCCGACGACGATGTGTTCGAGGTCTTCGACAGCGCCACCCTGCCCCTGCGCGTGCAGCGCACGACGGCGGCGGCGAGCGTGCTCGCGCAAAACGCACTGCTCGAACTCGAGGCCGCCTGGCAGCTGCAGGTGGTCGAGGCGGGCTATGCCCCACCGCTCGGCGACGACGGCGAAGGCGGCAGCGACGCGCTCGATGTGTATCTCGCACCACTGCCGCAGGGCATTTCGGCCATCACGGTGGCGGGCGACGACGTCGACGACGCGGCCGACCACGACCGTCGCCCCGTGTTCATCGTGGTGAACCCCGACGCAACGTTCGAGGTGTTCGCGGCTGCTCTGCACCACGAGTTTCAGCACGCGTTGCAGTACGCGATCGACGCCCACGAGAGCGTGATGTGGTCGGAGGCCACCGCTGTCGCCTTCGAGGTGCGCGGGCATCCCGAGTTCACGTCGTGGCAGGACGCGTTGCCGCCGTTTCAGTCGCAACCGCAGGCACCGTTGTGGACCGATGGTGCGGCGTTTGCGGCATTTTCGACGTCGACAGACCCGCGGCTTGAGTATGGCGCGGCGTTGTTCGCGCTCTACCTCGACGACACGTACGGCAGCGGCGACGGCACGTTCTTGCGGCAGCTGTGGACGGCCGCGGCAGGCCACACGACGACGGGCGCGGGCGACGACGCGGTGGTGGTGAACACGCCCGATTGGGGCTCCGCACTGAGCGACGTGGCCGCGTTGGCTGACGTGCAGCGCGACTTTTTCGCCTGGCGCGCGCTGGCCCCACCACTCACCGTCGACGACGAAGGGCCTGCCGCCTACGCGTTGGGCGGCAATGCCGGGCTGCGTGGACGTCGATTGAACCTCGACGCGCTGCGCGGTGTCGAGCGCACCACCATCAGCAGCGAGGGACCGTTTGTGGGCGGCTGCTACGTGGGCACCGCGACGGCGACCACGAGCGATGTGCCGTTGGTCGTGCACGTCGAGAGCGTTGCTGGTCATGCGTTGGCGGTGTCGTTTGTCGTCGTCATCGATGGTGCGTTCACGCGCAGCGATGCTGCGGTATCGAGCGTGGTCGACCACAGCGTGACCGTACCCGCGGGCGCTGATGTGGTGCTCGGCATTTGCGATGTGAGTGCTGCTGACGTCGACGACGAACCCGTGTTTGCGCCGGTGCGCTTGCAGCTCGAAAACACCGCGTTGCCGCCGTTGCCCGCCGAAGGTGAAGGCGAGGGTGAGGGCGAAGGCGAACCAGGCGACGACGACGTGATCGACCCGGGCTGCAGCTGCGACAGCACCTCGAGCGGGCCTGCTGCTGGCGACCCGCGCGTGATGCGCAAGAGCGTGTACGCGATGGGCTTCTTCATCGGCGTGTTTGGCTTCGCCGTGAAGGCGTTCCGTCACGGGCAACGCAAGCGCCTGTACCGCAAGAGCAACGCGACCAAGGCGGCTGCTGAAGCCGCGAAGAACGCGCCGAAGTAGCAGACCGACGTCGTCGAAACACCCGCACCGCAATGCAACTCATGGTTGCAACGCTCACCCAGACGATTGCAACTTCTGGTTGCAATGATGTTCGCGGCTCAGCGAATCGCGGTCCAGCCTGACAACGAGCCCGTGGGGCTGTCGACGGCGATGTCGTAGTCGACGCGGCGGTTTTGTTCGTTGTCGGTGTCGTCGGGGGTTTCGACCTTCAGCAGGCTTTCGCCAAAGCCGCGGGCGTGCACGCTGACCGCCACGCCGTGGGCCTTGAACCACTTGCCGATCGCCACCGCGCGCGCCTGCGACAACGCCTGGTTCGACGACGCGGGACCCGCGGTGTCGGTGTGGCCGGCGATGAACAAGCGCACGACGACGCCAGCGGCTTTCACCGCGCGGCCATAGCGCTTCGTCGCTTTTTCAATCTCGGGGATCGTGGCCGCGAGCTTCGGTTCTTGATCGGCGCGGATGGTGCTCTTGCCGCTGTCGAAGACGACGTCGTCGTGGGGGATGGTGATCGTGAACGGGAACGAATCGAGCGAGCGAAACGCGCCCTTCTCGTCGTGCGCGATGAGGCGAATGCGCAGCACTTCGGCGCGCGTCTTTGGATTCCACGTCACGGCCACCGGTTGGCCGGCAGGCACAGGCTCGGGGTAGTCGATGGCCGAGGACGCGAGCAGGTCGTCGTCGTCGCCGTAGACCTCGATCTCGACGCGTGAGGTGGCGCGCTCGCTCTTGAACGTGAGCTTGTCGTTGTTGAGGTCGAGGTCGTCTTTGTTGAAGCCGAAGGTGAAGTTCGCCGACAACACCTCGGTTTGAAACGTGAGCGGCATGCCGGCGGTGGTGCCGTCGGCGAAGGCGATGTCGAGGCTGCCCTTCCACGTGAGCACACCGGCCGCCTTGTGCGGCAGCGCGAACTCGATCGTGCCCCCAGCCGCCTGCGGGCCCTGCTTCTGCTTCAGCTTCGCACTGCCAGCGACGAGCTCGACGGACGCACTGGTGACGTCCTTGTTGATCACCAGCGTGAGCTTTGGTGTTTGCCCGGGTGCGGCACGCGCATCGACGCGCAGGTCGACGTCGTCTGCGCGCACGGGGGCGGCCACGAAACAGGCAACAGCACAAGCGAGAGCAGCAAGGAACGAAGAAGCGCGACGCATGGCCTCGATATGCCACACGCCGCGCTGCTGCTCACGTTGAAGTGCGAGCAGCGTTCACGCCTTGGGCAGGAAGTCGCCCTTGCCGAGCTCGACGCCGTTGTGGCGCAGGATCGCGTAGGCGGTGGTGAGGTGGAAGTAGAAGTTCGGCACCACGTACTCGAGCAGGTACGGCTGACCCTTGAAGTGGCGCTCGCCCCAGGCCGACTTGAGCACGACGTCTTTGTCTTCGGTGCCGTCGATCTGGGCAGCGCTGAGCGTGTTGAGGAAGTCGATGGTCTTGTCGAGGCGCGCCACCAGCTCGGGCAGCGTGGCCTCGTTGTCGGCGAAGCTCGGGATGTCGACGCCGGCGAGGCGCGCGCCACAGCCCTTCGCACCGTCGGTGGCGATCTGGATCTGCTTGGTGAAGTTGAGCATGTCGGGGGCGAGGCGGTCGTTGAGCAGCACGCCGCTGTCGAACTTCTTCGCCTCGGCGTGGGCCTGGGCCTTCATGAGCCAGCCCTTGGCGTTGGTGA
>JBIKRQ010000626.1:0-2789 GCA_044349155.1 Myxococcota bacterium
TCCACAAACCAGCATGTTCGCGTCGTTGTGTCCGACGTCGACATCGGCTTCTGGCGAGCCGTCAAAATCTTCCTGAAGCTCGGGCTCGCCATGATTCCAGCGGTCATCATGCTGGCGTTGCTCAACGGCTTCGCCGCAGGCTTCGTCAAGGCGAAGGTCCGGTGAAGAGCCTGACGCCTTCGCGCTCACGTGAGCAACCCGGGAGTGCCGGGTGTCGTCGTCACGAAAGCAGCCGGTGCTACTTCAAGCTCGCGAAGCTGTCGGCGGCAGCCACCAGCGTCTGATCGATCAACGCGTCGGTGTGCAGAAACGACGTGAAGCCCGACTCAAATGCGCTCGGTGCCAGGTACACGCCGCGCTCCTGCATGGCCCAGAAGAAGCGGCGGAACGTCGTCGCATCGCTGCCCTTCACGTCGGTCCAGTTCCGCGGTGCCTGCTCTCGCAGGTACAGGCTGAACATGCTGCCCACGGCGGTGAACGTCGCGGCGTGGCCAGCGTTGCGGGCAGCATTGGCAAGGCCACTGGCGAGGCGCCTGGTGCGCGCCGCGAGGTCGGCGTAGTCGTCGGCGGTTTTGTCGAGCAGCTGCTTGAGCGTGGCGATACCGGCCGCCATCGCGAGCGGGTTCCCCGACAACGTGCCCGCCTGGTAGATGGGCCCTTCGGGGGCGAGCTGCGACATGATCTTCTTGCTGGCGCCAAACGCGCCCACGGGCAGGCCGCCGCCGATCACCTTGCCAAACGTGGTGATGTCGGGCGTCACGCCGTAGTGCTGCTGCGCGCCGCCCACGCTGATGCGAAAGCCGGTCATGACCTCGTCAAACATCAGCAGCGTGCCGTGCTCGTCGCACAGCTTGCGCACGCCTTGCAGGTAGCCGTCGTCGGGGGGCACACAGCCCATGTTGCCCACCACGGGTTCCAGCACGACCACCGCGATCTGTCCCTTGTTCGCCTCGAGGCTCGCCTTGAGCGCGTCGAGGTCGTTGAACGGGATCGTGATGGTGTGCTTTGCCAGATCAGCAGGCACACCAGGCGAGTCGGGCAGGCCCAGCGTGGCAACACCAGAGCCCGCTTTGACGAGGAAGCTGTCGGCGTGGCCGTGGTAGCAGCCCTCGCATTTGATCAGGCCATCGCGCCCCGTCACGCCGCGCGCGAGGCGCAGTGCCGACATCGTGGCCTCGGTGCCCGACGAGACGAACCGCAACTTCTCCACCGACGGAAACGCCCGAATCACCAACCGCGCGAGCTCTTCTTCGAGGCCGCACGGGGCGCCAAAGCTCGTGCCCTTTTGCGCCTGCGCACCAATCGCGGCGAGCACCTTTGGGTCGGCGTGGCCGAGCAGCGCTGGTCCCCACGACAGCACGTAGTCGATGTAGCCATTGCCATCGACGTCGTAGAGCCATGGGCCTTCGGCGCGGTCGATGAACAGCGGGGTTTTCTTGTGGGGCTCGTCGAGGGCCACGCCACGAAACGCGCGCACAGGAGAATTCACACCGCCCACCAGCACTTCGCTGGCGGAGGCAAACAGCTGCTCAGAGCGACGACGCGACGTACCCATTGAACTCCTCGGCGGTAAACGGTCTGCGCAGCATACGCGCAAGCATTGGCATTGGTGCGTCTTGCGCAGTGCGATCGGCAGCGGCATAGCAATCCCGTGCAACCAAACCCAGCCGCCGACGTCGACGATCCCGCCCACAAGCAGCGCCAGCGCCGCATCATGGGGGTGGTGTTCCTCACGCTGTTTCTCGACCTGCTGGGCTTTGGGATCATCCTGCCGGTGCAGCCGTTTTACGCCGAGAGCTTCGGCGCCTCGGCCACCGTCGTCACGCTCATCGGCGCTTGCTACTCGCTCATGCAGTTTCTGTTCGCGCCGTTTTGGGGCCGGCTGTCCGACCGCATCGGTCGTCGTCCGGTCATCCTCACGTCAGTGCTGTTCGGCGGCATCGGCTGGCTCATCCTTGGTATGGCCAACGGCCTGTGGATGTTCGTGCTCGCGCGCCTCGTGGCGGGCTTCGGCAACGCCAACCTCGGCACGGTCCAGGCCGTCGTCGCCGACGTCACCACCGGCAAAGACCGCGCGCGCGGCATGGGCATCGTCGGCGCCGCGTTCGGCCTCGGCTTCTTGTTCGGCCCCGTCATCGGCGGTGTTTTTGGCAGCCTCTATGGTGCCCACGTGCCGGCGTTGATCGCTGCGGGCCTCGCGGTTGTGAACTGGTTCGCCGCGTTCTTCCTGCTGCCCGAAAGCCGCGTGAAGTCCACCGCCGTCGACGTCGTGGCCGACGGCCATGGCCGCCGGAGCGTCTTTCCAATCGCTGCGGTGCGCGAAGCGATGGCCATCGAGTCGGTGGCGCCACTGCTCGTGATGAACCTCGTGTTCGGCATCGGCTTTTCGCTCATGGAAGCAGCACTCTCGTTGTTCGTTGAGCGCCAGTTCGTGCCAGCCAACCTCTTTGGCACCGAAGAAGGCCACAAGCTTGCGGCGAGGCTGGCGATGTTCGTCCTCGTCAGCGTCGGGGTCACGGCGGTGCTTGTGCAGGGTGGTTTGATCCGACCGTTGCGCGCGCGCTTCAACGAGAAACAGTTGTTGGCGGCGGGGGCGTTGCTCGTGGCGTTCGGCTTCGCTGGTACGGCGGCCCTCGGCCTGACGCGCAATGGCACCCTGCCGATCGCGGCGATGATCGCGCTCAACGTCGTCGTGGCGGCGGGCTCGGGCGTGTTTTCGCCGTCAGCGTCGTCGATGTTGTCGCGTTCGGTCGATGCCGATCGCCAGGGGGCCGTACTCGGCGTTGGTC
>JBIKRQ010000229.1:0-10398 GCA_044349155.1 Myxococcota bacterium
AGTCCTCTCACGGAAGGCGAAGATGCGTTTACGAAGGTCGAGGGAGAGCGGAGCAGGCATCACACAGTCAGATCACGCCGGATCGCGAATGGGATCGGTCGATCGATCGATGGAAGAAGCGCTGTACGCACTCCAGACCGCTGTGCCCGCGGTGTGGCCTGGGACCTGATGCAAAAACGAGTACCGCCGTCTTTGCGCTTCCAGCCGTCGAGCAGAAGCCGCGCTTCAAGCGGGTCGTTCTCGCGCTGGTTTCGGTCGTGGCGATCGGTGTTGTCGCGGCACTCGCGGTCCCGTTGCGGGCGCCAAAACCGCAGGCGCCCGACCCCGTCGGGGCCGAGTTTGACGGCGGTGTCGTTCGCTACAACGAGGTGGCGGAGCTGGTTCGCGTGATGCCGCCGCCGCTGCGCGACGAACTGTTCCTTGAGCGCGCCGACGGCATGAGCGACCTCGTCGAGGTCCTCGCGTTGCGAAAGATTCTCGCTGCCGCTGTGGCCCCCCCGGGCAAGGCCCCCGACCTCAAGCGCGATCGGGCAGCGGCCGCCGCGTGGGTCCTGGCCCGCACAAGCCCGGACACAGCGCCGTCGTTGTTCGTCAAACTGGGAAAAGCAGCGCACACCAGACTGGTGACCGACCAGATCGATACGCTCTGCAAACACGTGGATGACCCAGTAGAGGATAACGACTGGTCTCCTGCTGATGGCACGCCACCAACGTCGTTTACACTCTGCGGTTTCGGCACACGAGAAGTCACCATCGACACAACAGCGAAGACATGGAAAATAAAAGACCCTGAAATGGACGTTATCTTGCCAGAAGACATCCTCTGGTTCGAGCTGTTTGGCAGTGGCACCATGGAGCATCTCTTCTTCTCGTACAATGGCCTGATGGTCACGCCACGCGAGCCGATTCCAGGCGATCCGAAGCCGCCCACGGTCGTCACGACCGGCGAAGCCGCGCCTGAGGCGATGGCGTCACTGACCCAAATCAGTCGACCATTGCTGGATTGCATTTGGCACGATGACTACGCCATTGTTGCCCATGTTGCTGCGGATATTGGCGACCACAACGAGCTGAAAAATGTTCGTCTTTCTGGCGACTTCTGCAAACAAACTCAGCAGGATTGCTCCATCAAACGCTGCCTCTCGAAAATCCTCTCAGGATGGCGCATTCCACGACAATCACACAGCATTGAGGTTGACCTTTCGATCACAACCAACTGATACCGTCATGTGACGCCCGCTCGCGCCCAAGCTGTCGGCGCCTGGTGCGCGCGCGTGTGGAAAGCCGAAGCTTTCCTTGCATCGTCAAGGTCACGCGATGGCGTAGCACAGAAGTCGCTTTGGCCCCCAAGGCCCGCTGACGTCGCAGCTGTGGCCATGAGCTGCTATCGAACGCCCTGGTCTTCGGGGGCATTTTGAACATCTCACTCCTGCGCGTCGCCGTTCCTGCCTTCACTGCGCTTGGTGTCCTGCTGTGGGTTCTCCTCCAATACGCACCAGACCCCACGTTCAACTACCACGGTTCAAACAGCTTCTGGGGACCGCTGTTGTTGAATCTCGTCCTCGGTGGCGCCTCGCGTCTGCTGTTGCTCGGGGCAGGCCCACTGGCGGTGTATCTGCTGCTCGTCGAGCAACGCTCGGGCGGACTCAACGCCAAAGTGGTCGTCGTCGCCGCTGTGGCGCTCCTCGCCTGTACCTTCGTGTTGGCGCGGCCCCTCTGTGCGTCGCTCCTGCCAGGGGCGAGCCCGCCGACCCATGTCGCCGTGGCCGTCAGTCTCACGGCGGTGACCTTCGCGCTGCTCGTGCCGGGGGTCGCTGCACGCCTCTGCTGTGCAGCAGTCGCCAGCATCGCGGCCGGCGCCATTGTCTGGTCGGTCACTGGCGTTGAGCGTGACCCACAGGCACTCGAGCGGGCGGTCAGTGCCAACTCCGTCGTCGGCGCTCGCGTCCTCCTCGCGGCGGGCCACAATCCAAACGCGCCGGTGCCCGTGCTCGTGTCGGCCCGCGGCCTGCCGATGGTGCAGCTCCTGCTCGACAACGGCGCCGATCCCAACGGCAGGGTCAGTGGGCGCCCGGCAACACCGCTCTCAGAGGCCTGCAAAGAGCCCGACGTCGCCGCTGTGGTCGCGCTGCTCGACGCTGGCGCCCGCGTCGACGATGTGCTGGCGCTCAAGAACGCAGCCGATTGGCTCTACGGCGATCACATCCGCGTGTTGCTCGCGCACGGGGCCGACGCCAGCGCGCCCGACCTGCTCCGAAGCCTCGTGGCTGCCGCCCCGTACGACGCGGCCTTGTTGAAGCTCGAGACCGCGGTGCTCGCCCACGCCATGACGCCCGAACGCGCGGAGGAGCGCGACGACGCGCTGGGTCACGCGATCTGGAAGAACAACGTCGACGCCGTCACGCTCTTGCTGCCCACGGTGGCCGACCGCTGCAGTGGCAAAAGCGGCAGCGCGCTCGACATCGCACGCCGGCTCAACCCCGCGTTGGTGCCGATGGTGACGGCGTCGTGCGACAAGGACACGCCATGACGCAGGCCATCACACGCATCGCGCTGCTCGTCGTCGCCATCGCATGCAGCGCGTGCAGTGACCGCGACGGCGCCACCTCCTGCACAGCAACGCGCCTCGACACAGTCGCCCTCGCTGTCGGCTTGTCGAGAATGGACCATTTCAGCGGAGGCAACGCCTCCGACGTGGCGTGATCAAGACGAGCAGCGCACCGAGGCCGAAGGCGTCGCCCTGCTGACACCCGCCGCAGGTCGACGGCTTCGACGGTGACGGTGACGGTGACGGCTGCGCAGTCGGTGCCTCTGGCGCTGCGGGCGGCGCGGGCGGCGCGGCGGGCGGCGGTGCGCGCTTCACGGCCGGCCACGAGAGGCCGGTGCGCAGCTCGTTGGAGGCCACCCCATCGACATAAGCGCGTTCCAGCACCAGCTCGCCGGTGCCGCGCATGAACATCTGCAAGAGCTGCGGCGTACCCGCGACGAACCTTGCGACGTCGAGGACCGATCCGTCGTCCCACCACGACGTCCAGGTGCCGTCGATCACGCCGCTTTCGTACGTCAGCCGCTCGCGCATGAGCAGCAGCCCGGACACGGGTGAATCGGCACAACTGGTGCTCCAGTACCTGACCCACGGCCCCTGCCGCTCGCCATCTTTGCGCTGACATTCAAGGACGGTGTCCGTGGGAGGGCCTGGCCGCACCATCGTGGTCCCGGCAGGGCAGGTCGGCAGTGGCGTCGTCGCCATGCAGCCGCCGCCGAGGTCGATCGTCGCAAGCTCACGCCCCTGCACGCCAAGCACAGCTGCATCGGCGTGGCTCGTCGGCGCCTCAAGCAGCAGGTGACGACGGATATCGCCCGGGACCTGGTCGAACGAGCGGGTCAATCGAAGTCGCGACAGCGTTGGCGTCGGCTGATCAACACCGCTCAGGCGCAGCCGTTGCGCTGTGCTCAGCTCCTCAAACACGACCCGCGTAAACGACGTGGAGATGCTGGCCTCGCCAACATAACGGAGGTTCGGCGCCGCGACCGAAGCAATCTCTGATGTGTTGTCGATGACGAGCTTTTCGACATGCACCAGCGCGTTGAACGAAAGGAGCTCCCGCCGCCCCACGCCCGTCACTGAGATCGTGTCTGCGACCTCAAGCACGTCGAGGAAGGAGAGGTCCGCGTCGCCGACCGATCTGATGCTGATTTCGCTGGCGGTGCGGAGGCCACTCAGATTCAGGCGGCGCAGCGGCTCCGCGCGGGCCAGGCGCACGGTCGCTGTCACCAGGGCTGGCGCTTCGAAGCGCGCGAGCGTGCTTGTATCGTTGAGGCTCAGCACGCCGTGGACGACGCGCAGTGCCGGCAGTGCAATGGTGTCGCCCAAATAGCCATTGATGCTCACGTTGTGCGCCTCTTCAAGACGCGGCACCTCCAGCGTCGTCGCACCGGTGACCTCGAGCGTACCCAGCCGCAGCGCTGGCAGCGCCACCGTGGCCACACCGCAGGCGACGACGCCATACGCGGAGACGAGCCCTTCGAGCCCCTCAAGGCTCGTGAGGCCCTTCACCTTGTTGATGCTCAGCGTCTCCGTCACCACGCGCAGGTCCTTCAACGGCTCCAGAGTTGAGACCTCAAGGCCCCAGCCGGTGGCCGAGCATTGCGACGCCGAACCGATCTCAAGGTCGCCGTCGACGCAGTTGACGCCACGGAGCTTCTCGAGATCGGCGGCAGTGCGCACGGCGACATTGCCCGTGTGGATGCGGCCTTCACACACGATGGGCGGTGCCTCAGCGAGTATGGGCGCAGCGACGAGCAGGGTCACGATCAGACACGACAATCGTTGCATTTCTTCTTCCCCTCAAAACGACCTTCGTACCGCGACGACGGCTCGAAGCACACGCCCCGCGCAAAACGTCACGACGACAGCGCGTGCTTCCCCGGTAGCGGAGGCTGACCGAGCCAACACACAAGGCGCCGCGGAAGACGCAAGTACACTCCGTGGTTGGAGCGCGATGACCATGCCTGTGACGCCCGCCACACCACCTTCGCCCGACCTCGCGCCACAGGCTGACGTCGTCGCTGCGCAGCGAGCACGATGGCGCGCACTGTTGCTCACCACGATCACCGCGGCGATCGGTCCAACGCTGCTCGTGATCGCGCCGTTCCCACTGCCACTGCTGCTGGTGCCAGCGCTCGTGCTTGTGGAACTTGCCTTCCTTCTCCGTCGTCGTGCGCTGCCGATGTTTGCACTCCGTTGTGCGCTGGGCTGCTCGATCGTGGTCACCGCGGCGTGGATGCCGGTCAAGCCTGAGGACGAGATCGTCGTGACCGGCTTGCCCACCGCCCAAACATCGATTGCCGCGCTGAATGAGGCGTGGCTGGTCGGCGACAACCTGCGCTGGCGTGTGGCGACCCGGAATGAGCAACGCACCGTCCTCTTCTCCCGTTCAAGCCTGACGCTGCGCACGTTTGTCGACGAGCTTTCCGACCAACTCGACACCCGGGTGTGGGTCGGCCGCTGCGGCACAGGCGCCACGATCCTGTTCGGCGCAGCCCCCATGAGCGGTGTCTTCGTCGACGACACCTGACCCGACGTGAGCAGCGAGCTGGGCATTTCTGCATACCTGATGTGCGTGGTGGTGCGTTCCTCCACAGCGGGATTGTTCGTACATCTGGGACATGAACACGCTGCTGCAAGCTCTGCTGTGCTCGACCCCGCTGGCGCTCGTTGCCTGCGCGCCGCTCACGAACGACAACGACGACGTGGCAGGAGGACCACGCTGGCTGCCTGTCGAGCACGAGCGCGATGGCATCGTTGAGACCTGGGCCTACGACGACGAGGTTCGCCTGCTGGCTGTCGACGAGCGCGTGGTGTGCCGCTGCGAGGAACAGCCGCGCCAACTGTCGCGCTTCAGCTACAGCGATCGCCGCGCACAACGCGCCATCGACCGCGATGCCGACGGTGACGACGACGAAGTTCTGCTGGTGCTGCGCGACGAGTTCGGTCGCGTGACGCGCTTTGAACGCGACCTCGTCGGCGCCGACGCTCAGTCCCTGACCTTCACCTATGACGACGCGGGGCGTGTCGTGGGCGAAGCCGACGAGGACGGCTCGCAACGAACGGCGGTGCGCGACGCCGCAGGTCGCGTGACCACCCTGCTCGACAACGGTGTGGTCTTCACGCGCTACACCTACGACGACGCAGGCCGAACCACGGGCATCACCAGCGGCGATGACACCACCGCTTACCACTACGACGACGACGGTCGGATGGTGGCGCAACGCACCGCGCGCCCGAACAACTTCGACATCACCTCAACGTACCTCTACGACGACGACGGCCAACTCATCGGCATCCGCGCCACCGACAACGAAAACGACAACGAAAGCGACAACAGCCTGACCACGATCGACTTTGGCTACGACGACGGCCGCCTCGTCTCGCGCGTGAGCGTCGATCTGCGCACCAATGTCACGAGCATCATGGAAGCCACGTACGACGAACTGGGCCGCCCCCTGCTGTTCACCACGAGCGATGGGTACACGACGTCGACGACGTCCAGGGCCTACGTTGAGCTGGGCGACAACGACGTGGAGGTCACCACGACCGACGAGGGCGGCTCGCGCGTCACGCGCTTTCGGCGGTTTGCAACACCACTGCGCGACGACCTGACGTTGCCGTCGTTGTACGTCGAGTTCCCCGACAGAAGGCCCTGGTTCGACGAGCCCTTCGTCGAACCCAACTGACGGCATCGACGTCGCTTTCGACGCTGCGTCCGCCATGGGCCTGGGTTGAACCGACGCAGGAGGCAGCGCTCTGCTTCAGTGATGCGTGACGACGGTATCGGCGGCCAACACGCGCTCAATGAGCCTGCGCTGCTCGACGTGGGGCCACCAGTCGTAGAGCAGCAGTTCCAGCGGCCGCCACATCGCCACCCACCCGCTGATCACCAACCCTTCGTGCACCACCTGCAACAGGTGCGAGCCCGGCAGCAGCGTCGTCAATTCCGCCAGCGACAGCAGCACCGCCAATGCGCCGATGCCGATCGCCAACGAGCGCCGCCCCTGGGCCAGCACGTCGCGCACCTTGCGGCGTTGTCGCTCACGTTCGTAGGCAAGATGGGCGCGAATCGCCGTCACGATCACCTCAGCAGTGAGCACGGCGTCAGGTGCGCCCTCGATGTCGATTGCCAAGCGCAGCTTCGCCCGCGCGCCGATGTCGCCTGCCGCGCCGAGCAGATACTCGACGGCGTCGTCATCGAGATCGCGCTCGCGGTACGGCGAGGGATCGCGCATGTCGAACAGCTGCCGCGCATCTTTCATCACGATGTCGATGCACGTGAACTCGCCGTCGATGCGGTAGCGGGTCGTGGTCATGGTCGGCATCCTTGCGGTTGCGGAGCACGGTGCCACGAGACCGCGACGACGTCAGCGGGCGTTCCAGGCGGTGAGCAGATCGGCCATTCGCGCGCGAGGGCGAGCTGTGTTTCGGCCTGCCGCACCTGGGCGAACGACGGCGTGTTGTTGCGCACGGCGTGCTGCAGGTCGGCGAGCACCATCGTGGTGACCTGCGGGTGTGAGGGCGGCGATGCCCATGCCCTTTGACGCGGTTGATGAAGGTGCCGGTGTCGATGTCGAACAGCGCCAACGTCAGCACGTCCAGGTCGCCGATGCGGCCCAGTTCGCCCGAGACAACGAAGCGCGCGTTGCTCGCCCCGGTCAGGCCGAGAGGCTTTCTGGGCCATGGATCGCCTGTTGAAGGGCACGCACCACCTCGGCTCGGCTGGCGGGCTTCACAAGCAGTGGCCCCCCGCCACGTGCCAGCACTTCAGCGCTGTAGCCGCTCATCAGCACCACGGGCAGATTCGGGTGGGTCGCGGCCAGCCGCGTGCGCAGCTCCAGGCCGCCCATGCGCGGCATCATGACGTCTGACAACACCACGGCTGGCACGACCCCGTGCTCCAGGAGGGCAAGGGCAGAGAGACCGTCCTCGGCCACCTCGACGCGGTACCCGGCGTTGCTGAGCATTCGGGCCATGGCCTTGCGCACCATGGGCTCGTCTTCCACGAGCAAGACCAGCTCGCCGTTCGCCCGCGCCTCGGGGGCGCGCTGTGGTTCTGCCTCCTCGACGACGCTGGCCCGCGGCCAGGCCAGGCGAAAGCTGGACCCCTGCCCCGGCTGGCTTGTGACCCAGATGTAGCCCTCGGACTGCTTGACGATGCCGAGCACCGTCGACAGCCCAAGCCCGGTGCCGCGCCCTGCCTCCTTCGTCGTGAAGAACGGATCGAAGATCTGGGCGAGGACCTCGGGCGTCATGCCCGTCCCGGAGTCTGTCACTGTGAGCGTGACGTAGTCGCCCGCTGGTGCTGTGCTGTCGGCTGTGGGCGTTTCGTCGAGGTGCGCGTTTGCGACGCCGAGCACCACACGGCCGCCCGGCGTCGCGTCGCGGGCGTTGAGCAGCAGGTTCATCACCACCTGCTCGAGCTGCCCCTCGTCGGCGCGGATCATCCAGTGCCTGGGATCGATGTTGACCACGAACTCGATGTTTGAGCCCAACACGCGCCCAAACATGTTGGCGGAACGCTGGGCGAGCGCGCCGAGCGAGATCGTCTTCGGGTTCATCACCTGTCGTCGGCTGAAGGCCAACAACTGCCGCGTCAGCTCTGCTGCTCGCTTGCCGGCTGCGGTGATGGTCTCCAGGGTTTCGCGCTTGTCCGGATCGGCTTCGTCTTCGAGGAGCATCCCCGTGTTCATCAACACGACGACGAGCAGGTTGTTGAAGTCGTGAGCGACGCCACCAGCCAACTGGCCAACGGCCTCCAGCTTTTGCGAGCGGCGCAGATGCTGTTCGAGTTCCACCTCGCGGCCGACGTCACGGCCCACCCAGACCTCATTGGGCGTCCCTGGGATTGGTCCGCCGGTGATCGCACACTCCCATGGTTCGCCCGCCATCCGTCGAGCGCGAATGCGGCCGCTCCACGAGGCTGCGTCGCGCCAGCGCTGGAGTGCGGTGCGCGAGGCGTCGTCGGCAGCGAGGAGCTCGACTGGATCGCGACCAATGACCTCTCGCGACGTCAGCCCGGTCTTCGTCAGAAAAGACGGGTTCGCCCACGTCACGCGCGTGCCGCCCTCGACGATCAGCACCACGTCGTCGATCGCCTCGACCGCGGCCACCAAACGACGCACCGGTGCGCTGACGCGCTTCAGGCTCAGCCGGGTCGCCACAAGAAGGAGGCCACCGAGAATGATGGTGGCGATGACGGCGACAACACTGGCGGTCGCCAACTGGGACCACAGCGAGAACGACGCCACACCGACCTGCAGCGACCCGCGCCATGCGCCCTCGAAGCCGGCCGTCAGTGGCACGGTGGCCTCTGAGATCACGCGACCATTGAGCATGAACGAGCGAAACCCGGCAGTGTCCAGCGTGACGTTGTGCGCTGGAGGTTCGGGGCCCGCCTGCACCAGCGTCCCCTCAGCATCGACGACACGAATGAAGACGAGGGATGGGTCTTGCGCGACGGCGTCGTCGGCCAACCGCTGCATGCGGTACTCGCCCGCCGCCTTGGCCGCGACCAGTGCCGGAGCAAGCAACCGAGCCGGGACCGCCGCGTACCGTTCGCGCTCGCGACTGAACTGCAAGAAGGCCGACGCACCAAAGAGCGCGCCAAACGCCAGCACAAGTGCAGCACCGAAGGCGACGAACGAGAAGACGATCTGCCTGTCAATGCGCGCAAACTCGCCGCTGCTCGCAGGCCTTGAGCCGAAGAGGGCGTTCACAGTGCATCTCCAGCCGTCCAGGTCGCGGTCTGACTCGGCCAGGGCAACGTGAACGGCGCGGGCAACGGGCCGTCCCATCCGGGGTAGCGGGCCAGGGTCTCGGCCGTGACCGGGAATGTCGACACCAACCGACGGCGCGGCACCGGCTTGCCTTCGAGCACCTGCCACATGGTGTGCATCGCGGCTTCACCAAGGGGGCCGCAAAACTGCGCGGCGTCGATGACCGTGACGGTTCCACTGCGAATGTTCTCAACGCTTTTCGGGTCGCCGTCGACGGTGGCCACGAGGATCTCGGTCCGCCCTGCTGCCTTGAGTGCTTCGACCACGGCAAGCCCACCACCGTCGTTGACGGTGAAGACCGCGTCGACGGAGCCGCGCTGCGGAAAATCACGCAGCAGCTGTGCTCCAGCTTGCGCGCCAGCGACGGGCTCGACCGCCTCGTACGTTGCGAGAATCGTGTGCCGCCGCCCTTGTCGCTCCAGCGCTGCGAGGAACGCATCGAGCCGCTCGACGGTCGAGCTCACCGGCGGATACTCAACAAGCACCAGCCGGATGTTGTGACCAGCAGGGAAACGGTTCGCGATGTACTCGCCGTCGAGTCGACCTGCTTGCGCGTTGTCGCTGGTGACAAATGCGGCGAGCGTTCCCTCCTCGATGTACTGGTCCCAGGCCACAACGGGGATCCCCGCAGCATTCGCCCGACGAAGTTGCGGCCCGAGCACCATCTGCTCCACCTGCCGGGCTTTGCCGTCGGCGCCATCACCAGCCACAGAAGGGACGAGCTCGAAGCGTGCACCGCTGCTGGTGAGGCGCTGAGCTTCTCGCTCGACACCGCGGCGCA
This sequence comes from Myxococcota bacterium, assembly GCA_044349155.1. Taxonomy (GTDB): domain Bacteria; phylum Myxococcota; class UBA727; order UBA727; family VGSZ01; genus VGSZ01. Next base: position 10,112 of record JBIKRQ010000229.1, read on the forward strand.
TGGCCCGTTGACCCTCGATCGTCGCCGACCAGTAGAGCACGCCGATGCGTTTCAAGCGCGTGGCCGGAGCCGTGTCGTGTGAACTGGTGCGCTGAGCGTCAGAAGGCACTGCGACAGACAGAGGGTGTTCGCGCTGACACGTGATTCCCCCTACGAGGAGAACGGGTGCAGCTCCGCTCCTGATCATGCTGCCTGCATGACGGCGTGAAAGTCGAGGGCATCAGAAAACCTCCCAGACTGGAGCGTCGACCGCAGATGAAGAATGGCGCGTGCCCCGGTTTCGGACC
>JBIKRQ010000230.1:0-10375 GCA_044349155.1 Myxococcota bacterium
GCCGTCATCATCGCGAACAGCACGAACCTGGACACATCGACCTCCGGTTGCATCGTCGTCGACCGCGACGCTACGACATACGAATGCCGGCACTCTACCCCTCGCTTGAGCCCTTCAACACCTTCCAGCTGCAGGTCTCGCCGCTGCACTCGGTTTACGTCGAGGAGAGTGGCAACCCGAACGGGCAACCCGTCATCTTTTTCCACGGTGGGCCCGGCGGCGGCACCGACCCAACGCACCGTCGCTACTTCGATCCCGCGCACTACCGGATCGTGTTGTTCGATCAGCGCGGTTGTGGTCGCAGCACGCCGCACGCAGAGCTGCGCGAGAACACCACCTGGCACCTCGTCGACGACGCTGAACGCATCCGCGAGCACCTGAAGATCGATCGCTGGCACGTGTTCGGCGGCTCGTGGGGCAGCACACTCAGCCTCGCCTACGCTGTGACGCATCCCCAGCGTGTGCGCTCTCTCACGCTGCGCGGCATCTTTCTCATTCGTCGCTCGGAGATTCAGTTCTTCTACCAGGAAGGCACCAGCTGGATCTTCCCCGACGCCTTCGCCGACTACGTCAAACCCATCCCCGTCGAAGAGCGAAACGACCTCGTCACGGCGTTTTACAAGCGCCTCACCTGCGGCGACGACGCGATTGAAGCCGAGGCCGCGCGCGCCTGGAGCGTGTGGGAAGGCTCGACGTCAAGGCTCATCCCCGACGACGGCCTCATCAGCCGCACCGCCGGCGACATCTTCGCGCGCCAGTTGGCCCGCATCGAGTGCCACTACTTCGTCAACAACGGCTTCTTCGCGTGGGACGGCTGGCTCCTCGACGAGGCGAAGAAGAAGCTGGCGAACATCCCGATGGTCATCGTCCAGGGCCGCTACGACGTGGTCTGTCCGGCGAAGTCGGCGTGGGACTTGAAGCAGGCTGTGCCGTCGGCAGATCTCGTGATCGTGAAAGACGCTGGGCACTCCGCTGGCGAGGTCGGCATCGTCGACGCGCTCGTGGCGGCAACGAACCGCTTCCGTTCGGTGTGATCGTGCGGTTGGCGGTGCGATCTCTGCGTGAATCACACCGCCAGCCCGGTCGTCGTGAGTGAAACCCCCGGACGCCCCCATGAGCCTTCGCCCTCTTCTCGCCCTGCCCGCCCTGTGTTCGCTCGCCACCTCGGGCTGTGTCGTCGTCGACAACGACAACCCGCCGCCCCCGTACGACCCCTACGGCGACATCTCGTTTTTGTGGTCGTTTGCTGGCGTGAGCGACTGCGACCTTGCTGGCGTTGATGAAGTCGACATCGCCGTGTTTCAAAACGGCAGCTTGATCGACCAGATTGAGCGCGAGCCCTGCGTGGGCGGCGGCCTCACCCTCGTCGACTATTTCGAGGGCCAGTACGAGGTCGAGATCGACGCCTACGCCCGCAACGACGCGCTGCTGTATTCCGGCGGCTTCATCACCCGCGTCGTGGGCGGCACCAGCACCGACGCTGGTCTGATCACGCTCGATGCGATTGGCGACGTGCCCGACCCTCCGGTGGTCGATGGTTTTGGCGACCTCGCGTTCTTCTGGTCGTTCCTCTACCCCACCGACGAACCGATCATCGACTGCGACCTCGCCGGCGTGCGCGACATCGTCGTCGACCTTGATGGTCCAGCAGGCGAGCACCTGACCGAAACGTTCCGCTGCGATGAAGACGCGGGTGCGGTGTTTCAGGGCCTGCTCGAGGGCAACTGGACGTTGCAGCTCGACGCGTTCGGCACCTACCACAACGACGACCTGCACCTCTTCAGCGCCGCCGTCGACATCGTCATCGACGCCAACCGCGAGCTCGACCTCGGCGACGTGGTCCTGGCGCGCGACGAAAACAGCTTCGCCGACATGCAGGTCGACTGGGATTTCAACGGCACCACCTGCCGCGCTGAAGGCGTCGACGACGTGAACATCGCCATCCACCGTGCGGGCCTGGCCGACGCCGAGGATGTGTTTGTCCGCGCGTGCAGCGATGGCACCGTGCTGCGCCGCACCTTTGTGCCCGGCACCTACACCATCAGCATCGACGGCGCGGGTATCGACGCCGACTGGTTCAGCAGCGTCGTGCTCGACCTTGGGCCCGACACCACCGCGGTGGTCCCGCTGCAACTCGCACCGACCAACTGACGCGGCGGCAACGACAACGACCCAGAGCAACGGCGCCACCACGGCGCCGTTGTTGTTGCTACAGGCGGACGGTCAACGTGAGTGCGGTACGGACGAAGCCATCGGGCGACGTCGTCGTGGCGAGCACCTGCTGCTTCACGCGATCGGCCGCTGGGATGGCGGTGACGTGCACGCCCCAGGCAGGCACCGAGGTCAGGCGCGACTTCGTCGTCGACGTGTACGAGCCGAGTGCGGTCAATGGCCGCGACGCCCCCTCGACATCGAGGGTTGCCACCGACGTGAGGGCGAGGTGATCGGCCGCCGCGTCGTCGTCGGTGCGATCGACCGTGAGCATCGAGGCGAGCACGAAGTAGCCTGGACGGCGATAGCGGACCACGTCGTGCCCGTGCAGGTTGGCGCCGTCGTCGACGAGCGAGACGTTGCCCGCCCCCGTCAACACGCCCCTCCAACGCGCTGAGCGAACCAGCCGCGCGCCACTGCTCACGCACCACAAGGCGCTGTGAACGCGCAACGTGTGCAGGCGCGGGGTGCCGAAGCCGAAGCGGGCGAAGAAGCCTGGCGTGGGCCACTGCTCGACGACACAGGCTGCCGTGACCTCGGGTTCGGTCACGCGCTCGTTGTGCAGCAGCTGCTCAGGCACGTCGTGGGCAGACACGCCCAGCTGACGCGCGAGCTCTTTTTTGGTCTCGCGTTGTTGTTCACGTTTGCGGCTCACGCAGCCACCCTGCCACCGCCAAAGAGCGTTGTCGCCGAGGTCAACGCAGTGCCTCGCGCATCGCGGCGATCTGCGACGCAAAGAACCGTTGACTCACCGCGGTGTGTGCAAGTGCATCGAAACCGTGGAACGCGCCCTCGACGACCTCGACGGTGGTGGTGACGCCGGCTTCTTGCAGGCGACGCGCGTACTCGAGGTCCTCGTCGAGAAACAGATCGTTGGTGCCGACACCAATCCACGCCGGTGGCAGCCCACGCAGCTCGACACGCCGCGCGGGTGCGGCGTGATCGACAACGTCGTCACCACCCGGTGCGCGACCGAGGTAGGCACGCCAGCCGAAGCGGTTGCTGGGCTGGTCCCACAAGCGGTGCTGCGCGCCGTCGACGTCACGCAGCGTCGTGCGGTCGTCGAGCATCGGGTACACGAGCACCTGCAGCAGCGGCGGTGGTCGACGACGATCGACGATCTGCAGCGTAAGTGCTGCCGCCAAACCACCACCAGCACTTTGGCCAGCAATGATCAGCCGCGACGCATCAGCGCCAATACGTGCGGCCTCGCGCTGCACGAACTCGTAGGCGGTGAAGCAATCGTCGAGCGGGGCAGGAAACGGGTGCTGTGGTGCCAGGCGGTAGTCGACGGCGACGACGACCGCATCAAGCTCGCGAGCCATGCGCTGGCACGTGCCGTCGTCTTGCGAAGCAGTGCCCATCACGTAGCCGCCGCCGTGTATCCACAACACCACCGGCCGCGGTGTCGACGACGAGGCCGCCGGCTTCGTGATGCGCACGCTGGCGGTCCCGAGGGCCACGGTCTCGCGGACCAGGTCGGCGGGCAGCTTCGTCGACGGAAACGGCAGGCGTTGCAGCAGCCACACGAGCCACGGTCGCCCCACACCAGCAGGCAGAAAACGGGCGGCGCGAGAGAGTTCTGGGTGAAACGCCGCCATGTCGACTCCCGTTGCTAGAAGTGCTTGCCGTCGACGTGCTTGATCGACAGCGCGGCCACATCGACGTCGTCGAGACAGCGCGCATTGACAGCGATCATCGGCGAGCCGTTGGGCATCACGCCACGCGCAAACGACTTGATGCCGCAGTGCTTGCAAAACACATGGTCGATCACGTTCTTGTTGAAGTGGTAGCTGACAAGGTCGTCGGCCCCCTTCTCGAGGTGAAACGCGCTCGCAGGCACAAACGACAACAGCGTGCCGCTCTTGCCGCACATCGAGCAGTTACACGCGAGCACATCGCCGAGTGTCAGCTCGACGGAATACCGCACGGCCCCGCAATGGCAGCCACCGGAGTGGGTCGCAGTCATGGTGCAGTCCTGTCAGCGCGAAGCGCAGCGTGGATCGTCGTTTTTCGGTTCAACGGTGGTGTCGATGAAGAAGGGCAAAGCACCACAGCCGTCGTTGCTGAAGCAGGCGTAGTCGTAGGCGTTGGCGCCACCGTGGCAGGCGATGCAGGTGCCGCCGACGTTGCCGATGTCGGTGGTGCCGCGCTCGGCGATCACGGTCTCGCCGCTGTCGACGTTGAGGACGAAGAATTCCCAGTCGCCCGTGGCGGGTGAAAAGCCCTCGCCGCGCTTGACGCTGGCCTCGCCGGGGAACAGCTGAATCACCGTACCAACGGGGTACTCGCCCAACGCCTTCGTGCGCGCGTGCTCGACCGCTTGCTGTTGGTGCCCCAGCGCGTTCCAGATGCGGCTGTAGCCGACAACGTCGAAGCGCTCGTCGTCGAGGCAGACGAAATCTTCGTCGACGAGGAAGAGGTCTTCGCCCGTGCCTGTGAACGTGTTCTCCCAGGTCTGCGGCTGCACATCGGCAGCACACGACGTGGCCACCAACGCAACAGCGGCGAGTCCGGTGAAGTGCTTCACGCGAGGTTCCGCTCGTCGACAACCGTGGCTTGCAGGATGGGCACCAGCAGGCCGTCGGCGGCGTGCGTGAGGGCCGTGAGCGCTGAGGCGAAGTGCTCGTAGGTGAAGTGCTCGGTGGGCAACTCGACGTTGATGAACGCGTCGCCGTCGTCGTCGAGACCGAGCTTCACCAGGCTTGCCTGCTGGTTTGCAATCGCAAGCATCTTGAGCGCAACGGCACCGAAGCCGGCGTCGGGGCCCTTCACAAACGGGTTGATGGTGAACACCACCCAATGCTCGGTGACCCGCACGAGTGCGACGAACGCCGCGTTCTTGCCGCGAAAGCTGGTGCGGAAGGTGTCGTCGTCGATGGTGTCGAAACTCCAGCCGTAGCGGCGAAAGAAGCGCGCGATCTCGGCGGGCGACGTGGTGGTCGCTGTTTGCTCTTCTTCTTCGGTCACAGCACACCCTGTTGCGCGGCGAGGTCTTCGGCATCTTCGACGACCGCAGCGTCGAGGCGCTCTTTCATCTCGTCGGCGTAGTGGGCCAACGCCGTGAGCGCGTCGGAGAACTGGCTGTAGCCAAAGCCATCAGCCGGCATCTCGACCGACATGCACACGTCATGGTCGTCGTCGAGCCCAAGCTTCGCGAGGTTCAACTCGTGGTTCGCTTTGAGCATGGTGCGCAACAACGGCGCGCCGGGTTGGGCGTTGGCAGGGCGCTCGACATAGGGGCTGATCGAGAACACGACGAGCGCGTCGGTCGCCGTCACCCAGATGTCCCAGGCGCCGTTTTCGCCGACGAACCCGGTGCGAAACACGCGGGGTTCGCGACGCTCGTAGCGCCAGCCGTAGACGTCGAAATAGCCAGGCAAGTCTTCAGAAACCACGCGTCGACTGTAGCAGCCGAACACCGTCGCGGCGTAGCGGAAACAGCAGACCGCGCGAGGTGGGACACCGCCGGTGTCTACGTCGACGAGGAACTGCCAGGATCTTTGGCCTCGACCACATCACCGTTGGCGACACGACGACTGCGGCCCGGCTTGTAGTCGGGGTGCCCGGGCCCGACGAGAAACGACGCAAGCTTGTTGACGCCATCGGAGACTTTGGCTGCGACCTCGTCGACACCAAGGCCTTCGCGCACGTCGACCGAAGGTGCCGGCGGTTCGGCAGGCTCATGACGCACGAGCGCATCAGGTGCTTCGGCCGCAGCGCTGACGTCGTCGAGCGTGGGAAACGGCGGCGGCGGCACGTCGTCGACCGGCGGCAGCGCGTTCTGCTCGACGGGCGGCATGTCGATCACAACGCCATCGAGCTGCTGGCGTTGCTCGTGCGCGTCGCGCTCCCGCTGACGATCGGCCTCGACCGCCTCGAGGGCGCCGGCAATCGAATCGCGCAACCGCGACGCCTGCTTGCGCGCCCCCGCGAACAGCGTGCGAGCACCCGCCTGGATCTTTTCGTCGGCGTCGGGGGGCAGCGCATCTTTCAACTTCTGCGCGACGTCTTTGGCGGTTTCGCCGACCTTGTCGCTGGCCTGCTTGATGGTGTCGACCGCACCCTTGAGGCCGCTTTGCTCGACGGTGTCGTCGACAGCTTTCTTCGCCTCTTCCTTCACCACCTGCCGCAGGCTTTCCTTGGCGCTGTCGAACAACGTGGCCTGCTGTCGACGACGACGGCGCTTGCCTGTGCCCTTTTGTGCGGCACCCTTTTTCGACTTCGTGCGTGCGGGGCGGCTGCGTTTGCCATCGGCGGTGACAACTTCGTCGGCGATGCGCGCACCGTTGTCGTCGACACCACCCTTCTTGCCAAACACGCCATCCACCAGCGCGCGGCCACGAGCAGCAACAGCGGCGCGCCACTGCGTCCACGTCAGCGACGGCACGAAGCCTTCAGCGGCATCGGCCTTGGCCACGGTGCCCAGCGCAATCGGCGGACGTGGGGGGCGTTTGACGGCGGGTTCGTCGTCGTCGCGCACGCGGCGCTTTTTGCGGTTCTTTGGCGCGTAGCGGTTCTTCGAGCTGGCGACGATCACGGAGCTGCTGACGGTGCCGCCCAGCAGCGCGACCAGCAGACGTTGCACCCAGGGGTTCAAGACCGGCATTGGACCACCTGTGGGCACGCCGACCACGTCGACAAGCCCTGTAGACCGCCGCTGCGTCAAGCGGCGCGTCTCTTGAGGGGTGGGCGGGGAAACTTCCCCGCCGACTCAGTTGCTGCGGGATGGTAACAGCCGCCCATGGCGAACCCCAGATTTCCGCACTCCGACCGTGACCCCGTGATTGTTGCCGCCTGCCGCACCCCGATCGGCAAGATCCGCGGCGCGCTGTCGACCATGCGCCCCGACGACCTGTTGGCCCACGTGTTCAAAGGTGCCCTCGCGCGCGCCGGACTCGATGGCTCCGTCGTCGACGAGGCGTACGCGGGCTGTGCCAACCAGGCCGGCGAAGACAACCGCAACGTCGCGCGCATGGCCGTGTTGTTGGCGGGCCTGCCAAACGCGATTGGTGCGGTCACTGTGAACCGCCTGTGCGCGTCGGGCCTTGAGGCGATCGTGCAGGGCAGCCGCCAGATCCGCTGCGGCGACGCCGAGGTGGTGCTCGCGGGCGGTGTCGAGAGCATGTCGCGCGCACCGCTGGTCATGGCCAAGGCCGACGCTGCGTTTGCCTCGGGCGTGCCGGCGATGTTCGACAGTGCGCTGGGCTGGCGCTTTCCGAATCCGCGGCTCGCCGAGCGGTTTCCCCTCGAGCAGATGGGCGAAACGGCGGAGAACGTCGCCGACCAACTGCAGATCAGCCGCGAAGACCAGGACGCCTTCGCCCTGCGTTCGCACCGGCGTGCCCTCGACGCCATCGCCTCGGGTGCGTTTCGCAACGAGATCGTGCCGGTGATCGTGCCTGGCAAAAAAGGCGACCTCGTCGTCGACACCGACGAACAGCCCCGCGCCGACACCACCCTCGAAGCCCTCGCGAAGTTGAAGCCCGCGTTTCGCAAGGTCGGCGGCAGCGTCACGGCCGGCAACAGCAGCACGCTCAACGACGGTGCCTCGGCGGTGGTGCTCACCTCGCGCGCGTTCGCGAAGGCCAACAACCTGCGCATCCTCGGCGTCGTGCGTGGCGCGCAGTCGGCTGGCGTCGACCCGCGCACCATGGGCCTTGGCCCCGTGCCCGCGACGCAAAAGCTGTTGGCGAAGCACGAGCTGCGGCTGTCTGACATCGACGTCATCGAGCTCAACGAAGCGTTCGCCGCGCAGGCCCTCGGGGTGGTGCGCCAGCTCGGTCTGAGCGACGCCGACGTCGAGGCGAAGGTGAACGTGCGTGGCGGTGGCATTGCGCTGGGTCACCCGCTGGGCTCGTCGGGTGCGCGCATCGTCACGACGTTGCTGTCGATCCTCGCCGACACCAACAAGACCCTCGGCCTCGCCACGTTGTGCGTCGGTGTGGGACAGGGCCTCGCGGTGCTGGTGGAGCGCGAGTGACCCGTCGGCGTTGCGTGCGCTACGGTCCGCCTCGCATGCAGGTGGCAACGTGGTCGGTGGTGGTGGCAGCGGTGGTTTTTGCACCTCCGGGTGTTGCTGCGCGCGTCGTCGACAACGAGGCCCCCACCATCACGCACACGCCCACGTCGTGCCCGGTGGCGCCACAACCGTGCACGGTCGAAGCCGACATCGTCGACAAAAGCGGCGTCTTTGAGCCCACACTGCTCGTGCGTTTGCCCGGCATGAGTGCCTACGAACGCGTGGCGATGAAGGCGGCTGCCGGCACCGACCACTACGTCGCCACGATTCCGCCGGCGTTGTCGTCGTCAAACGTCGTCGAGTACCTGATCGAAGCCTTCGACGTGAATGGCAACGGGCCGGCCCATGCCGGTCTGGAAGCAGCACCGCTGCTCGCCCAGCGCGCCGTCGCTGCTGCTCCTGTCGAACCCGTTGTTGTCCCTGTGCCAGCACCCGTTGTCGTCGAGAGCGAGGGCAATCCCTGGCTCGGCGTAGGCATCGGCGCTGGCATCGTCGCCGCCGTCGCCATCGCTGGTGGTGTGGCCCTCGCGGTGTACTTCCTGCGGCCCGCAGCGGTCGACGAGGTGAACGTCGTCGTCAGCGGCCCCCTGCCCTACAGCGCGGTGCAACCATGAAGCGTCTGCTGCTGTTGGGTGCGCTGCTGATGTTGAGTGGTGCCTGTGGCACCGACGACGTCGTCACGGCAACTTCGCCAGCGTTGCCGCAGCAGCTCGTCGACTGTGCAACCCCGCCTGCGAGCGATGTGTTGCAGGCGCGCCTGTGGGTGTCGGGGCTCGATGAGCCATGCCCGCTCGTCGTCGACGACACCGGCGTCAGCGGCACGTGCACGATCCCGCCGGGCATTGCTCGCACACTCAGCATCGATTGGTTCGTCGACGTCGGCGGCACCACGATCGTGCTGGCGCAGGCCGACCGCGTCGTGGATTTTACGTCGACCACCGAAGCCGAAACGGCCCTCGCGTTTGCCGCCGACGACTACCGCACAAGCGCCTGTCGCGACTTCAGCACCGCTCGACCCGCGGGTGCTGATACGGTGGTGGTTGACGGCAGCGCGCGTCCGGTGTGCGACCTCGACGACGACGGCACCGACAACCTGTCTCAGCTGTGCGCAGGTCGTGACCCACTGGGGCGCCTTTAGGCTCGTCGGCGGTGCGAGTCTGCTAGCGTTTCGGGTCTGCCTTCCCGTTTGCCTTCGGAGCCGCCCACATGGCCGACCTCTCGCTGCATGAAACCCTCACCGGTCGCCTTGAGCAGTTCGCCCACGCCCAGGTTCTCGAGCGCGCCGACCGCACCTGCGAGCTCGTGCTCAGCCTCCTCAAGCGCGAGGGCGGGCTCAGCGTGAACGACGGCATCGGCCGCGTCGGTGGTCGCAGCCTCACGACGGTGAAGGACCTGCTCGACGACGTGGCGCAGGCCAGTGGTCTCGCGGTGTCGTTGTATGTGGGGGAACGTGCGGCGGTGTCGTCGTCGTTGGGGCTCGGCAAAGACGGCGCGGCGGCTTCGATGCCCAAAGAAGTGCTCACCGTGGCCCTCGTGCGCGGCGAAACGTTTGCCGGCAGCGTCGAGCTGGGTGAGCGTCACGCGCTCGTCGTCGTGCGCCCCGTCGTGATCCACGGTCAGAACCTCGCCGCCGTGATGTGCGGCATTGGGGCCCACGAGGCGAACTCGGCGTTGTTGGGCCTGTCGTCGATCGAGCAGGACATCATCACCCTCGCCGACCAGGTGCAGCTCGAGCGGCAGCGCGCGGTGTCTGACTTCTTGAAGATCATCCGCAGCATCGCCAAGCGCATTCACTTGCTGGCGCTCAACGCCTCGATCCTGTCGGCACAAGCGGGCGAGCAGGGCCGCGGGTTCGCCGTCGTGGCGCGAGAGATTGGTGACCTCGCTGAACGCACGCGGCAATCCACGCAGGAGCTCGAGGCCGAGTTCCTGGGTGGCGCGCGCGCCAACCACGAGATCGAACGCCGCTCGGGTGGCCGCGGCCGCGCCGCCTGACCGTCAGCTGGCGCGTTTGACCAACGGCACGAGCAGCATGGTGGCGCCAGCAGCGACGGCCGCCATCGACCACCAGATGATGTGGATGTCGACGTGGTGCTCCAGCATGGTGCCCACACCCACGCCACCAACCACGCCGCCCAATCC
>JBIKRQ010000014.1:0-37215 GCA_044349155.1 Myxococcota bacterium
GAAGTTTCCCCGCCCACCCCTCAAGAGACTCGCCTCGGCGACAAACCGCAAAGCCGGTTTCTCTTCGAGGCTCAATTGAGCCTCGAAGAGAAACCGAGCGTTGTGGCGTCCACACCTGCCGTTGCTGACAACGGCCACCTCGAGCGCAAGCTATTCGTTCGTCACATTTGTCGATGACGTCGGCTCGCGCAGGTGCATCCACGCTCGCAGCTCGTCGACCGTGAGGTCGAGCAGGACGTCGAGGTTGACATCGCGACCGTAGCAATTGCGGCAGCGGCGGGCGCGCTGCCACGCGTGCACGGTGCGCCGGGGCGCGAGCAGCAGACCGAGAGCGCAGCTCGCGACGCACAACAGCCAGATGAGCACCGACGGCGGACCGGTGCGCAGCTCGAAGGCGCTGACCTCGGCCTCGCTGCGGACGTCGGTGGCTGCGCCGAGCGCTACGTGGTGCAGGTCGTGTTCGCGCAAGCGGCCCGGGTGCGGCACCGGAATCGACACCGGGCCAAGGCGAATCCAGAACCACCGCGTCGGGGCCGTCCTGACGACGCCAGAAACCTGCTCCAGCGCACGCATCGCTTCGCGCACCGTCGTCATCACGACCACCGCACCAGCGTGAGGATGGCGACGACGAACAAGGCACACCACGCGGCGGTTTCGATGCGCTTCGGCACGTGCTTGCCCTGGGCGCGAATGGCCTCACGACATCCGGCCTCGTCGCGGCCCCGCATCGTCGCCAGTAGTCTCGAGAGCCACGCCGCATTCCATGCCGCGCAGGCAAAGAGGGGCAGCAACACAGGCCACAGGTTCGCTGAAGCCGTCGATGCCAGCGCCGCACTCAACGCTGTCGCTCCGACGGCGACACACGCGATCGCGCAACGGATGGTGCCGCGCGCCTGCAACACCACCGCCGCTGTGCGCACGCCTTCGCGCTCGTCTTCGTCGAGGTCTTCTGCGGTGTTCACGAGCAACACGCCGATCTGCATGACGCCAAAAGCGATCGACGCTGTCCACAACGATGTCGGCGGCCACGACACAAACACGCCAGCCACCATCACCATCGGTCCGACGAACAACAAGCCGACGTAGGCGACGAGCTGGAGCAAGCCTCGGCTCTTCAGCCGCAGGGGCGGTGCTGTGTAGCCCGCGCCGAGCACGGCCCCAACGACACCAGCACCACCGAGCCACGGACGGTCGAGGGTGAGCCCGAGGTGCAGCGCCAGGCCGGCCGCGACGAGGGCGGAGCCCGCGATCTGCAGCAACAGCGATCTGGATCCGAGCCGCGAGATGGCCTCTGACAAGTGGGTCTTGCGATGCAGGTCGATGTCCTTGTCGAACCAACAGTTGACCATGTCGCCAACGTTGAAGAGCAAGAAGAACAGGAGCACGCCCTCGAGAAACGCGAGACTCAAGAGTGACGCTGGTGTCGCCGCCACCAGCAGTGCTGGGATGAGCAAGATCGGCAGTTCGGCGCGAAAGAATTCAGGACGTCGCACCCGCCACGCCGCTCGCAGCGAGGCCCACCAGCGGCGGTCTTCGTCGAGGACGTTGACGCGGTACAGGTGCCTTGGCGCGCCGCGCGTAAACGCGCGACGCCCGTGCAAGAGCGCGTGGTTGTCTGCGACGACGAAGTCGCCTTCTTGCCACGGGACCGCCAGCTCGACGTCGGGGCCGTGCAGTGCGCTCGACAGCTCACGCATCAGCGCGGCGGCGGCGTCGGCGCTGGTGTTCAAAGGTTCGACGGCAACGGGGTTGAGGTCGACGACGGGCTCGGCGTAGCGGATGACCTCGACGTCGAGGGTGGGGTGCTGGTTGATCACGGGCGATGTGAACGAGCCGCCGTAGTGAACTTTCTTCTCGGTGGTGTAGCGCACGCTCGACGCCGCCCAGCGCACGCGTTGCTCGGGGTTCGCTTTGGCCAACACGGCACCGGTATCGACGAACACGGTCTCGCCGCCCGACGGCGGAGCGCGCAGACACTCAAAGACCAACCAGTGCGGCACAGCGTCGGCGAAGGCGCCATCCCAGTGCAGCGGCACCTCGTGCGCGGTGTAGAGGTAGTTCTCGGTGCCTTCGACCTCTTTGAGTTCATGCACTGCGCCGAACGACCAGGGCTGCAACGGTCCGAGGCGACGACACAGCGTTGCCAGCTGGTGCGGTGCTTCAAACGCGAGCCCGCGCAACACGACGACTTTGTGCTGATCGACCCAGCCCTTGAGCTCGTCGACGTCGACATCGCCGAACCGCGAGCCATCGGGGAGTTCAACACGCAAGCCAAACGGCTGCAGCGGCACGAGATGCGGTGTGATGGTCGCGGTCATGGCAGCTCCATGTGCGATGGTTGGCCAGATGCATCGACGACGACGATGCCACCCGCGTCCTCGGCGTCGCTGCGGTGCATCAGGCGCGTGCCGCTGCGGTCGACGACGGCGACCCCATGCCACGGCGTCAGCCACGGGTCGTTCACGCCGAGCAGGTTGATGCCGATCTTCGTCGACGGGTCGGGCTGCGGATGAATCGACAGTCGCAGCGCCTGTGGAAACACGTCGGCCACGAGCGCGCCCCATGCTTCAGAGCGGCGCACGACCTCGTAGGCCTGCGCCCTCGTCTGCTGCTTCAACTGGTTCTTCGTGACTTCGGGGTGCAGCACCACCGCGTCTTCAAACAAGAAGCGGTGAATGCCGTCGATCTGCGCCGCCAGCGATGACGACGTCGACGAACGCGCCCGGAGCGCGTCTTCGCTCTCGGCGTACTTGTTCATCAACATCGCGCGCAGCTTTGGTGGCGCGATGCGTTCGCCGAAGGCCGCGCCGAGATCGAACCAACGCACCCGCTCGTCGTCGACCAGGGCAAGAAGCGCGCGCTTGTAGGCGTCGACGGTGGCGTCGGTGAGGCCGACGGCATCGGCAAAAACGTGGCCGTCGGAGCAGATCGTCAGGAGCGCACCGGGCGCGTACACCGTCTCGATCTCGTCGAGCAGTTCACTGAGACGCTGCAATGCCCGTTGTTCAGCGAGGTCGGGCAACGCGCCCAGCACCTTCTTCGGGTTTGGTGCCTTCGCCGGAAACGCTGGCAGCACGAGTTCGATCGGCTGGCCCGCGCGCACAGCACTCTCGATGCGCGGCCGATGCAAGGCTTCCGCCGCGGGGGTCAAGCCCTGCGCAACCCCAGGCAACACGCGGTTGTTGCGAAACACCCGGTCGAGGATGGCGCCCGCGACGTCGCGGTGGCGAGCAGAACGCGCGCCGCCGAGCAGCTGGCCAAGCTCAACCTCGATGTGCTTGCCGACCCACTGACGCACGAGCGGCAGCCGTAGCCACGAGAGCGCGCGGCTGCCCTGCCTGACGAGCAGCCGCGCGGCCGTGGCATCGGGACGTGCGAGCGTGGCGAGGACGACGCCGAGGTGCACCAGGTAGAGCAGCTGCGCTTGTGAGGCTGTTTCTTCGGGCGTTTTTGGTGCGTCGCTCGCGCCAGCAATGACGACGCCGAGCGCGCCCTGCACCTTGGCGCGCGTTGCGTCGGTGGCTGGACCGAGTGCGTACAGGGGCGACGTTGGATCAAGCGCCTTGCCCATCAACGCCGTCAGCGGCCGACGCTGCTCTTCGACCTGCTCAATGCGAAACAGCATCAACGAAGCGAAGCGGGAGGCGAGGGTGCCCGGGGGCAATTCGACGGCCTGCGCCGCGAGCCGATCGGCGAACCTGTCGAACACCGCGAGCGCGAGGTGCTCGCGTGAGGGGAAGTAGCGGCAGACGAGGCCGACGGAGACGCCGGCTTCGGTCGCCACGTCCTTGATCGACGTGTTGTCGAAGCCCTGCGTTGCGAAGCGCGTCGTCGCGGCCTCCAACAGGCGCAACCGACTGCGCAGCGCTCGATCCTGCAGCGCAGATGACGTTCGGACTGCTGTTGCTGACGCCGAAGGAGTTTTCACAGCGTTTGTCGCCATGAAAGTGACTCTATTCAGTTTCTCCATCTCCTCAAGTCAGGCGGCTCCCACCCTGCGGCATTTGATCGGCGGGGAAGCTTCCCCGCCCACCCCTCAAGAGACTCGCCTCGACGGACGCGCACCGTGTGTGGCGCGCTGCTGAGCAAAGAGGCCAGCAGACGCGACTGCCGTTATCGCTGTTTCACGACCATGGCGGCGTGCGAGCGACACCGACCTGTCGGCTGCGGTCCCTCTGCCATGCGGGTCACAAAGACGCCCGCGTAGTGATCCCGCAGATAGGGCAACAGCTCTTCTTCGACGACGGCGCCGGCGAAGTGGTCGCCGACAATGAAGCGGCCGCCGCCGACGTACAGCCCGGTGTGCCAGACCCAGTGCGGCGCACCATTGAGCATGGTCAACGAAGGCTCGGCGGCGTTTTCCTCGGGGCCAAGAAACCACAAAACATCGCCGGGCTGCAGCAACGCCAACCTGGCCTCGACGTCGTCGACGCTGGCGGGCGACCACCCCGGCACGGGCAAGCCGAGTTCACCCTTGACCGACACCGTCGGCATCACCGACCAGCTGCGCCAACCGCAGCGGGCGACGGGCTGGAGCGCAAAGAAGATCAGTCCCTGGCAATCAAGGCCGCGGCCCCGCTGCAGCCGTCCGCCGAGGTCATAGGGAACGCCCAGCACTTTCCTGGCTTCGGCGACGACGGCGACTTGTTGTTGCGGCGTGAGCGACACCAGGGCGGCAGCGAGTACAAGACCAACCATCCACGTGAGATATCAAGCCGCGCGCTACGCCGCGCCTCCGAGCCAGCCGCTTGTGGGCGCTCTCGACGACGTGGCTTCTCATTGCGTCGATGGCGGGGCAATGATGCCGCCAAACATGTCTGCCCCTGCCCCACAGCACCCGCTCTCGTCTCTTGCCACCGTCGTCGACGCCCGCGCCACGCGTCTGGTGTTGGCCGCGTTGGTGATCGCTTCGCTGTTGCCGGTGGCGCAGCCGTGGTGGTGGCGCATCGTCTTTGTCTGCTGCTTTGGTGCCGAACTCGTCGCGCGCTTTGTGGTGTGGCGCAAAGACAGCGAACACCGCGCGGTCAACGTCGTCGACGCCGGCTTTGTCGCTGTCGACGTGCTCGCGTTCGTCTCGTTCTTTCCCCTCGAAGCGCTCGTCGGCAACGACCTCGTCGCCCTGCTGCGACTCACGCGGTTGTTTGTGCTCGCGCGCTTTGGCCAGGGCCTCGCCAAAGACCTCTACGCGGTGCTCACCCGACGCGAACAACTGCAAACCCTTGGCCTCGTCACTGGTGCTGTCGTCGTGTTGTCGTGCGTGTCGGCGGTGGTGTTGTCGCAGTTGCGCGTCGATGTGGCAGCAACAGACGGCGCGTCGTTTCGCGAGCGGTTGTGGTGGTCGTTTCGCCAGCTCGAGAGTGCCGACAACATCGTGCCCGACCTCACGGGCAACCCCGTGCTCATCACGTTGTCGTTGGTGCTCACGATCTGTGGCGTGTTCTTGATTTCGTTTGTGATTGGCGTGGGCAGCAACGTCGTCGACCAGGTCATTCGCGCCGAACGTCGCCGCAGCCTCGACTACCGCGGTCACACCATCGTGTTGGGGGCGGTGCACGAAAGCGAAGAGCTCATCCGCGAGTTCGTGCGCATCTACGCGAAGAACCGGCAGGTGCCCTCGCCCGAACGGTTGCTCACGTGGTTGCGCGCGCAGAACCTGAATGGTGCGCGTGCGTTTCCGCGGGTGGCGTTGGTGGCGCGTGACGACGTCACACCCGACTTTCTCGTCGAGCCGATCATGCGCTGGGTCGTGTACCGCCAGGGCGACGAGAGCGACCCCACGGCCCTGCGTCGCGTGAACGTCGCCGAGGCCAAGCGCGCCATCATCCTGGCGCGTCGCGAGCTTGGCTACGAAGCCGATGCGGTCAGCATTTCTGCGCTGGCGGCGTTGCGC
This sequence comes from Myxococcota bacterium, assembly GCA_044349155.1. Classification (GTDB taxonomy): domain Bacteria; phylum Myxococcota; class UBA727; order UBA727; family VGSZ01; genus VGSZ01. The sequence continues at coordinate 5,891 of JBIKRQ010000014.1, forward strand.
GCCGAGAACGTCGACTGCCAGGCCTACGTCGAGGTCGACACGCCCGAAGCGCGCGACATCGTGTTGCAGGTCGGTGGCAACAACACCGTCGTGCTCGACATGCCGCGCTTCCTCGGCATGTTTCTCTGTCAGCACCTGCTCATGCCGGGGGTCGATGCGCTCTATCGCGATCTGCTCACGTCGGAGGGGACCGAGATCTACACCCACGTCTTCGTCGACGTCGACGACCAGCAGGCGTTGGCCCGTTTGCCGCCCACGGTGTCGTTCGCGGCGCTGTCAGCACTCGCGCACCAACACGGCGTGCACCTGTTGGGCGTGTACCTCGGCGAGGCCACCGCTTCGCGCAACCGTTTGGGCGTGGTGCAGATCGACGGGCTGGTGCACTGGCTCAACCCCACCGACATCGTCGTCGACGAACGCCTGCTCGCGCTCGGGGCGCAACAGGGCAGCATCCCCACCCGCACGCTGCGTGGTCTGATTGGCATTGCCGATACGTGGCTGCCCCTGCGCGCGTTGGCGAGTGCCATCGCTCGTGGCGAAGCCAACATCGCGCAGCCTGCCAACGGCATCGTCGACGTCGATTCCGATCTGGAACTGCACCGCGCCAGCGACGTCGCCGAAGCAGCACTCGAAGCACCAGCACGTGGCCCGCAGCGCGTCGCGTTGATCGGCAGTTCCGATTCGCTGCCATCGCTGCTGCGCGAGCTGTCGTTGTTTGTCGACGGCGTTGATGTGCTGCTGTTTTTGTCGAGCCGCGATGGCGATGCCGACCCCATCAAGCGCCGTCTTGCAGCGTTGAACATCGGCTTCGACGTCGACGATCCCCTGCCCGGCCGCGGCGGTCGTACCTTCGTGTTGAACAAGGGTGGTGCCGTGCGCGTGTTCACCCACGACGCACCCGACCTCGCTCAGTTCGCCGCCGAACACCTGCGCGAGCTGCCCGCCGTCGACGCCGTGGTCTTTTTGGGCGAGCCCGAAGGCACCGACCTCGACGCGCGAACAGCGATGCGCGTGCTGCGCTTTTTGCGCCGCCTCGAAGACGGCACCGTCCCCCACGGCGACCACCTCCACCTCGTCGCCGAGTTCATCTCGATCGAGAAGGGCCAATACCTGCAGCGTCACGTCGACATTCGGCGCTGCGGCTTTGCCCACGACGACGACCTGCGCCTCACGCTGATCGCCAAAGAGACCATCAAGGCCTACTTCATGGTCCACGCCGCCTTCGTCCCGGGCGTCAGCGCCATCTACGACGAGCTGCTTGAAGAACGCGGCCAGGACGTGGTGCGCTTCGGCATCGCCGTCGCCGCCCGCGGGCGCACCACGTGGGGCGCTGTCTGCGCTGCCCTGAACCGACGGTGTGCGGTGGCCATTGGGCTGCAGCGTCGCGATGGCCAGGTGGTGCTCGCGCCGGCGCCCGCCACCGTGCTCGACCTGGCCGACCTCAGCGGCGTCTACGCCGTCGCCGAAACGCAGACCCTCGGCGTTCCGCCAAGGGTGTGATTCGGGCGCTCCGCGCCAGGACTTGAGGGGGCGGGCGGGGAAACTTCCCCGCCAATCAATGCGACCGCAGGCCCCGCAGCACGCTCGATCTGAGCGTGCCGGACATGTGTTCAAGCAACAGACCGCTCCGCCGATAGCGCTGGGTGATGGTCTGTTGTGCCACACCCTACAGCACGCTCGTTCCGGTCGCTTCGACGATGTCGGGGGATGCTTCATGATCGGCACCCACCTGCGCGACTACCGCATCGTGACCGAGCTCGGTGCTGGCGGCATGGGTGTTGTCTACTACGCCGAGCACATGGTGATTGGGCGGCGCGCCGCCATCAAGCTGCTGAACCCGCAGTTCGCGAAGTACGACGAGGTGGTGCAGCGCTTCTTCACCGAGGCGCGCACGGTCAACGCCATCCGCCATCCCAACATCGTCGACGTCACCGACTTCGGCAAAGAAGACGCCGGCTACTTCATCATCATGGAGTTCTTGCAGGGCGAGACCATCGGCTCGCGCCTCGAGCGCATTCAACGTTTCGACGAGGCCACGGCGTTGGGCGTGCTGTCGCAGGTCGCCTCCGCCGTCGGTGCCGCGAACATGATGGGCATCGTTCACCGCGACTTGAAGACCGAGAACATCTTTCTCACCAACCACCCCGACTACCCCGACTTCGTCAAAGTCCTCGACTTCGGCATCGTCAAACTCAACTCGGGCTCGCCGACGAGCACGGCACCAGGGATGGTGATCGGCACGCCCTCGTACATGTCGCCCGAGCAGTGGATGGGCGAGCAAACCCTCGACCACCGAAGCGACATCTACTCGTTCTCCGTCGTCGCCTACGAGATGCTCACCGGCCGTCTGCCCTTTACCGGCGACACGATGGCGCAGATGCAAGGGCACCTTCGGCAAGACCCGCCGTCGCTGCGTTCGGTGAACCCCGACGTGTCGCTGGCCGCCGAAGCCCTCGTGATGCGCGGGCTCGCCAAGAATGCGGCGGATCGCTTCTCGTCGATGAACGAGGTCAAAGACGCGATCAAGGCCATCCTCGAGCCACGTCCCGTCGAAGCCCCGCGCGTCGACACACCGCCGCCAGCCCCCGCGCGCAGCGCCCGCCAAACGCAAACGATAGGCCGCGCGCTCGCACCGCCAACACCCCCCGCGCCACCACCGACGACGGCGGTTCGCCCACGCGTTGAGCCCGCGCGCCAAACCGTCGACCCCATCGAGCGCGCACAAACCGCAGCGGTGGAGCGCGCGCAGGTCGCCGCCGTCGCCGAGAAGCTGCGCGAAATTCTGCTGCGCAAGCTCGCCGACAACACGCTGCAGTTGCCGTCGTTGCCGGCGGTGGCCTTCAAGTGCCTTGAGCTGTTGCGTCGACCAGAGACGTCGTTTCGCGAGATCGGCGCGGTCCTCGAAGGCGATCCGCTGATCACCGCCCGCCTGTTGCGCGTCGTGAACAGCTCGCTGTACGGCGCACGCGGCACCATCAACGGCGTCGAGACCGCCGTGAGTCGCCTCGGCATGAAGTCGCTCACCACGCTGCTGCAGGAGATGTCAGCAGAGCAGGTGTTTGCGTCGCGCGACCCACGCATTCGTGCAGCCTTCAAAGGGGTGTGGGACCACTGCCTCGCCGTCGCCCATTTGTCGCGCGCGATTGCAGCCGCCGTCGCCGACAAACCGGGCGCTGTCGACGGTGACACCGCGTACATGGCGGGCCTCGTGCACGACATCGGTAAGCCGATCGTCGCGGTGGTCATGCTCGAAGCCGAACGCATGCTGTTGGCCGAAGCGGGCGTCACGTGGGTGAACGGCAACGTGTGGGTGGCGTCGGTGAACGGCTGTCACCGCGAGGTGGGCGCGTCGTTGGCCGCACGCTGGGAGTTGCCTGGAGCGATCGTCGACTCGATCCTGCGGCTGGGCAGCTACGACGAGGAACAGCCGATGGGCTGCCGCAACGTCGTGCGCTTCGCCCATGCATTGGCGGTTCGTGAGGGCTGGAGTGCGACGCCCACCTTCGACGCCGACGAGATCCTGCGCGTGATCATGCAGGGCCGCACGCTGCTGCAGCTCAACGAGAGCGTCGAAGAAGCAGCCGTCGCCGGCCTGCGCGGCAAGCTCGACGCGATCACGTCGGTCGCCACCGAACGCCGCTGAGTCTGCTCAAGGGGCGGGTGTGGGTGCAGGTACGGGCGTGGCACCAGATGTGGGTGCTGCTGCAGCCTGCGACGCGCGAAACGCCTCCACCGCCGGCTTCATCTTCTTCATCACCGGTTCGAGGTTCGCGATCGCGCGCTCCGCACACGGCGTGCCTTTCGCCTGCACGGCGGGCGTGGCGAGCTGCTCGCGAACCCAGACCTCGAGTGCGACTCCGGCGGCGGCGCTGTCACGCGTGATGGCCGACCAGCCCCCGAGCGCGTTGAACGTGCAATCGCAGACGTCGCCAAACACGCCTTCCGCACTCGTCATCACGAAGCGCGCCTCAGCCAGGGCCGCGTCGGCTGCGACGCCACTGGCCGCTGCACGCGCCGCATAGGTCCTGATGTTCGGCTCGGTGATGCCGTGGATGCAGCCAGCCCGAGCCGCCTGCCACTCCTGCTCCTCGAGCGTCGGGGGCACGGCCGCCGTCGATGGCGCTGATGCGATCGGCGTCGCCGTCGTGGGTGCCTGGGTCGAACTGTTCGAAGGCGTCGCACAGGCAGCGGCGACAACGACGAATGCAAGGCACGCCAGAAGCTTCATGACCGCGGCGTGTAGCGCGCCCTGTGAAGCATGTCAGCCGCGGTCACGACGTCGTCTACGACTCACGGTGCGGGTGCGGAACGCGTCGGAGGTGCAACCTGCGACGGACGCAGCCGCTGCTCTGCGCGCGCGACGGCAGCCTCGAGGTTCGTTGTCGCAGTCGCCATGCACGGCTCCAGCTGCGTTTGCATCTCTGGCGTCGCCAACTGCTCGCCAAGCCATGCGCCCTTCGACATACCGACCACGGCACTTTTGACCTCGATGGCGAACCAGCCCCCCTGCGCGTCGAAGATGCAGTCGCACAGGTCGCCAAACACGTCGTCGGCGCTCGCCATCACCTGGCGCGCCTGGGCAACCGCAGCGTCGGCGTGTGCGCCATCGGCCTGCAGCTCCTCGGCGTAGGCGGCGCTGTGGGGTTCGCTCATCGCCTTGATGCAACCAGCTCGTGCCCCCAGCCGCTTGAACTCGAACGCTGACGGTCTCGACGGCGAAGAATCGCCGGAGATCAACCGCTCAACGCGCGCCCAGCCCTTGGATTTCTCACCGGGGCGAGTCGCTTGAGGCGGAGATGAAACGTCGCACGCCACGACGGTGACGAGAACGAAGCAAGCAAGAAGCTTCATCGTTGCTGGGTATCGCTTGCCCCTCGCCCTGTCACCACACGACACCGTCGACGAAACGACGTCGAGCGCGGTGCCGGTGACGCGCCCATGACCGTCCGCTGGCGCGTGCCCCGACCGCTGCTAGCGTGAACGTCATGCGCGCTGTGTTGCTGTTCGCACTCTCGCTGTCTGCCTGCGCCACCGTCGACGAAGCGCCGTCGACGACGATCGACACGCCAACACCTGCGCCTGCCCCTGTTGATCGCGCGGTCAACACCAACGCGGCGATCGACATCGGCGCCATCCGTGCACCGACCACGTTGAAGCCACAGCCGCTCGCCACCATCCCTGCCTGCAGCGTTCAGGTGCATCTCGCGCGCCACGCGCCGATCACGTTTGAGGGCGACATCGTCGACGAGCTGCGCGACGTCGAGCTTGACCTCGTTGGCCCAGCAGGACTCACGGTCGCCGCCGACGTGGGCAGCTTCAGCAGCGTCGAGCTTCGTCCGCGCGTGGCGCTGCGCTTGCCCGCAGGGCCGGCCACCGACGACCCAGCAGGCGCGTCGGGCGCGTTGTTCGACCTCGGTGGCCTGGTCGTCGCTGGCTTCGTCAACCTGGTGCTGTTGCCCGTGTCTGTGCCCGTAGGCCTGCTCACCAATGGCGACCTGTTCGTCCTCGATGTGCCCACGTTCACCGACGGCATGTTCAGCGACGTCGTGCTCGAAAAAGCACTGTGGCAACAAGAGGTCGAACGTCGTGCCGCACCGCACAGCGCGGTCCTGCAACGCGAGGCCGACCGTCAGGCCCGCTTCGCGCCGTTTTTGAAACAGCTGCAAGACAACGCACGCGCCGCCCCCGGCTGTGTCCTGAACGACAGCGGCCACTGCCATCTGCACTTTGCCTGGCCAACACGCTTCGTGTCCCTCACGGCGAGCGGGCTGCCGTGTGCCGTGCCTCCCGTGAAAACGAGTGAGCACACCGACGACAGCGACGACGAGAGCGACGACGACAACACGCCATCGCCCCAGGTCACCCTCACCCTGCCAGCACTGCCCGCATCACCAGCGCCCACGATCCTGCCCCTGCCGCACAACCCCGATGAGCTGCGGGGCCATGGTGCCGAGCGCACGTCGTCACGGTGGGCATCCAGCTGGAACACGCGCCTTGAGCACGCCGCGCCGGCCTTCGATGCGGCCACACTGCGCGGCGCCAGAGACATCGTCCTCGACGACGTCGATTTCGTCTGTCGCATCAAGGCCCGCGGCAACGACTTCGACATCGACGGCAGCGCCCCCGAATTGTCGATCCGCCTCGCGTGGGGCTTCGACCACGACGTCGTCGGCGTGAGCTTCCCCACCATCGAGTCGCGCACCGCCACCGTTGGTGTGCACGGCGCAACGCTGCAGCCCGGCGAAGCGGTGAAGCTCTCGGTCGTCGACATCGACGCCTTCGTCGACGACTGGGTCGGCATGGACATCGTCGTCTTCGACGGACGGCTGCCCCTGCGTTTCAGCCATCCGCAGTTCACGGCGGAATGCCGCGCTGCCCCTACTTCGTCGTCGTCGTCGTCGTCGTCGCCGGTGCTGCCGCCGGAGCAGGAGCAGGACCTGTAGGCACCTTGGCCGGCATGCCCGCACACGGCAGCGAGGCCTGCAGCAGGGCCGTCGCCGTGATGGTCGCGCGCAGGTAGGGGTCGTGCACCGCGATATCGCTGACAGCTATACGCCCGATTTCCACGCGCGTGCACAACGGTGCCACGCCGTCGACCAGCGACTTCTGCATCGTCAGCGAGTCCACCAACTTCTGCTTCACCGTCGCCAGGCGTGCTGACAAATCCAGACGCAGCGCCTTCTTCACCGCACTCACGAGTTCTTCCTGCTTGAACGCAAGGGCCGCCTTCAACAACGCCTGGTCGGTCTCGATGGTGGGGCTCAGGTCGGGGAACTCGAGGAAGTTGTCGCGCACGGTCGGCCGACCCGCGAGGTAGATGTCGCCGTCGAGGTCGATGCCCATGCCGGCCTTCTCGACGCTGCCGCCGATGCGCACACGCACCACGACATCGCCCGCGGCCGAGAACACCTCGGGGTCGGTGAGGTACAGGTGCGGCTGCTCCGTCGAGAAGAACAACTTCCCGTCGGGAAACGCCAACGTCATCGCCTTCTGCAGTTCGTCGTAGCCAGCAGCCACGGGGATGGTCAGGTTGAATGGACCGCCCTCAATGCTCGAGGCGTTCGCCAACTGCGGCAACGGCGGCAGCGCGCGCGGCGTGGGTGTGCCCTCGTCGATGGCGATCAGCGCGCCCTTCGCGTCTTTCACCGTGCACGGCATCGTCAACGACGGCGCCACCGTCAGCGCCAACTGCTTCTCCAGGCCATCGGCCATGATCGACGGACTCGCTTCGATCGCTCGCACGTCGAGGGTGAAGCACGCCGAAGCGGGCGTGAGCGGCAAGAACAACGGTGCGGCGAGCTTTTCATGCAACGACAGGAAGCTCGGCCGCAGATCGACCTTCATCGTCGTCAGCTTGTCCTTCAGCGTTTTTTCGACGTGACCAATCAGCCCCGCGCTGAAGTCGGCCACCTTCAAGCGGCGATCGGTGCTGGTGACCTTCACGTTCACGGCCTGCAGCACCAGCGCGTGGTTCGCGGTGAGCACGGGCTGCACATCAGCCACCACCTGCAACGTCGCCACCATCTGGGTGCCAGGCACATCCACCGTGGCCGTGACCTCGGTGGTGGCGGTCATCGACTTGCGCGCGTCGTCGAACGCGAGCGCAAACGGCGCGCGTTGCCAGCTCCACGCGCGGTCCCCCAGCAACGCGTAGCTGCCGGTGTCGCCCGTGGGCACCATCGCATCGAGCAGCGCCTCGAGCCCTTCACGCGTGACGGTGAGGTGCATCGTCGCACGCGACAGCGGCGGGTCGGCAATGGGAGCTGACGGCGCAGCAGCCGGACGCGCCGGATACAGCGACGAACGCTCACGCCCCGAAGGAGCCGTCGCCTCGGGCGTTGACGTCGTCGCGCACGACGACAGCACAGCAGGAAGAGCAAGAGCACAAGCAACAACAAAAGCGCGCATGCGGCTGCCATGAACCACGCGACGGCGCTTGGAAAGACGCTCCCTCTGCGACGCGGGTGACAGTCGTCGACGACGGGGCTATGACGCGGCCTGGTGTTTGGCCCGTCAACGACAGCAACAGCGCCGCGGGCAATTCGCCAGCCGCTGAATCGTCTGAGCGGGTCACACGTTTCAGGTCAGGGCGGCGTTGACCGCACGAGGCACGACGATGGGTTTTTCGAGTGGTGGCGGCAGTGGGCCCATGGCCGAAATCAACGTCACGCCGATGGTCGACGTCATGTTGGTGCTCCTCGTCATCTTCATGGTCACCGCCCCGTTGATGCAGCAGGGCGTGAAGGTCGACCTCCCCAACGCCGACGCACCGCCGATGAAGACCTCCAACGAGGAGCGCCTGGTGCTCACCCTCACGCGTGATGGCAAGGCGTACCTCGGCAAAACCGAAGTCCCGATCGAGCGCATCACCGAGCTGCTCGCCAGCAACGAAAAGCTCAAGCTCGACAAAGAGCTCTACCTGCACGCCGACCAGGAACTCCCCTACGGCCTCGTCGTCAAAGTGATGGCCGCGGCCAAAGCCGGTGGAGCCGACAGCCTCGCGATGGTCACCGATCCCACCGCTGCCGAGGTGCCGCAATGAGTGCTGCCCCCGACCCCGACGCGCTCGCGGTGTCGACGTCGTCAGCACAGTCCACGCTGCCGCGACGCCCGGTGCGGGTCGACACACAGTCACGCCTGCTCAAGCTGGCGCTCATCGGTTCGGTGTGCGTGCACGCGGCACTGTTTGTCGGCTGGCTCGTGTGGCCGTCGTCGACGAAAGTGGCCATCGACCTCGACGAAGCGGTGATCAAAACGCGGCTCGTCAAGCTCGGCAAGCCGCGCGACGAGAAGTTGCTGCCGCGCATGCCCACGTCGGCCCCGCCGCCGCCCGCCGAGAAGTTGTCGCCGAACCTCGATCCCAACACGCCCACGAACCCCGACACGAAGCCCACGCCGGATCAGCCCAACAAGCTGTCGGCGGCCGAGATCCTTGAGAAGTTCAAGAGCGACGCCACACCGCGCGACATCAACGAGCTCATCAAAGACCGCATCGGCGAGCCCACCGACGAAGGCCGCGAAGACGGTGACGTCGACGGCTCGGCCCTCGATGGCGAAATCAAAGCCTCCTACTTCGCGCGGGTCACCAGCCGCATTCAAAAGGCCATGGAAGTCAGCTCGGTGCTCAGCGACGACGAGCGCGTGCGCTTGAAGGCGGTGCTGTGCTTGAAGATCGACGACGCCGGGGCGTTGTCTGACCTCACCGTGAAGACCAGCGGCAGCTCGGTGTTCGATTCCGACGTGATGTCGGCTGCGCAACGTGCTTCGCCTGTGCCCGCACCGCCGCCGCCTGCCCGCGAACAATCAGCGAGTGGCGTGTGCTTCAACTTCTGCCCGACGTCGTGTCGGTGATCGCTGTTTGGCCGCGTCGTCGTCGACGTGGCCGCCCGCCTGTCTTGACCGTCTTTGCCCGGGGACTGTGCATGCATCGTTTGTGGTTGTTGGCTCTTTCGACGGTCGTGGCTCTGTCGTTCTCGACGACAGCAACTGCGCAGGGTCCCATCGTCGGCGACGTCGAAGGCGGTGAGTTCCGTCCGTTCCCGTTGGCGGTCGCCAAAGCGCGCCTCGGCGAAGGTGCAGCCGACAAGGGAGCCCTGGCCGACGAATTGTCGTCGGTGGTGCGCTTCGACCTCGACCTCTCGGGTGCGTTTCAGCTGCTCGATCCAAAGAGCTTCATCGACACCGATGGCCTCGACGCCGCCGAGGTCCGCTTCGACGACTGGCGCAATGTCTCAGCACAAGGTCTCGTGAAAACGCGCGTGAACGTGCGTGGTGCCGACCTCGCTGTCGACGTGTTCGCCTACGACGTTGGCTCGCAAAAGGTGGTGCTGAAAAAGACCATCACCGCTCCCGCGGCCGACGTGCACAGCGCTGGTCACCAGATCGCCGACGAGGTGTTTCGCGCGTTCACCGGCGAGCCCGGCGTGTTTCGCACGAAGATTGCGGTCGTGAAAAAGGTGCAGGGCGAGAAGCACGTGTTCTTGATGGACATCGACGGCGGCAACGTTCGCCAGGTCACGCGCGGTGGCGGCGGTTTGAACCTGCTGCCGTCGTGGGCGCCCGATGGTCGCTCGATCCTGTTCACGAGCTACCGCTACGAGAACCCCGACCTGTTTGAGATCGGCGTGGGCGGCGGCGAAGCGAAGGCGATTTCTCGTCGACCAGGCCTCAACACCAGCGGCCGCGTCAGCCCCGACGGCACGCGCATCGCGGTCACGCTCTCGCAAGACGGCAACTCCGAGCTGTACGTGCTCAACCGCGCGGGCGACGTGCAAAAGCGTCTGACGAACCAGTGGGGCATCGACACGTCGCCGTCGTGGTCGCCCGATGGCAGCCAGATCGCGTTCGTGTCGTCGCGCGGCGGTCACCCCGACCTCTACGTCGTCGACAGCGCAGGTGCTGGCGCGCCCAAGCGCCTCACGTTCAAGGGCGACTACAACCAGACCCCGGCGTATTCGCCGCGTGGCACGCACCTCGCGTTCACGGCGCGCGACGAGCGCGGTGTGTTCGACATCTTCGTCATCAACCTCAAGACCAACGAGCTCAAGCGCGTCACGCAGGGCATGGGCAACAACGAAGAGCCATCGTTTTCGCCCAACGGTCGCCTGCTGGTGTTCACCACCACACGCAACAAGACCAAGCAGCTCGTGATCTCGAACCTCGATGGCACGAAGCAAACGGTGCTGCCCTCGGCGGGCGACCACACCTCGCCTGCGTGGGGCCCGTTCGTTCGCTGAACACGGCTGGGCGTGGCGGGGTTTTCGCCATCCAAAACGAGCTTGCTGAACCAGTCTGCGACCGGTAACGGCGTCGTTTTTCGAGGACTTTCCATGATGTTACGCGTGATCTCGCTCGCCGCCGCTGCTGCCTTGGTCGCTTCGTGTGCTGAGCCGTTGGAGCTGTGCGACGAGCCGTTCTTCGACCTTGAGCCGCAGGTCTGTGCGGTTGGCAGCCCCTGCAACATCCCTCTGAACATCGAGGGCACATTCACGGTCACGGGCAACCTGCCTGAGGGCGTCACGGTCACCGCCGACGGCCTCGAGGGCACGCCAACCACGACGGGCACCTGGCCGTTGAGCATCGAGATCACCAACACGACCACCACGTCGGGTGCCGACAGCTGCGAGCCCACAACGGTAACGCGCAGCCTGGCGTTCAGCACGGTGGAGCGTCAGTGCGTCGACAACGGCGACTGCCGCGTGTTGAACGCCGGAAGCGTCGATCGGAGCGCCTGCACGGCCACGAGCGATTGTCTGAGCGAGTTCGACCACTGCGTGGCGTACATGGACGGCGGGCTCTGCATTGCAGAAGCGAGCTGCGCTGCCGACGCCGACCGCGTGACGTTCACCAGTGTTGAGGGCGACGGCTTCAATGGCTGCACGTCCCCGGGCACTGGCTGCCTCAACGGTCTCTGCACCTGACCTCGTCGTCGTCAGCATCGACGGGCCTGCGCGCGCGGGCCCGTTGCGCGTTCAAGGAGCGATGAACTGGGCGAAGTTCGGCTTGCGCTTCTCGAAGAACGCTGCGAACGCTTCGCGCGCTTCGTCGCCCGCCAACAGCTTCATGAAGTCGGCAGCTTCGTCGCTCAACGCCTGCAATGTCTGTTGCCGCACCGGTGCACGCATCAAGCGCTTGGTCACGATCAACGACGACGACGGACGCTCGTTGGCCAACACCCGCGCGCGCTCCTGCGCGTACGCCTGCAACGACGCAGCGGGCACCACGCGGCTCGCGAGCCCCACGTCCACCGCGGTCTGCGCGTCGAACGGCTCGCCGAACATCAACAGCTCGCTGGCGCGCGCGTGGCCGACGATGCGCGGCAGCAGGTAGCTCGCAGCGCCTTCAACGCACACGCCCAACGTCACAAACGGCATCTTCAGCATCGCGCTGTCGGCGACGTAGACGATGTCGACGTGCTGCAACATCGTCACGCCCACGCCCACGGCGTTGCCGTTCACCGCGACCATGATCGGTTTTTCAAACGTCGCGAGCGTGAGCAGGAACTGAAACACGGGGCTGTCGGGGCCCGTGGGCGGCGTGTCGACGAAGTCTTTGACGTCGTTGCCCGAGGTGAAGCTGTCGCCGTTGCCGGTGAACACCACGACGCGCACATGCGGGTCAGCAGCGGCAGACGTGAGAGCCGCCACCACGCCGGCATACATCGCCACCGTCAGCGCATTTTTGCGCGCCACGCGGTTGAACGTGATGGTCATGACGCCATCGGCAACGTCGACGAGCAGGTCGTTGTTGCTGGTGGTGCTGGCGTTCGTGGTCGTCTCGCTGCTCATGGCGCGTCCTTGTTCGCGTCGTCGGCGTCGTCGGCACCGTCTGCAGGAGCGGACTTCTTCGGCTTGTCGAACTTCGACACCGCGCGCTCGGCGTGCTCGCGAATCACGTCGGTGAGCGTGTTGACCACGACACTCGCGCAGCCAAGGCCGAAGGCCCCCGTCACGTACGACACCGTGCCGTCGATGAGCGATTTCTCGTCGCAGGAGTGCTCGTTTTCGCGCACGTCTTTCACGTGCTCGTCGCCTTTGGGGCACACGCACGAAAAGCCCTCGCCGTGGTCGTAGGTGAGTGCTTTGGGCCAGTGGCGGTGCTCGGTCGAGTACACCACCGGGATGCCCATCGGTCCCTCGACGGGGAAGCCGTGCTTCTTGCGCAGAATCGAGCGCAGCTCGCGCGCCAGCGGACACACGGTGGCCTCGCTCAAATCAGCGGTGCGCAACTGTGTGGGATCGAGCTTGCCCGCAGCGCCCATCGAGCTCACCACGGGAATGCCACGACGACGACACTCGGCCAGCAGGTGGGCCTTCGCCGTCATGTTGTCGATCGCGTCGACGACGAAGTCGTACTGGCCACCACCCCATTCGGCGGGAACCGTGAGCATCTCGTCGGCGCGCACGGCGTTGTAGAACGCGCGCTTGCTCTCAACCTTCGCCTGCGGATTGATGAGGCGCAGGCGGTCGCGCATGATCCACACCTTCGGCTTGCCGATGTTGCCCTGCAGGGCCGGCAGCTGACGGTTGGCGTTGGTGACGCACACGTCGTCGAAGTCGACGAGCATCAGGTGGCCAATGGCGCTGCGGCCCAGGCTCTCGGCGGCAAAGCTGCCCACACCGCCCACGCCAAACACAATCACCTTGCTGCCCATCAGCTTCGCCACCGCACCATCGCCGAGCAAACGCCCGAGGCGATCGAAGCGGCGATGCAGGCGGTAGGCCGTCTCGGGTTCTTTGTTGTCGAGCACGGGGTTGCTCGGACGGTCGTGGTGGTGGGCGGTCATGGCTCTGGCGTAGCAGTGGTGTCGAGCCTTGTCAGCGCCGCATCTCCGTCACCGGCGCACGTCGTCGGCCATGGGCCAATCCGGCCCGTTGCCGGGTCTTCTTGTCTCGACGGCAACACCCGGGCGCGCGTCCGGGCACGCCCAAAGGTCGGGCACACCTTCTGCACAACGTGATGCAGGAAACGATGGCGGAATCAACGAAGACCACTGGGAGCCGAGCATGAAGAAGGCAATGCTGTGCCTGATGGTGGCAACTGCGACGGGCTGCGGGACGGTGGCGCCGGGGCAGCGCGGCCTCGTCAACACGTTTGGCAAGCTGTCTGACGAAGTCCACGAGCCTGGTCTGGTGGCCTTCAACCCGTTTGTTCAGGAACTGATCACGGTCCCGGTGCGAACCACCAATGTCGAAGCCCAACTGAGCCTGCCAAGCAAAGAGGGGCTCACCATCACGGCGGAGATTTCAATCCTCTACCGCATCCGCCCCGAGATGGTTCGCACCGTCGTTGAAGAGCTGGGCGCAGACTACGAGCGAAGCGTCATCCTCACGACGTTTCGCTCGGCCGCAGCCAACGTCTCCTCGCAGCACATCGCCAAAGACATGCACTCTGGCCAGCGAGCGGACATCGAGCGCGAAATCACAAAGGTGATGAACGACGGACTGATGAAGCGTGGCTTCGAGATTGAAACTGTGCTGCTCAAGAGCATCGAGCTTCCGCCAACACTCGCGCGCGCGATCGAAGAGAAGCTCGCCGCCGACCAGCAATCGCAACGGATGAAGTTCGTCCTCGAGCGCGAAGAGCAAGAAGCGCAGCGCCTGATCACGCAGGCCACTGGCATTCGCGACGCGCAGCGCATCGTGAACGAAGGCCTCACGCCCTTGCTCATTCAGTACAAGAGCATCGAAGCGTTTCAGGAACTGGCCAAGAGCAGCAACGCCAAGACCATCATCACCGACGGCAAAACCCCGCTGCTCATCGACGGCGACACCACACCGTAAGCCGCCACGCTCAGCAGCCCGAGCCGGTCGCTTGATCGCGGCGTTGTGCGCGACCGTTGCCATGGAGGCGATACCCACAAGCGGTGACGACGTCGGCTACGGCTGCGGTACGTCAGGCGCGCGCGCGCCGAACATCGACGTCACGCGCGCCCCAACAGCTGCTCCAGCAAGAACGTTCGCAGCGCCGACACGCGTGGTGGCAGGCCCCGCACCGGCCGCGACACGAGGTACAGCGGCGCACGCAGCAGCTCGACGTCGGGCAGCACGCGCAGCAAGCGCCCCTGCAGCACGTCACGCGCCACCAGATACGTCGGCAACAACGCAACACCACCGCCCGCGCGACACAGCTCGGCCAGGAAGCCGAAGTCGTCGCACTCGACGTCGGCCGAGGCCGCACGAGCCCCACCCGTTCGCAGCGAGCGCGGCGGCTCGGGCCACAAGCGTTCGTGTTCAGCGAGCTGCGCCAGCTGTGCAGGCAGTCCACGTCGCTGGGCGTACGACGGAGCCGCGAAGAAGCCCGCGACGATGTCAGAGATCTTGCGCGCCACCAGCTGCTCGCCGCCGGGGCGCCCAATGCGCAGGGCGAGATCGACGCCCTCTTTGGGCAGATCCACGACGTTGTTGGTGAGCCGCAGCTGCACGCGCACCGCCGGATAGCGCGCACGAAACGCCACCAGAATGGGTGCCACCAATTCGCGCGCCACGTCGGGCGTCGTCGTCAACGTGACCACACCACCGGGGATCGCCGCGCGGTCGGGCACTGCCGTGAGTGCGGCCTCCAGCCCGGCCACCATCGGCCCCACCCGCGCCACGAGTGCTTCGCCTTCGGGCGTGAGCCGCACGCTGCGCGTCGTGCGCAGCAACAACGTTGTGCGCAGCGAACGCTCGAGGCGCGCGATGTCGCGACTCACCTTCGACTTGTCGAGCCGCAGCGTCGTCGCCGCCTTCGTGAAGCTGCCCGCCTGGGCCACCGCGAGCAGCACGCGCACCACGTCGAGTTCCACTGTTGCCATATGACAACAGTCTATCTCATTCGTTCTGATTGTCGCGATGTCGCTTCGTCCGCAGGGTGTTCACATCCAAGGAGCAACGCCATGCACAAGTCGGTCTCTGCAGTGATCTTCGCCCTCACCCTCGTCGGCACCAGCTGTGCGAGTGCCCCCGCCGTGCCCGATCGTCGCGCCGACGACAGCAGCACCGTCACGCTGCTGTGGGTGGGCCACGGCGAATGTGAACGTTTCGAAAACGGCGCGTGGGTGCGTCGTCCTGAGTTCGACTACGACTTCAGCGTCGAGCAGCACCGCTTCGCCAACCACTGGGAATCGGTGAAGTCGATGCGTCGTCGTCACGCCGATTACGACCTCAGCGCCGGCCCGCGCGCGCAGACCATGTTTTTCACCCTCGACCTGAAGGGCGACGCCAGTGGCGTCTCGGGGCTGCTCAACTCAACCCTTGGCGGAGGCACGCTGCGCACCGACAGCGCGTTTCGCGAGGCCGTCATCGACATCAAGGCCGACGTGTCGTCGATGGCGCCGTTCGATCGCTACCGCATCTAGCAGCACTACGACTACGAAGGCGGCGCACTCACCGAAGTGGTCGAGCTCAACAAGGGCGAGCAGCAGTGGGTGAGAAACCACGAGGTCGCGCGCGTGTACGCGCCGCACACGTTCACTGCGCCGCCCACGACGTTGCCCTGAGCACCAGCGCACTGTTGAAGCGCAACAGTGATGGTCGCGCTGTTGTGCGAGTTCTAGATGGTGCTCACATCGAGATTCCGGGGCTCCGCCGCGCCCGCAGGAGCGCGACCCGATGGATAGCGCCCATACAATGAACTCGAAAAAGACGGGTCAACGTCTCCGAGGACAAGCGGCGCAACCACCCGAAATATCAAGCAAAAGGGCCCGGAGGGTGTCGGGAACCTTGGCCCTGGAAGGTTCCTGACTCGCGCCGAAGGCGTAGTACAAAATTCGGACGCACTGATCGCCTACAATGCCATTGCTCGATCACGTGAAGCGGCCGACGAAAAAGCCAAAGAAGAGCGTTCAACCGCCCGAGACGATGGCCTTGATCGCGGCGTAGTCCTCGACGTGGACCGAGCCCACGCGCACGCAGCGCACATCGCCCTTGCCATCAACCAGGGCGTGCACGGGGATGGGCGAGTTCTTGTCGACGCCAAAGCTCTCGAGCACGGTCGGCAGGTCGGCAGCGCCACCCTTGAGCCAACGCACCGTGCCCGGCAGCGGGCGCTTCAGGCCCTTGGCCAGGTCTTCTTCGCCGTCGTCGACGGAGTACAGCTCCAGGCCAATGGGCATGCCGTCTTTGGCGAGCGAGGCCTTCCACGTGCCGAGCAGCGCCATCTCTTCGACGCACGGGTGGCACCACGTGGCCCACAGGTTCACCCACGTCCAACCGTTGGGCTTCCATGCGGCAGCTGCGGCACCACCCGGCAGTGCTTTCTCGACGGGGGCCACAAAGTGCTTCTCGCCGGGGCCAAAGCTCTTTTCGCAAAAGCTCGACGCTGCCGCACTGGTTTGTGACTTCTTCGGCGCGTTGAAGCGCGAGGGCGCCTGCTCCATCGTCGTCGACGGCTTGGCGTCGTCACACGCCGCGGTGAAAGCCAACAACGACAGCGCAACGACAGCAGCACGCAACACGGCAAGAGTCCTGTCAGCAGTGATCCAACCACTGGTTGGATCGCAACGGTCTAGATCCGACCACTGGTCGGATCGCGGGAACCAACAACGAACGTCATCAAACGACCTCGACACAGACAACCTGCATCGAGGTCGGCGCGCTCAGATGGCGCAGTCGATCCAGGCGACGAACGAAGACCGGTTGATCTCCTTCGCGTTGCACTCGCCGCTGCGGCTGCGCTTCCACGAGCAGAACTTGTCGTCGAGCTGGGCGTAGTCTTCGCCGAGCCACAACAAGCCCACGCGCTTGAGGTCTTCGTCGCCGGGGAACTTCGCCTGCAGGTGGCTCATCACCGACTGCGCGCGCCCCTGCGACAAGGCGGTGTTCACGTCGGCAGCGCCATCCTTCGAGGCACGGCTCACGACGAAGAAGAAGCTCGCGCCACCCTTCTCGGCCCACACCTTTTCGACTTCAGCGACCGCACCCGGGTCGAGGTCGGTTTTCTCCGAGTCGAACTGGATGATGTGCGCGCGCTCGGCGAGGGGCGTGAACAACGCGTTGAAGTCGTCGCCGCTCATCGAGGCAACGTTCTTGGCGTCGGCGGGCTTACAGCCACGACCACCATCGCCCAGCAGGCCGCAGGCACCCGCCACGCGACGAACAATCTGCTTCAGCTGGGCTGAGCAGTAGCCCTCGTCGGCGGCCGAAGCGATCGGCACATCCGACGCCGCACCAGCAGACTCCGCCAGGCGGGTGGCAGCGCTGCGCTCGTTGCTGACGACGATCACCATCGGCAGCGTGAGGCAGGCGAAAAACAACACAAGATTGCGAACGGCTTCACTTTGCATGGCGAGCCTCGATCAACGACGAGAAGAAGTGGTCGACGACTGCTGCTTGAGCATCTGGTCGACGGTGAATTCGAGGCCGAGGTCGGTGTCTTCGTCGCACACGCGGCGATCACCGATGAACAGCTGCGGCGTGAGCAACGGCAAGGCGTTGGCCACCGCGAAGCGCAGGCTCTTGTTCACCTGGTTTTTGATCTTCGCCGTGCCCAGGCAGCCCTTCACAAACGGGAAGGTCTTTTCGATCTCGGCACGCACCGCCGCCTCGTCGGTCTTCGCCGTCGTGCGCAGGCGTTCCTGGTTGGCGAAGGCCCAGTCGAGCACTTTGAGGGCCTGGTCTTTATCGCACAGCATGGCTTCGCTGACGGCGCAGGCACCGGGGTGCAGGCTCTCTTTCACCATCCAGTTGCAGGTGCTGTCGAGGGGAAACAGCACGGTGTTCATCGCCACGCGCTGGTCGATGCCGCCGGCGCGGATGCGCTCGTCGAAGCCCTTACAGGCCGGGCACAGCGGGTCGAGCACGGCGAGGGCGGGGGTACCGCTGCCCTTGCTCATCGAGATGAAGATGCCCGCGGGGTCGTCTTTTTGCACCAGCGTGCCGCAGCCATCGATGGCCTTGGGTGCTGTCGGCGCGAACAACACGTAAAACGCCACGAGCATACCGACGTACATGCAGCCCTCGGCGAACCAGCGCGCCCAGGTGCCAAACGGCATCGGCTCATTCGAGGCGCTCGACTTCCACCAGCCCAACACGGCGAAGATGAAGGCGAACGTCGACGACGCGTACACGCCCACGCACATCTTGCAGACCGCACCGAGCTCGTTGATGGCGATGGTGCCAAAGATGACCGACATGAGCAGCGGCAGGCCGGTGGCTGCGACGAGGAACAGCGCTTCGTTCTTCGTGGTGCGCTTGCCCAAACCAAGCTGCAGACCGCGCATGACGAGGTAGGCGAACACGGCCACGCTCAACAACGCGATCGGAATGCCGCCCCACATCGAGGTGCGCAGCACCGACGAATACGGCGACATCATCACCGTGCGGCAGCCGTTGTCGCCGACCTCGGCCTTGGCGCCGGGGATGAAGCTGCAGTGGATGCTGTGAACCTGTCGATCCAGGTGCTCGATAAAGTCAGTGCTGCTGACCATCGAGAAGATCACGCCGAACACGGCCGCGACGACGACGAGGAAGAAGAACAACCGACCCGCGTTGTCGCTCGCACCGCCGCTGTTGTGGCGGCTGTTGCTGTGGTGGTTGCCATTGTGGTGATCGCCGCCGCCGGGGCCGCGACCATCACTGCGCTCGTCGTGGAAAGACAGGGGAGTAGACATGGTGGCTCCTGCGCGTGCTCTTTGTCTGGCCAAACGATCTCCGCAAGGCCCCGCGCGCTGACGCCGCAGCTGGACACCTGAACGCGTTGACACACAGCGGTCACCGACCAACACCCGCCGACGATGCGTTCTTCCGTCGTCAGCCTTGTTGTTTGCGCCGCCTTCGCTGCCCTGCCCGCGCTGGCCATCTCCGTCGAGGGTACGGTCCGCGAAGCAGGCACGCGCCGCCCCGTGCCTGGTGCACAGGTGTTCATCGTCGACAGCGACGACGTCGTGGAAACCGACGACACCGGCGCTTTCGTGCTGCAGCTGCCCGAGACCATCGACAAAACCGGCGGCGTGGTCATCGAGGTCGACACCGACGGCTACGAACGCTTCGTCGAGCGCGTCACCCTGCGCAAAGATCGCCCCACCACCGTGGCCGACTTCTACCTCGTGGCGACGACGTTGGGCGAAACCACCGTGCGCGAACGCCGCAGCAAAGAAAGCGTTGCCCGTGGTGTGCACCGCATCTCCGACCGCGAGGTCAACGAGCTGCCCGGCACCTACTCCGACCCCGCCAAAGCGATCGAAAACTTCCCCGGCATGGGCCGCGTGTTGCTGTCGCAGGGCTCGCTGTTCATCCGCGGTGCAGGCCCAACCGAAAGCGCCATCTTCGTCGACGACTACGAGGTGCCCGACCTCTACCACTACACAGGCAGCACCAGCGTTATCAACTACCCCTTCGTCGACAGCGTCGAGCTCGTGCCCGGTGCGTTCTCCGCGCGCTACGGCCGCAGCATCGGCGGCATCGTCACACTGAAAACCAAGAAGCTGCCCACCGACGACGTGCACGGTGTGGCCAAGGCCGACGTGATCGACGCCGGTGCCTACGTGGGCGTGCCGCTCACCGAGAAAATCGTGATCGGTGCCTCGGCGCGCCGCAGCTACCTCGATGCGTTTCGCCAGATTCAGTTGGCCACGCAGGGCAGTGGCGACAGCGTCGTGCAGGTGCCCACCTATTGGGACTACCAGTTGAAGCTCGACTGGGACACCGCACCCGGCCACGAGTTTGTCGTCTTCGTGTTTGGCAGCGGCGATCGCGAAGACAACGTCGCCGACGGCAACGGCAGCATCGCGCCGTTTTTCAAAAGCACGCAGAGCGACTTTCACCGCATCAGCCTTCGCTACAGCCACGCCGTCGGCGGCGGCCTGAACCACACGCTCACGTTGGTGGGCGGCTACGAGCGCGCCACCATCGACGAGCAGTACGGCCTGCGCTTCAAAGACCGCCAAAGCCTCGATGCCCAGCTGCGCGATGAGTGGACGTGGCGCACGACATCGATCGCGGGTCGTCCCACGAAAATCATCGCGGGCGTCGACGCCACGGTGCGCTCCGACGGTTGGAAGTACGGCGGCTTTCTCGCCAACAGCAACGCGCTCACGTTTCCGTCAGCCGACCTCGACGGTGGCGTACGCGCGCGTTCGTCGTTGGCGGCCGCTGCCCGCGGCACCGCAGCGCTGTATCTCGAAGGCACCATCGAACCCCTCGACGGCGTCACGATTGTGCCCGGCGTTCGCCTCGACGGCATGCTCATCGAAGCGCCCACCGACGTCGGCGGCACCACCACCTACGTCAACATCGAGCCGCGCCTGGCGGGCACGTGGCAGCTCACCGACGGCGCCTTCGGCACATTGGCGCGCCTGGCGATGGCGCAAACGAGCCGCCCACCCGACGCCGAAGAAGTCGCCGTGATGAAAGACCTCGGCGTGAAGATGTCGCCGCAGCGCTCGATCCAACTGCAAGGCGGCCTTGAGCAGGGGCTGGGCGAAGGGCTCGTGTTGTCGTCGACGCTGTACTCGATCTGGCGCGACGGCCTCACCACGCGCTCTGCTGATTTTCCGCTCGCACCGCGCGCCGGGCAGCTCCCCCTCGTCGTGGGCGGTACGGGCAAGAGCGTTGGTGCCGAATTCCTCGTGCGTTGGGCGGCCCCCAACCGGGCGTATGCCTGGGCCACGTATTCGATCGCGCGCCACGAGCGTGACGACGACAAAAACAGCACCAGCGTCCTCGCCAAGCCCTACACGTACCTGTCGCCGTTTGACACCACGCACCTGCTCGGCGTGATGGGGCAGATGCCGCTGGCGTGGGGCTTTCGTGCCGGTGCCCGCTACCGCGTTGCGGTGGGCATGCCGAACACGCCGGTGATTGGCAGTGCGCTCGACGCCGACAGCGGCCGCTACGTGTCGGTGTCTGCCCCCAGCTCGAGCGAGCGCTTCCCGATGTTTCAAGCCCTCGACGTGCGCGTCGACTGGACCACCACGCTGCCGCTGTGCCAGCTCACGCTGTACGCCGATCTGGTGAACGTGCTGAACCTGCGCGCGCAGGAAGGCACCCTGTACAACTTTGATTTCACACAAGAAAACCCGCGTCTGGGCCTGCCCACCATTCCGGCTGTTGGTGCAAAAGCGACGTTCTGAAAAGCGCAACCGTGTTCGTCGGCAGGTTGCCGAGGTGAAACGCTCCGTCCGTTTGTCCATCAGCCTGCTATGACGGAGGCGATGTCTGCACGAGTCCTCATCGCCGACGACGAACTCTCCTTGCGCAAGGTGCTGGCCTCAGCGCTCAAGAAGGAGGGCTACGACGTCGTCACCGTGAAGAGCGGCGACGAGGCGCTCGAGGTGCTCGAGGCCTCGCTGGCCCCCGATACGGGCGAGCCGTTTTCGCTGGTCATCTCGGATGTGCGCATGCCCGGCATCGACGGCATGACGTTGCTGTCGCGCATCAAGAAGCGCTTCAAAGACCTGCCTGTCGTCATGCTCACGGCCCACGGCACCGTCGACCTCGCCGTCACAGCGCTCAAGCAGGGTGCGTTCGACTTCATCACCAAGCCCTACGAGCGCGACGACCTGCTGGCCGTGGCCAAAAAAGCCATCGCCCACCGCGACCGCGATCAAAAAGAGCCCAGCATTGGCAGCGCTGCCGACGACGAACGCACGCTGGTGGGCACCTCGTCGCGCATCCGCCACGTCATCGAAGTCATCGACAAAGTCGCCGATTCGCCCTCGACGGTGTTGGTCACGGGTGAGAGCGGCACAGGCAAAGAGCTCGTGGCGTTGGCGCTGCACCGAAAGAGTTCTCGTCGAGACAAGCCGTTTATCCGCATCAACGCCGCGGCCATTCCGCCCACGCTGATTGAGGCCGAGCTGTTTGGGCACGAGAAGGGGGCGTTCACCGGGGCGGTCATGGCCAAGCCGGGGCGCTTCGAGTTGGCCGACGGTGGCACGCTGTTTCTCGACGAGATCGGCGAGTTGCCTGTCGACATGCAGGTGAAGTTGCTGCGCGTGCTGCAGGAGCAAACCTTCGAGCGCGTGGGCGGGATCAAAACCCTGCACGTCGACATCCGCTTGATTGCCGCCACCAACCGCGACCTGAAAAAGGCCATCGCCGACGGTACGTTCCGCGAAGATTTGTACTGGCGCCTCAACGTCATCCCCGTCGAGCTGCCGCCACTGCGCGAGCGCGCCGAAGACATCCCGCTGCTCGTCGAAGAATTCCGCAAGAAGCTCAACAAGCGCTTGAACAAAGACGTCGAGAGCTTCTCCGCCGACGCTGTGGTCATGCTGCAGCGCTACCATTGGCCGGGCAACATCCGCGAACTTGAAAACATCGTCGAGCGCACGCTGCTGTTTTGCGGCAAGCCCGTCGTCGACGTCGAAGACCTGCCCCCCGACCTGTGTGCGCGCATCGAGCTGGTGCTGCCCACGTCGGCAGCCCCTGCGGCGCGTGAAGCGGGTGATACGCGGCCACCGTCGGGCGACTTCGCCGTCGACAAACTGCTCGTCGAGGGCGGCTCGATGAAAGACATTGTCCGCCAGGCCACGGCCGAGCTCGAGCGCGATTTGATCGCCCGAGCCCTCGACGAAACACAGGGCAACGTTACCCACGCCGCTCGCCGCCTGAAGATTTCGCGCAAGAGCCTGCAAATCAAAATGAAAGAGCTGGGGCTGCGCGAGCCGAAAGACGACGACGACACCGCCCGCGACGACGACGACAGCGCCGAGGGCCCCGCGCACTGAGTCGGTGTGGTGTCGACGAGCCGATGTGATGGCAGGGTTTTCTTGACCGCGGTTGGGCCTGCTCCATAACGTGCGCGCATGCGTCGTTTGCTCGTCACGCTCGCCGTCGGTTCTGTGGTCTTTGCGCACGCGAAGCCCGCCCATGCTGCTCGCATCACCGATGTGGCCGACGCGGCCGACCAGAAGCAAGACGGGCTCGATCCCATCGACATCCACGTCGAGCTCGGCTTCGATCTGTTGCGCCACACGGCCCTCATCACGCGCGAAAACACGCAGCCGCCGCCCAACGATCCAAACGGCACGCCGCGCACCGCCGACGTCAAAGAGCTCGAATGGGAGCGCGTGCGCACCCGCCTCAAGCCGCGCCTCGAGGTCGGCATCTTTCACGACCTCGCGGTGTTCACCGAGTGGCCCATCGTCATCAGCGACACGCAGACCACGAAGTTCGCCGAGGGCACCACGGCCGGCAACTCCACCATCGTGCGCGACATGGCGCCCAACGCGGCCCCAGGTGTTGATGGCTGGTCGGAAACCGAAGGGGCGGGCAACGCCAACGCCTCGATTCAAGACGGCAAATACGGCTTTCCTGGCAAGCCCTACAACGCCTGGGCCGTCGGCACAGACGGCACGTTTGCGGGCAGCCGTGCGGGCCTCGACAACCCGGTGTTTGGTTTGCGCTACTCGCCGCTCAACAACGAGCGCGACGAAACCAAGCCCACCACCACGTTGCAGGTCGACTACACCGCCCCGTTCTTCGCGCAGATGAACCCCACCAACGACGCGATCACCGACGGCAACGTGGGTGCGGTCACCGACGGCCTGCACAAGTTCCACTTCAGCATCGCGATGTCGAAGCGCTGGGCGGTGTTCGATCCGTACTTCCAGATCGACTACACGATTCCGTTTGTGGGCAACGAGGTCCCCGACGTGCTCGGCCACCAGCCGCGCCAGTTCGGCGGCTTTCTCAGCGGTGTGGAAATCGTCCCGTACGAAGACGCGAAGTTGAAGCAGCGCTTCGCCATCGACCTGCAGGCCTCGGCCACCTACTTCAGCGAAGGCCGCGACTACTCCGAGGTCTCCGACCTGTTCCGCGAGATGACCTACACCGACCAGTATGTGCGTCTGGGCGGACAGGCGGGGTTGAAGTATACAGGTTTCGGCATCTTTTTCATCGATGTGAGTGGCCAGTTCGGCTACGACACCGAGCACTTCTTGACGATTGAAGATTTCGGCAAAGACCTGGGCGACGCCAACAACGAAATCGACCTCGACGACGTCGCCGAGCGCAACCCCTACTACAACCCAGTGCTCGACACAGTGGGCCGCCGTCTGCGCATTGAGCAGTCGGTGCAGCTGGGCGTGTTGGCGCGCGTCGGCATCACGTTCTAGCCCTTCCTTGCTGACGCCGAAGAAGCACTGTCTGCCTCTTCGGCGCGCCGATGAACTATTGCTGGACTGCTCCACACACCAGGTTGCTGCCCTGCCCAGAAAACGCGTAAAAACGCAACTGGATTGATGCGCCAACAACGCCGAGGCCAGCGCGAGGTGAACACAGCAAGAAGGCCGTCGCCTTGCCTTCAGGATCATCTGACAGGTCAGGGCTCTGAGCGTCGTAGGTGTCGGTGCCGTCGCCCCACGTCACGATTACATCGGGCCCGCTCACCGAACTGACGACGACGTATTCGGCCAAACGCGCGTTAAAAATCACTGCTTCTGCGCCACCAAGTCCCTGACAAGTATCATCAAAATCCGGCGCACGCGTAAAAGCATGAGCATAGAGAATCGGCGCGCCGAGTTCTGACGGATTGATATGAGCAGTCTCACCCGGGCAGGTCAGGACTTCTGGTGCCACGCAGCGCCCCTCAATGCAGAGGCGATAGTTGGTCGTACAGTCGCGGTCGGTGAGTTCAGGGCCGCAAGCGTTGCAATCGACATCGTTGAAGTCGACGCCGAAATTCGGCGCGCACACGTCGTCGTCGCACGTTCCATCATTGGCCCAGCCACACGGATCTGACGCCGCGCAGGTGCAGACAGAGTAACGCCCGCCAACGCACTGTTCGTGGGTCGTATCGGGCGCGCACGCCGGCGCCTCGCCTTCGCCTTCGCCTTCGCCTTCGCCTTCACCCTCGGCTCCGAGGCAATCGCCGTCATCGTTGAACGCCGAGTCAAAGTTCTCTTCGCACGCGTCGTCGCAGGTTCCATCGCTCTGCCAGCCGCACGGGTCTGACGGCGCACACGAACACGCCGTGTAGACGAGGTCCGTGCAGTCTTCGGCGGCGACACAGCCCTCGTCGGTGGTGTCATCGTCGTCATCGTCGTCATCGTCGTCGTCTGCGGGACGCTCGTCGTCGTCTGCGGGACGCTCGTCGTCGTCTGCGGGACGCTCGTCGTCGTCTGCGGGACGCTCGTCGGCGTTGGACGCCGGCGGACACGCCGACAAGATGAAGACGGCACACATTGCGATCGTTCGCTTCACAGTTTTTCCCCTCGCTTGATTCGCGAAGAATCGACGGACAGCCCTCGTTGAGGTGCTGGCCCAACGAGAAGGTTGCTTCTCGAAGCATCGAACATGTCGGTTCCTCGCCCCAGTGCAGTGGCGATAGTGCCGAAAGGTTTGACGATTTCAAGACCCAGCACTCGACCGTGGGTCGTTGCGCATTGAGCAGCGCACGGCAGCACTTTCTCGCGGGCTACACACTCACGACTTCACAACACCATCGTCTTGCGTGTCCTTGTCGCCACGCAGGCGGATGAACCGTGCTGGGATGCCGCCGTGTATCGAGTTCGCCTCGACCCTGGCGTCCTTCTTCATGATCGAGCCAGCGCCGAGGACGCCCAGCTCCTCGACAACACAGCCGGGCATGACGCGCTTGCCGAGCTTCACGCCAATGCCGCGGAAGTACAGGTTCACCATCGCCGTGCCGCGCCAGTGCACGAGAAAGACCGTGTTCGCGAAGTTGTGCAGCGCGCCGGTGGTGCCCCAGCCGACGACGGGCGCAGAGAACAGCGGCCATTCGCCGGGGCGGGGGTGTAGAAGATGGCGCGCTTGTAGAGCACGACGAGGGCGAGGAACGTCCAGCCCCACACGCCGTACAAAAATGGCACCGAAAAGACCGCCCACATCGTCGACGTGTGCGCCTCGATCCACACACAAACAGGTGGTACACGGGCAATAGCGCAATGCCGAGAGCAGCGTGCACAGCGCAAACACGACGCCGCCGACATCGCGACCAACACCCACCAATGCGCGCACCTCCGCGCGCAGCATCCGCCAGCTGAACGTCGTCATTGGCAGCGGTTGCTGCTGCTGACGTCACCATCGGTGTAGCGTCGGCGCGTGCACCGTCCTCATTGCCCCGTCGTCGTTCTTGGTCACACCGGTCACGGCAAAAGCAGCCTGGTGCAGGCCATCGCCATCGCAACAGCAGCGCAGGGGCCAACGCGCGCCCCCGACGACGTTCGCATCACGCGGTGTGCCTCGGCGGCGAAGCGCTACACGGTGCTCGACGTGCCTGGGGGACGGCGCTCGTTGCCAGCGGCGCTGCGAGCCACGTCGATGGCGGATGTCGCCGTCCTCGTGGTGTCGTCGACGATGGGGCCCCAGGCCCTCACGCGCGAGCATTTGTTGGCAGCGCTGTCGGCGCGGCTCACGTCGATCGTCGTCGTCATCAACGACATCAATGGCGACCGCGACCTGCTGTCGGCCTGTGAACTCGAGGTGCGCTCGCTGCTCGTTGATCATGGTGCCGACGGTGACGATGTCCCGGTGGTGACCGGCTCGTTGCGCACCGGTGCTGACGACGTGGCCCACGCGGTCCTCGCAGCGATCGACAGCTTCGCGGTGGTCTTGCGCGACACGGCCGCTGCTGTGGTCATGCGGCCGATGTTTCATCATCCGGGTTTGTCGCAGGCCGCGATCCTCGTCGACGGCGTGGGCACGTCGGTGGCGTCGGGGCGCTTGATGACGGGCACGCTGCAGCGCGGTGACGAGGTGCGCCTCATTGGTCATCGCTCAGCCTCAACCTGGGCCGAGCGCGCGGCCGACACCTTCGACGTGCGCGCGCGTGTTGCCCGTCTGCAGATCAACAGCACCGCGGTCGACACCGTCGAAGCTGGCGAGCACTGCGGGCTGCAGCTGCGGTTCGCAGGACACGCTCCCCTCGTCGATCGCTTCAGCACCGTGATCGTTGGCGCCGAGCAACCGGGCCCTGTCAGCGCCGTGCGCGCGCGGCTCACATTGCGTGCGACGGCCGTCGGTGGCCCGCGCCGTGGGTTGCGCGCGGGGTGCCGCGTCAACCTGTGGAGCGGCCCGGCGGCAGCTGCAGCGACCATCGTGCTGCCCGTCGACGATCACGACCACGAGCTCGCCGTCGTCGACGCAGGCAGCACCTTCGACGCTGTGTTGCTCACGAGCGCGCCCCGCTTCTTTCAGCCCGGCGCGCCGATCGCGTTGGTGTCGTCGGCGGGCGTCCTCGCTGCTGGCGAGGTCACGCGCCTCGTCGCAGGCAGCGAACGCGACGGCTGGCACGAACGCGCCGCCCGCTTCACCCGCCTCGCGCGCAGCGCCCGCAGCGCGGCACGGCAGACGCCATGACCTCGTCACCGCCGTCATCGCCGCCGACCGTCCTCGAGCTGCGCACCACCCTTCGGACCCTCGCCGCCCTTGCCAGCGACCGCCGCTTCGTCGCCGACCTCGACGCGCGCCACCGCACCGCCCTCCTCGACGCCGCCCGCCTGCTCGTCGACAAACCAAGGCGCGCACCACCACTGCCGGTCGCTCCGACACCGCCTGCGACAACGACAAGAACGACGACGATCGCAACAACGACCACGACCACGCGTCCCTGCTACGTGTACCAGCGCCCCACCGTCGTCGACGTCGACGCCTTGTGCGCCGCCTGTCGTGTGGTGGAGCAGACCACGGCCGTGGCACTCGATCACGCGCAACGGGCGCAGACCCTCGCGGGCCACGTCATCGTCGTCACCGGTGGCCGCACCAACATCGGCTACGCAACAGCCCTCGCAGCACTGCGGCTTGGTGCCCGCGTGCTCGTCACCACGCGCTTCGTCGACGACGCCATCCTCCGCTACCGCGCCGAGCCCGACGCCGACCACTGGTGGCAGCGCCTCTCGATCGACGCCCTCGATCTGCGCGACCTCCCCGCGATTGAGCGCCTGGCTGCGCGCTGGGCAAACGACGTCGACGGCCTCGACACCATCATCCACAACGCGGCACAAACCCTGCCGCTGTCCACGTCGACGCAGCAGGCGCTGCTGGCAAAGGCGACCACGCCGTTGTCACTGCCGGCCGCCGAGACGTTGCTGTCGGCGTTGGCGCCGCTGTCGTCGTCGGCGGCGGCGATCGTCTCTGACAGCAACACCGTCGACGACCACGGTCCCTACGGCAAAGCCCCCGCCGAAAGCTGGCGCGCAGGCCTCGCCGATGTGTCGACGCGCGAACTCCTCGAGGTGTTGTTGGTGAACGCAGCCGCGCCCTTCGTGTTCACGCGCGCGTTGTTGCCACTGCTGAAACGCAACGCACGATCACCGCGCGTCGTGGTCAACGTCACCTCCAGCGAGGGGCGCTTTTCGTTTTCGCACCACGAACCCGGCGACGTCGACGACGACGGCTTCTTCGCCCCGCGCGACAGCCACCTGCGCAGCGAGAGTTCGGGCAAAAGCCACCGTCATCCCCACCTCAACATGGCCAAAGCCGCGCTCAACATGTTGACGCGCACCTCGGCGTCCGAGCTCGCCACCGACGACGTCCTCCTCGTGGGCGTTGACCCGGGCTGGGTCAGCGGCCCTCTGCCCGTGGGCGGGTTCGCCACGGGGCGCTTCCCCCTCGACGTCGACGAAGCGGCGCGGCGCGTGCTGCAGCCCGTCGTCGCCGCAGCGCAGGGCCAACCGCCGCGCCGCGGCGTGCTCTACAAGAACTGGCGGCCATCACCGTGGTGAACTCAGCCGCCCACTACAGTTGAACGTCGTCGCCACTCGCCGCAATCACGCCAACGAGTGCTGCAGCCACGCCAACCCGCGCCGAGATGAGGTCGACCTCGGCGGTGTGGCGGGCGCTCGCAGCAAGGGCCAGGTCGACCTCGCTGCGCGCACCGGTGCTCACGGCCAACTCGGTCGCAGCGAGGCGAGCGCGGGCGACGACGACGGCGCGCTCGGCCACCGCGAGCACGGCGCGCGCGCGGGCCACGTCGACGACCGCGCCGCGGACTTCGGCGTCGATGCTCCACAGGGCCTCGTCGTGGCGAGCCTCAGCAACACTGCCGGCACTGCTGGCGAGGGCGACGCGGCCGTTGCGTTCGCCGCCGTCCCACAGGTTCCACTTCAAGCCGACGCCAAGCGCGCTGCCAAACGGAGCACTGACGAAGCCGCCGGTGTTGGTGGTGCCGCGCAGTTGCGCAAAGGCGCGCACCTCGGGGACATAGCCCTGCCAGGCAGCGACGCCGTCGCGGTTGGCAACGCGGGCCTGCAGCGCTGCGGCTTTGACCTCGAGACGACGCTGTACGGCCTGGGCAGCAACAACGTCGACGTCGGTGGGTGCTGCTGCCGCGAAGGTGTCGGTGAGGTCGGTGTCGTCGAGGACGAAGTCGGTGCGCTGACCGATCAACACACCAAGGCGGGCGCGGGCATGGCGCGCGGCGGTGTTGGCTTCGACGAGGGCGGTTTCGGCGGCAAGCTCCTCGAGGCGAGCACCATCGACGACGAGTGGGCTGATGCCGCCCACGGCCTCGCCCGCTGTCAGCGATGCCGTCCGCGTGCGCGCATCGGCAAGGCGGCTGGTGGCGACGTCGACGACGCGGGCCTGGCGGGCGGCGGCGAGCCAGGCGCGGGTCACGGCGAGGTGCGATTGGCGTTGTGCTTCGCGGGCAGCGTCTTTGCGGAATTCGGCGGCGTCTGTGGCGCTGTCGAGAGCGGTCCATGCAGGCAGCACCAGCAACGGCACGCTCAACGTGACCGACCCCGTGACGATGTGCGCCGGCGAGACGACCACGGGATCGTTGTTGGTGTTGCCGATGGTGGTGCCGGCGTTGTCGAGGGCGTCGGCTTTGGCGATGAGCTGCTGTTGTTGCGCGGGATCGGGCACCTGCTGGGCCTGCGCGCGTGTGCTGTCGGCCACGGCGTGAAACAAGAGTTCCTGACCCGAGAGGAAATCGTCGTCGACGAACTGCACCGTCTGGTCGCCGCAGTCGACACCGGGATCGCCGCCGAGCTGGCAGTTGAACGTGTACTGCGTGTCGACATCCACGCGCGGCATGAGCACCGAGAACGCACGCTGCTGTTGCGCGAGGGCACTCTCTTCGTCAGCACGCGCGACGCGTACGGCAATCCCGCGCTCGTCGACGAGCGTGAGCGCATCTTGCAGGCGGAGTGTTTGCGGTGTGGTCGTCTCCGACAGCGACCAGACCTGGGTGATGAGCAACGAGGCGAAGATCAGTGGGCTCACAGCGCACCTCCATCGAAGCGTTCACCACTGACAGCAACGCTCGAGGCATCGACGGCGACAGCGGTGCCGCCCAGGTCGGTGACGAGGTCGTGGTCGAGGGGTGGCGCCAACAGCTTGTAGACAACGGGCGTGACGAGGCGGGCGAGGAACGTCGACGACAACAGCCCACCCGAGATGACAATCGCGAGCGGCGAGAACATCGAGCTTTGCTCAAGCGCCAGGGGCACAAGCCCACCGAGGGCCGTCGCTGTGGTGAGCAGAATCGGGATGAAGCGGACTTCGCCGGCTTTGGCGATCGCCTCGTCGAGCCCCATGCCGCGCTGTCGAAGCTCGTCGGTGAAATCCACGAGCAGGATCGAGTTTTTCACCTCGATGCCCACCAGTGCGACGAAGCCAATCATCGCCGTAAAGCTCAACGTGTAGCCCGACAGCCACAGCGCAAAGAGACCACCGGCGATGCCAAACGGAATCACCGCAGCGACGACGATGGTGCCGCGCAACGAACCAAACTCGAGCACCAACACACTCAGCACACCAAACAGGGCGATCACAATCGCGATGCCGATGCCGCCAAAGCTCTCCTTGCGGCTCTCAATTTCACCGCCCGCCACGTAGCTGGTGCCTTTGGGCAACGTCTCTTTCGCCAGGGCGGAAAGGATGGCGTTGGTGACGCGATCGGTGTTGCTCCCCGTCGACACCTGGCTCGTGACCGTGATG
>JBIKRQ010000231.1:0-10367 GCA_044349155.1 Myxococcota bacterium
GCGCGTCGAGATCCTGGGCGCCTTGAAGGACCAGCACCCCGCTGCCGCCGGCATGGACGCGTTGAAGCTCGCGCAGCTCGCAACGCTCGGTGAGATTGCGGCAGCCATTGGCGGTGCCTCGTCCTCGTCGTCAGCGGTGCCTGTTGCTGCACCCGCTGCTGCGCCCGTGGTTGCTCTCGGCGAGAGCTGCCCGCGTGCGGTGGTGCGTTTGGCTCCCGCCGTCGCTGGCACGTTCGACATGCCTGCGGGTGTGGTCGCTGTCGTCAACGCCGGCCCCGTCGGCGCCCGCCTTGGCGATGCGTGTGTGACCGCCCTTGGTCGTCGTGGTGTGGAAGCCGTGGCGTGCACGTCGTCGACGCTGCCAGCCTGCGGTTCGGTGCTCGACCTGAGCGCCCTCGACGCCACCGACGACACTGCCGTCGCCATGCTCAAGGCGGGCCTGTTCACGCTGCAGCGTGCGGGTGCTTCGCTGCGTGCATCTGGTGGTCGTGCGGTCGTCGTCACCCCCGGTGGCGGTCGCTTCGCGAGCACGTCGGCGGCGAAGGCACCGGTGGTGCTTGGCCTGTCGGGTCTCGTGAAGACCGCGCGTCAGGAATGGCCCGAGGTCGATGCCCGCCTCGTCGACATCGACGTCGCAGCCTCGCTCGACATCCTCGCCGACAGCCTGGCGGCGCAGATGGTGGTGCGTGGTGGTGCTGAAGTCGGCCTGCAGGGTGCAACGAGTGTTTCCCCCGTCGAGGTCGATGCGCCCATCGCCCAGGCGGCCTCGAAGCTCGTCGCTGGCGACGTTGTCGTGATCACCGGTGGTGCACGTGGCGTGACTGCGACGTGCGCGCTGGCCCTCACGCAGCACGTGCCTGGCCTCAAGCTGGCGGTGCTCCAGCGCACCGTGGCCGAAGGTGCCGAGCCCGCGTTCGCGCGCCACGCCAACGACGAGGGAGCGCTCAAGCGCGCCATCCTCGCCGACGCCGCCGCGCGTGGCACCAGCGTGCCTCTGCGTGAAGTGGCGCGCATGGCTCAGGCCATCCTCGCTGCTCGCGAAGTGCGTGCGACCGTCGCTGAACTCCGTCAGCGCGCTGAGGTCGAACTCTTCGCCTGCGACGTGCAGCAAGAGGCCAGCATCGAGAGCGCGTTGAGCGCCGTGCGCCAGCGCTTCGGTCGCATCGACGTCGTCGTCCACGGTGCCGGCGTGCTCGCCGACAAGCGCATCGAAGACAAGACGGCCGAGCAGGTCGACAAAGTCATCGACACGAAGGTCGTCGGTTTGCTCGCGCTGTTGGCGCAGACGCGCAGCGACAACCTGAAGGCGCTCGTGGTGTTCTCGTCGGTGGCTGGCCGCTTCGGCAACGTCGGCCAGGTCGACTACTCGATGGCGAACGAGGCGATGACCCGCCTGCTCACCGTCGAGAAGCAGCGCCGTCCGTCGTTGATTGCCAAGGCCCTGCACTGGGGTCCGTGGGAAGGCGGCATGGTCACGCCCGAGCTGAAGGCGCAGTTTGCGTCCCGCGGCATCACCGTGATTGCCCGTCAGGATGGTGCTCAGGCCTTCGTGAACGAGCTGTCGCAGTCGGCTCCTGACGACGTCGAGATCGTGCTCGGCGCCTCGCTCGCCGCAGCCCACGACGACGACTCGCACAGCGCAGATGCTGGCAGCACGCCGGTGAAGTCGAGCGTGGTCGTGTCAGCAACGACGATGCCGTTTCTCGCCGACCACGCCGTGAAGGGTGATGTGGTGCTGCCCTTCGTCGTCGCCATCGACCTGATGGCCTCGGCCGCGGCGGCCCACCTCGGCGCGCAGGTGCGCACCGTGCACAGCGTCGAGATGATCAAGGGCCAGCGCCTGCCGCACTTCTCGACCTCGGGCCACGTCGCCGAGGTCACCCTCGTGAGTGCTGCACCCACGAGCAACGGCACGCAGGTCGCCACCGAACTGCGCGTCGATGGTGTGCTCGGCTACCGCGCGGTCGTCGAGCTCAGCGATGAACTCGAGGTGACACCACCTGCATCGCGCACACTGCCGCCGACGTCGGCTCCGTCGTTCACCACGCCGCTGTACGCGGGCACCGGTGGTTCGGGCCTGCTGTTTCATGGTCCGCACTTCCAACTCATCGAGCAGCTCGACGGTGTCGACGACATGGCGATGGTCGCGCGCGTGCAGTCCACACGCGGTGCGGGCTGGGCGGGTCGCTTCACCGTCGACGTCGCTGCCCTCGATGCGGGTCTGCAACTGCTGCTGCTGTGGGCGCGTCATCGCACCGGCGGAGCGTTCTTGCCGACGCGTGTGGGCGCTGTGGTGCAACACACCCTCGTGCTGCCGCGCGGGCCGTTCACGTGCGTCGTCGAGGCCACGCAGCCGCTGCCGAGCAACGAGGTGAAGGCGGTCGCCAACATCACGTTCCTCGACGAGCACGGCCGCGTCGTGTTCGAGCTGCGCGACGTGGTGGCCCACCGCCTCCCCGACGACAACGCGTTTGGCACCCTCGGTGACGACGTGGGCGTGACTGCTCCGGCAGGCGCTGCTGAATAGTTCTGGCTTGTCTCGGCCTGCTGCGGCGGGCCGCCCGCTTCTGTGGCGCCGTGCAGGCGCCTGATCTTCCACGGGATTCTCGTGTGCACACCAGCACCGACCTGTGTGCGTGAGTAGACCGATGTCGTACGAGCCCATCGCCATTGTCGGCCGCAGCGTTGTTGTCCCCGGTGCGTCGTCGCCGCAGGCGTTGTGGAACCTCGTCGAGCAGCGTCGGTCGGCGGTCACGTCGGTGCCTGCGGGGCGCTTCGGTCTTGAGCCCGACCTCGTCGCTGGCACGCGCGACAACAGCGTGGATCGCACGTGGTCAACGGCGGGCGGCTACGTCGACGTCGACGCCGCAGCTGCTGCCCTCGGCGACTTCCCCGGCAAAGCCGACGTTGCTTCACTCGACCCGCTGTTTTCGTGGGTGCTTGGCAGCGCGCACCAGGCCCTCGTCGACGCTGGCTTCGATGCTGGCCTGCGCGGACAACGCGGCGGTGCGGTGTTCGGCAACCTGTCGTTCCCCACCGCGGGCATGGTGCGCCTGGGCGAAGAGCTCGCGCTGACGTCGTCGTGGCAGCAGTCCACCGGGCGTGTTGGCGCCCCTCGTCGCGATCGCTTCATGAGCGGACTGCCGGCCCTGTTGCTGCAGCAGCACCTCGGCCTCGATGCCTTCGCCTACGCGCTCGATGCGGCGTGTGCGTCGTCGCTGTATGCGGTGCACCTCGCCGCACGCGCACTGCAGGCCGGCCGCGCCGACGTCGTTGTGGCTGGTGCCGTGAACCGCTCCGACAGCTTGTTTCTGCACGTGGGCTTCAGCGCGTTGCAGGCGATGTCGACGGCTGGCGTGCCGCGCCCCTTCGACGTCAACGCCGACGGACTCGTGCCCGCCGAGGGCGTGTGCGCCGTGACGCTCATGCGCTTGCAGGATGCGAAGCGCGAAGGCCGCCCCATCCACGGCATCATCGTCGGCTCCGCCCTCGCCAACGATGGCCGCGCCAAGAGCCTGCTCGCCCCGTCGTCGGAAGGGCAGGTTCGCGCGGTGGCTTCGGCGTGGTCGCACGCGGGTGTGTCGCCGGCGTCTGCTGGTTTGTTCGAGTGCCACGCGACCGGCACGCAGACCGGCGATCGCGTCGAGGTCGACACGCTGCGCGCGGTCATCGCCAACAGCGGCGACGTCGCGAAAGCGCCCATCCCGCTCAGCTCGCTGAAGTCGAACATGGGCCACCTGATCACCGCGGCCGGCGCTGCGGGCCTCGTGAAAGTGCTCGAAGCCTTCAAGCACGAAACCCTGCCACCCAGCATCAACGTCGACACGCCCATTGACGTCATCGACAACCGCACGGTGCGCCTGCAGCAGGAAGCATCGCGATGGGTGCGCCCAGCGGGTGACGCGCGCCGCGCTGGCGTGTCGGCGTTTGGCTTCGGCGGCAACGATGCCCACGTCGTCGTCGAAGAGGCGCAGACCACGCGCCACTTCTCAGTTCCCGACACCATTCGCACCGCCCTGCCCGCGCTCGCCGTCGTCGCCTGTGCCGTGCGCCTGGGCAACGTCGCTGGTGGCCTCGACGTGCTCGTCGGCGCCGATCTCGAAGCCGCGCACATCGCCACCGACGTCGAGGTCAAGACCACCGGCCTGCGCTCGCCGCCCAACGATTTGAAGTCGGCCCTCGCGCAACAGACCTTGATCCTCGAGGCCACCCGCGACGCCACCGCTGCGCTCAACGACGAGGCGTTGCCGAAGGAGCGCACCGGCGTGTTCGTGGGCATGGGTGCCGACATGCAGGTCACCACCCCGGGCCTGCGCTTTCGCGCCGAAGACCTGCTGCGTCGTCGTGTGGGCGCCGCCCTTCGTGGCGAGGCGTTCTCGTCGACGTTGGCGCAGCTGCGCGACCTCGCGATGCCGCCGATGGGTGCGGCCGGCGTGCTCGGCATGATGCCCAACATCCCCGCGAACCGTTTGAACGTGCAGCTCGACGTGCGCGGCCCGGGGTTCACCGTGTCGTCAGAAGAGTTCTCCGGCCTCGACGCGCTCGACATCGCGCGCACGCTGATCGGTGCTGGCGACATCGACGCCGCCATCGTTGGTGCCGTGGAGGCCGGTGCCGACTCGCGCCACCTCGCATCGCTGCGTGACGTGCACGGCCGCGATGTGGTGGGCAGCGACGTCGCCACCGCTCTCGTGGTGATGGCGCCCGAGCGCGCTGCTCGCCTTGGTCTGTCGGTCCTCGCCACGATCGACGACGACGGCACGCGCCCCACAGGCCTCACCATCGACAACGACGCCGCAACAGGTGCGCATGCAGCCGCTGGCCTCGTCGACGTTGCTCAGGGCATCTCGCAGGCCGGAGGCATTGACGTTGAAGTCGTGAGCCGTAGCGCGTTTGCGAAAGCGCCGCGCACGTTGCAGGTGCGTGCTGCAGACAACGCCAAAAGGAACGACGTCGCCGTGATGTTCGGCCCCGTCGTGGGTGGACTCGCCGGCACCTCGTCGTCGTGGTTGAACGTGCCCGCCGTCGCGCAGGCGCTGCAGCTGTGGTTTGGCGACGACGCGTCTGCGATGGCAGCGGGCACCCACGGCACCGTCGGCTGCGAGCGCGATTTGTTCACCGGCTCGGTGCACATGCTCGCGCGTGCGGTCTTCGTGCGTGACGTCGTCGGCATTCGCGCGGGCCACCACATTGGTGTCTCACTCGGCGAGTCGACGGCCTTCGTTGCGGCCAACGTGTGGCAGCAGCCGCGTGCGTTGCTCGACGACACGGTCGCTTCGCGCATCTTCGTCGACGACGTGGCCGGCAAGAAGAACGCCGTCGCGCGCTTTTGGCAGTTGCAGGGCAAAGAAGAACTCGGCCACCGCTGGAGCACCGCGGTGTTGCGTGCGCCGCGCGCTGCGGTCGTGTCGGCGGTCTCTGCGGTGAATGGCGACGACGCCGTGGTGTTCATCACCATGTGGCACACCGACGACGAGGTCGAGATCGCCGGCGCGCCCGATGCCGTCGCGGCCGTTGCCAAAGCACTCAACACCGTGCCCGTGTTGCTCGACGACGCGCCTGCGGTGCACTGCCCCGCCGTGTCGGCGATTGGCGAGCGCTACCGCACGCTGCACCACCGGCAGGCCGACGCGGCCCACGACGACGTCACGCTGTGGTCAAACGGTGTGGGCAGCTCGGGTGGCGTGCTCACGTCGCCGACCGCCGATGCGTGTGCTGATGCGATCCTCACGCAGGCGTCGCGCACCGTCGACGTGCCGGCGCTGTTGCGCAGTGCCTGGGCTGCTGGTGTGCGCACGTTTATCGATGTGTCGCCGCGCGGTCTGCTCGCCAACTGGTGCAAGCGTGTGCTGCCCGAGGCGCGTGTGATCGTCGTCGACGGCGAGCCCGCAGCCGCCGCACTTGCCCTTGGTGCCGCCGAGTTGTCGGACCACCGCCGCTTCTTCAGCCGTCGCACCGAAGGTGCCGTGCTGCGTCTTGTTGCCCACACCGAGCCCAAACCCTGGCCGGAGCCATCCATGTCGTCGTCGGAAACCGTTGAACGCCTGCCCCTGCCGCCGCACCGCCCGCGCGTGTCGCTGCTTTCCGACGCCGACCTCGCTGCGGCACTGCCGAAGAAGCAAGCACCCGTTGCCGTGCCGTCGAAGCCCGCGATGACGACGTCGCAGCCGTCGGTGCACACCGTGAGGACACCCGTTGTTGCAGCACCAGCAGCGCCCGCGTTTGTTGCGGCCTCGGTGCCTGCGGTCACAGCACCCGCGATGGTGTCGACGTCGTCGGCAGCACCGGTGGCCACGGGTGATGCGGCGATCATCGACGCCATCAACGCGCAGCGTGCGGCCCTTGCACAAGCGCACGCGTCGTTTTTGCAGACCGCGAGTGCGGCGCATTCGGCGTTCCTCGCGTCGCGCGCGCGCCTGCTTGATGGGCTCGTGAACAACGCTGCGGGCAACACCGTCGTCGAGATGGCGCACACAGCCCCACTGCACACGCTCACGTCGTCGCTGCACGCACCTGTTGCGGCGAAGCCTGTTGCTGCTCCGGTCGCCGCGGCCCCCGTCGTCACGCGCACGGTGAAGGCTGTGAAGCCGGCAAACGTGATGTTCGATCGCGCCGAACTCGAAAGCCTTGCCACCGATCGCATCTCGAAGGTGCTTGGTCCGGTGTTCGCGCGGCAGGACAACTTCCCGCGTCAGGTGCGCATGCCGGAGCCGCCGCTGCTCCTGTGCGATCGCGTGTTGTCGACGACGGCAAAGGCCGGCGTGCTCGAGCGCGGCCAGACCATGCTCACCGCCACCGACGTGCGTGCGGATGCCTGGTACCTGCACGAAGGCCGCGTGCCCGCGGGCATTCTCATCGAGACGGGTCAGGCCGACCTGCTGCTCATCTCGCTGATGGGTGTGGACTTCGAAAACGCCGGCGCGCGCAGCTACCGCCTGCTCGGCTGCGACCTCACGTACACCGCCCACCTCCCCGTCGTCGGCGACGTGCTGCACCACACGATCGTCATCGACGGTTTCGCGACCGCGGCGATTTCTGCCGAGAGCGAAGCGCGCATCTTCTTCTTTCACTCCGACACGCGCCTCGGCGACGAAAACGGCCCCGTCGTTCTGCAGGTTCGCAACGGTCAGGCGGGATTTTTCACCGACGGTGAGCTGCTCAATTCGGGCGGTGTGTTGTGGAAGCCCACCGACGAGAACGCCGCCGCCATCAAGGCGCAGCCCACGGCGGAGTCGGAAGTGCGCTCGACGAAGAAGTCGCTGTCGCACGACGAGCTGTTGGCCTGGGCCGACGGTCACGCCGTGGCCTGCTTTGGCGCTGGCTTCGAGCTGTGCGAAACGCAGGTGCGCACGCCGCGCATCAACGGGCCGTTCCGCGGTGTCGACACCTTCGGCAACCCCGACGGCCGCGCCATCGACATGCTGCTCGTCGACCGCGTCACCCACCTCGACCTCGACGGTGGTCCGTGGAGCCGCGGCTACCTGCGCGCCGAGTTCGACCTGCACCCTGGTCGTTGGTTCTACGAGGGCCACTTCAAAGACGATCCGTGCATGCCCGGCACGGTGATGTTCGAGGGCTGCTTGCAGGTGGCGTCGACGGTGTTGGCCGCCCACGGCTTCATCGTTGGTCGCGACGGTTTCCGCTTCGAGCCAAAGCTCGGTCAGCAGATGAAGCTGCGCTGCCGCGGCCAGGCCACGCCGACGTCGAAGCACATGGTCTACGAGGTCTTCGTCAAAAAGATCGTGGGCGGCAAAGAGCCCGAGGTCCACTGCGACATCCTCGTCACCGTCGACGGCCTCAAGTCGTTGCACTGCGCCGACGTCATCGTCGCGCTTGTGGCCGACTACCCGCTCACGTCGCGCCCCGACCTGTTGGGCATTGTCGAAAAGACCGACGGCAAGGATGCGATCGCTCCGCGCACCACGTCGTCGTCGACGAAGTTGTCGCCGGTGGTTGGCTTTCAGTCGTTGATTTCGACGGGCATTGGTCGCCCCGGCGCGGCGTTCCCCGGCCTGTACGACGTCTACGACGACGGCAGCCCGGTCGCGCGTATGCCTGGCCCGCCGTACCACTTCATGTCCGCCGTCGACGAGGTCTCCGGTCCGCCGATGGGCTCGCTCAACATGGGCAAGAGTGCGGCGGGCACCAAGGCCAGCGTGCGCTACGACGTGCCCGCGGATGCCTGGTACTTCGATGAGGCCGAGCGTTCGCAGGGTGGCACCATGCCGTTCGCGGTGCTCCTCGAGGTGGCCCTGCAGCCATGTGGTTGGCTGTCGAGCTACGCGGGCAGCACGCGCACGTCGCAGACGCCGCTGAAGTACCGAAACCTCGACGGCACGGCGACGCAGCACAAAGAGATCCACCGCGATGTGGGCGCGCTCATCACCACGGCCACGCTGACGAAGTCGTCGTCGTCGGGCGGCATGATCATCCAGGAGTTCACCTACGCGGTGCGCGACGCAGCGGGCGACGACGTGTTCAGCGGCACGACGGTGTTTGGCTTCTTCCCGCAAGAAGCGCTCGAGCGTCAGGTGGGCGTGGGCTCAAGCGATGCCGACAAGGCGCGCTTGCGCCAAAGCGACCTGCCTGGCTTCCCGATGTCGTTCAGCGACGAGGCAACCTGGCAGCGCCTGGCGGGCAGCAGGCTGCATCTGCCGCTGTTGGCGGGTGCACCCCCACTCCTCATGCTCGACCGCATTGAGGGCGCCTGGAGAACGCCAAAGGGCCATCTCGGTGTGCGCACGGCGAAAGACGTGGTGGCCCACGACTGGTTCTTCAAGGCCCACTTCTTCCGCGATCCGGTGCAACCGGGCTCGCTTGGCATCGAAGCGATTGTGCAGGGCCTGCAGTTCGCGGCCGCGTTCGACGACCTCGCGCGCGACTTCAAGAACCCGCGCTTCGAGAGCCTCGCCGTGGGCTCGCCGATGACGTGGAAGTACCGCGGTCAGGTCACGCCGAAGAACAAGCTCATCCAGTGCGATGTCGAAATCACCGACGTCTACCGCGACGAGCGCGGCGTGGTGGTCGTCGTCGACGGCGGCCTGTGGGTCGACGGACTGCGCACGTACCTGGCGAAGGGCCTGGCGCTGCGCATCGTCGAGGGCTGAACCCCAGGATCAGGCGGTCTCGACGGCTGAGCGTTCGGTGACGAGGCGCACCGGGCGCCGTCGCCGGTGACGGGGCGCACTGGCCGTCGTCGCACTCCATGCAAACAGTCGCGGGCTTCGTTGGTTGTCCGCAGGAGTTCGCGATGCGCTTCGTCTTTCTCGCCGCCGTCTTGCTCGCCTCAGTGACGGCGCGCGCCAAGCCGCCCCCGTTCGCGACGGTCGAGGACTTCGATCGCTGCACCGACGACGCCTACAACCCTGACGCCTGCTTGAAGGCTGCGGAGGCGTTGCTGAAGAAGAAGCCTGCGCTCGCTTTTGAGCTCGGCAAGCATGCTCGGCTGCACCTGCAGCATTGGGCGGCGTTGCGGTTTTTTGAGCCGGCCCTGGCAAAGAAGCCCGGCGCGCGCTGTCGAGACGCGGATGTATCGATGGCCGTCGTGTCTGGGCTCGCCTTGCCCGGTGACTATCCAGACTTTGCCCGCGCGAAACGGGTCTTCACCGGGTCGTGCTTCGCCGCGCTGCGACCTGCGGTCGACAAGGAACTCGGCCCCGACGGCTACCTGACCACCAACGTGTGCGCCATCTACCGCGAACGCAAAGTGGTCGCAGCGA
The DNA here is from genome assembly GCA_044349155.1 of Myxococcota bacterium. Classification (GTDB taxonomy): domain Bacteria; phylum Myxococcota; class UBA727; order UBA727; family VGSZ01; genus VGSZ01. The sequence goes on from JBIKRQ010000231.1 coordinate 9,720, forward strand.
AATGCGCACGGGCACCGGTGGCAGCGCCAGTGGTCGTGCCCGAAGAGAAGCTCCCGGCGTTCAATCGAAAGACGGCCGTGATTGGCCTCCTCAAGGTGTACGTCGGCCCCGAAGGCGAACGCGTCACCGTCGGCGAAGTCACAGGCAAACCCGGGCTGTTCCTGGTGCGCTTCGACGGCGTCCGCGGCGCCAACAACGGCAAAGTGCTGCTGCACAAAGAGGAACTGAGCGGCGACCGCATCACGTACTGGACCGAGGTCGACGGTGCGCGCTGGGTCTCGATCGCTGGGCGCCGTTGGCAGGGGCACACCGACCTCACCGCCTACGTTCCAGAACACCCCGGCGAGTTCTCCATCCGCTACGCTGCTGCCGAGTCGAAAGCGGCGAAGGCTGACGTCCTCAAGTAGCGGTCGTCGCGTGACGGACGTTGGCAGCCAGCAACGCGCGCCTTGCCGGCGCGCGTTGTCGCTTCAGCCCTTGGGTTCGAGCACGACGCAGACACGCTCCCGGCCGCCCTCGACGACGACGACGGTGTCTTCTCCGGTGTGCTCAACGCGGACGCGTGCGCCGCTGGCCGGTGCCAACACCGACATCGCCCCGCTTCTCAGTTCAAGCGCCACCAACGACGACGGCCCCGTCAACGTCAAG
>JBIKRQ010000627.1:0-2761 GCA_044349155.1 Myxococcota bacterium
TTGAACGCACGCGCCGAGCCCGTGAGGTAGTCGAAGCCCGAAATCCACGTGAACGCGACCATCAGCATGAACACGAAGGTGGCCACGTCGTCGCGCACCTCGACAGGCGAGCCCGGCAGCACCTTCGCGGCGACAAACACCGACAGCAGCAACAGTGGCGTTGCGCCCAACCACAACGGCAACACGCGTCGACGCGCGTACCAGCCCACGGCCAACAGCGCGAAGACGACCGCGAAGCTCAACATGAGCCACGGCATGATGTGGCCCGGCACGAAAATGATCAGGAAAAACGCGCCGATACCGCCCATCTGCACAACGGTCTTCAGCTTGCCGAGTGCCGACGTTTTCAGGCTCTGCTCGCGCACTGCCATCGAGCTGCGCAGCGATGTGATCAGCAGTTCGCGCACAAACAATGCGCCAGCAGCCCACCCGGGACACTCGTTGTGGGCCACGATCGGCACCAACATGATCGCGATGAACAGCTTGTCGGCGACGGGGTCGAGCAACGCGCCCAATGTGGTCGGGCCGTCGCGACGCGCCATCCAGCCGTCGACGAAATCGGTCATGCCGACGAGGGCGCCGAAGAAGAAGGCGATCCACATGATGTGGTCGGCCGGGCGCGTGAGCAGTGCCCAGAACGGGAACGGCAGCGCGAAGATGCGGGCCACCGTGACCTGATTGGCGCTGATCCAGCGCAGCGGACGCGTTGCAGGTGCGTTCACGGTGCTCCTCCAAATCCTGGCCCAGCCGCAGGCGCTGGCTGACCTGACGTCGTCGACGGCTCGGGCACAAGCTGCGGCGGCAAGAGCGCTGCTTCGATCGCTGCATGACGCGCCGGTTGGCCCACACGCAAGCGCTCCATCCACCGCGCAGCGATAGCACCCACCGGCGTGTCGGCACCAAAGTCGCGGCTCGCCGTCACAAACACCGCGTCGCTGACGTCGACGAGGCTGACGCGTTCGGCGAGGCGCGTACGGGCCAACGCAATCGTGTCGTCGATGCTGCGCGACGCCACTGCGGTTGCCAGCGGATCGGTGCTGCAGTCCCAGGGTGACGACGACAAACGTGCGTCACCATCGAGCGCACTCATCGCGGCAAACAATGGTGCAGCCACGGCAGCGCGCAATCCGCTGGAGCGTTCGGCCAGGGCGCCCGCAGCGTTCACAGCGTCGACGAAGTGGCCGTCGGCGACGAGGGTGCGCACGCGCTGCAAACACAGCTGCGTCACGAGCGATGCGGGGCGTTCGGCGAGCACTTCAGCGCAGGCACGCGATGCGGCAGCGGGATCGCGTGCAGCGTCGAGGGCCGTGATGAAGTCGACGACGGCGACGTTGCCGGCGGGCAGGTCTTTGAGCGTGAGGCGGGCGAGACCACGGGCCGCGTCGGTGCCGGTACTCCACACCTCGCCGCGCGTGTCGAGGGCACAGAGGTTGTCGCCCATGGTGCGCAGCTCGAGGCGTGACACACCGATTTCACGATCGTCGTCGCCATCTGCTTCGACCACAGCGGCAGCACCGCGCAAGATCACCGTGCTCGACGCGGCCGACAACAGCACAGCACCGACACGGCGAAGCACGCCGCCTTCAGTGGTCACCACCGCGAGAAAGCGCGCGCCGTTGGTGGTCTCTTCCTCGACGAGGATCTCGGGTCCTGCGGACTTCGACAGCTCGCCGACAGCAAGTACTGTGCGACTGGAAACCGGGCTCGCCTGCTCAGCGATCGCACACGACGCACAGCCCGGCGGCGGAGCAGGATCGAGGCGCAAACGCGTGCCCGCAGCGTCGACGACGACGAGCTGTTGGCCGCCCTGCCCTGTGCCCTGCGGCCCGCTGCCGATGAGCAGTGCGGGCTCGCCCACGAGATGCAGTGGCCCCTGTGGGCTGCGCTGCACCATGGCGAGGGCCTGCGGAGCCGTCGGTCGGCGCTCGTTGACCTCGGGGCGTACCAGCACGTGAAAGCGCGGCTCGTCGGGAGACTTCGGCGGGTCGAGAAATGGCGTGAGCACGCCACCCGGCGCCGTCCAGCGCGTGGCCGCGGCGGTCAGGCGTGCCGCGTCGAGTTCGTTGCCCACGCACAAGCGAAACCAGCGACCGCGCGCCGCGAGATCTTTCTCGACGATCGACACGGGCAACGACGTGGCTGCGCGGATCGCCTGCGCTGCGGTGTCTGCCTCTTCGCGCGATTTGAGCGACTTGACCTGCGCGCACGCGCCAAAGGACGCCGGCATTCGCGCCAGTACCGCCGCCACCGGATCGGCGGCAACCGATGCTTCCAACGTGAACGTGACGTCGTCGTCGACCGGAGCTGTGCCGGCATCGGCCAGCGTGGGCGCGGGCTTGCACGACGAAGCAGCGATGGCGGCCGCGGCGACCGCACAGGCAAGCCGACTGGCGCGCATCACGTGTCGAGCTTCGCTTCGATGTCGTCGAGCAGCGCCAACGCTTTCTTGATCTCGCGCTTGATCTTGCCGGCGTCGCGCGACACGGCCTTGAGGTCGGCAGCTGCTGCGAGCTGACCAAAGTTGAGCAAGCGGTGCGTCGTTTCGTCGACGGCCTCTTTGCCCTTTTGCACCTGCTCAACGGCCTTCATGACGGCACTGGCGCGCTCTGGATCTTCCATGAGCTTGCCAACGGCCTTCATGCCGAACTTGAGGCCCTCTTTCTTCATCGTCTTGCCGATGCCCATGGCTACTCCTGCTCGAAACCGCTGTACAATTCAACACTTGCAACGAACAACGCCGACGAGGCATCGACCGCAGTCG
>JBIKRQ010000232.1:0-10349 GCA_044349155.1 Myxococcota bacterium
GCCGAGCCCCCAGATCATGAGGGGGCCAAGGGTGCGCTTCAGTTGTGGTTGGCTCATGGCTTCGCAGGGCTTTCGTCGTCAGCCTCGACGAGCAACCCGCGGTGGGGTGTGTCGTCGAGGCGAGTGGTCTTGAGGGTGGGCAGCCGCGAGGAGAAACCCCTCTGGGGTTTGTCGTCAGGGCGAGTGTGCTGAGGGGAGACGGGACTGCTTCCCGTCGATCAATCGGCGGTGCGCTGGGCGGGGGCTTCGGCGCGGCGTATCAGGATCGACATGACCGCCGCGGCCTCGATGAGGGCCGCGATGCCAAACGCGGTGAAGCCCCACGACGGCAAACGCCCGGAACACAACAACACACCGAGCGTCATGGTGATGGTGATGGCCAACAGCGCGAGTTGTTTGCGCACAAGGATGGTGCGGCCCACGACGGCGACGAGGCTGCCGCGCACGCCCGCGAAGGCGATGAAGAAGCAGGCGCCCACGGTGCGCCACAACGACGGCAACGGCAGCAGCGTCCACACGCCCACGGTGAGCAGCACCGCACCACTGATCGAGGCGAGCACGCCCAGGCGCGCAAAGGCGGTGGGGGTGCGACGACCAAGGTCTTCAGCGACGAGGCCACAGGCACCAAACACGCCGACGCCAAAGCCGGTGACAAGCAATTGCAGGCCGGGCACGGTGATGTGGTCGGTGAGCAACCAGCGAATCCCGACGGCGACGGCGGCCAGCACGATCACGTGCAGCAGGCGCAGCAGCAGACGACGCGGCAGGCTGGAAGGGGTCGAGGCAGCAGCAGACATCGCACGAGGCTAGCAGGAGTTTCGCGAGCGGGGGACGTGCACCGCACCCGCAGTCCCGACTCAGCCTTCGTCGTCGAGCAACCGCACAGGCAAGCACCCACTCGGATCAGGCCAGTGACACTTCGCCAGCGCCGCGGCGTTGGATGCGTCGGTCGCCAGCTGGCGACATGGAGGGTGCGATGGGTGCAGTGCTCTTGAGCGTGCTCGGCTTCGTTGTGCGGCTGCTGTTGCCACTGCCGTCGTGTGGTCCGCGACGACCGTGAGGGCTCATGTGATCGGCGGGGAGGTTTCCCCGCCTGCCCCTCAAGAGACTCGCCTCGGCGACAAACCCCAAAGCGGGTTTCTCTTCGAGGCTCACTTGCCGAACAGGCCGCGCAGAAAGCCACCACCACCGTTGGCAGCGGCGTCGCCCTTGGCCTTGGCCTTGTCTTCGCGGCAGTGGCAGCGATCCGCAGGCTTTACGTCACGCAACACCTGCTCGATGTGCATGCCGCAGCCGGCGTAGGTGGGCTTGCCGCACGAGGAACATTGAACGCGCTGACACATGGTGGGCTCCGGTGGTTGGTTGGTTGATGTGAAGAGCCAGCAGAACGGCAAAAGGGTGCAGGCTAGAGATCTGATGAAGATTCAGGACTTTGCGGTGGTGTTTCACGCGTTACACGGTCGTGACGCGCGCGCCGCCAGCGTTTGAACACGCCCGCACCCAGCAACGCCGGCGCTGTGGCCGCTGCCAACGGTACTGCCCCCATCATGCACGGCGGGCAGATCGCCGACGCCGCCACCAGCCCCACGCCGAGCAGGCCGATGCCCACACCCGTCGCCATCAACACTTCCCCGCGATCGATGTCGGCGGGGTCGGGGTAGGCGGCGTGGCGCATGGCCTCGAGCTCGGCGCTGATGTCGTCGTCGTTGATGGCGTGACTCATGGTGACCTCACCTGCAGCGTAAGCACGCGCTGCGGGATCTGCTGGTGCGCGTGGCTCAGTTCTCCATGCGAAAGCGGGCAAGCGCGTCGCTGTCTTCGTCGTCTTCGGCTGCGGGCAACCGCGGTGCGTTCTCGCCTGGTGTGGGCGGCAGTGCTGCGGGTTCAACGAGCTCGAGCACCCACGGCTCGTACAGGCCCAGGGTGCTGCCATCGTCGTCGACGGTGGGCTCGGGCAACTCGGAGATGAAGCGGCTGGGCTTGTGCAGCACCATGCTCGTGTCGCGCAGCCGGCTCGTTTGCGGATACGTGAGGTACAGCTCGTTCTTCGCGCGCGTGACGGCGACGTAGTAGAGGCGGCGCTCTTCGTCTTCGCCGAGGTCTTCTTTCAGCGCGAGGTCGGAGGGGAACATGCCGTCGGCCATCCACAAGCAGAACACGTGGCTCCACTCGAGGCCTTTGGCCTGGTGCACCGACGACAACGTCACGCGCTCGTCGGGGTCTTCAGCACTGATGATTTCTTCGGCCGAGAAACTCTGCACCAGCATGAGCTCGCTCAAGAATGCTTCGGTGTCGGCGAAGCCTGCGGCGTAGTCGGCGAGCTGTTCGATCTCAGCGATGCGCTCTTCGGCACCCGGGTACGTCTTTCGCAGAAAGTCGCCGTAGCTCACGTCGAGCAGCACGCGGATTTGCTCTGACGGTTTGTCTTTGACGTCGTCGTCGCCCAGGCGCGCAAGGGTGCGCACGAACTTTTCAACGCCGGGCTTGGCGCGCTTGCCCACGGTGCCATCGAGCGACGGATCGAGCATGAGCATCTTGACGGCCTGCTCGGGGCGATGACCGCTGACGAGTTCGTTCTTGAAGCTGCGCCACAAGCTGTCGGCCGTCGCGTTGCCAATGCCATCGTGCAGTTTGACGACGCGGCGGAAGCTCAACTCGTCGTCGGGGTTCCACAGCAACTTGAGGTGGGCGATCACATCCTTGATGTGGGCACTCTCAAAAAAGCGCAGTCCCGAGCGCACCACAAATGGAATGCCACGGCGCGTGAACTCGACCTGCAGCTCGAGCGCGTTTCGGTGGGCGCGGTAGAGGACGGCGATGTCGTCGAGGGAGATGCCTTCGTCGCGCAGTTGCAGGATGCGCTCGGCGATGAACTCCGCCTGCACGTTCGCATCGCGACACGGCACAAGGGCGGGCAGCAAACCCGGTGGGCGAACGGCCTTGAGGCGCGTGGGGAATTCCTGCCGCGCGCGCGACAAACACGCGTTGGCGAGCGCACAGATTTCGGGCGTGGAGCGGTAGTTCAACTGCAGCGGCAACGTCGTGGTGCCATGCCAGCGGTCGTGAAAGCCGCGCATGTTTTCCACAGCCGCTCCGCGAAAGCCGTAGATGCATTGGGCGTCGTCGCCGACGACGGTGATGTTGCCGTGGGTCTTGCCCATGCTGTCGACGATCGCGCCCTGCAGGGCGTTGGTGTCCTGGTATTCGTCGACGAGAATCGCGTCGTAGCTGTTTCTGATGTGTTCGGCGATGGCCCCGCCTTCTTCGAGCAGCACCTGCCAGTTCATCAGCAGGTCGTCGAAGTCCATCACGTTGAGCGACGCCTTCTTCGCCACGAACGCGCGACACACGGTCATGATGTCGTCGGCGAGGTGCACGAAGCGTGGTGCCTTCATGAGCAAGATGTCTCTCGCTGGCACCATCATGTTCACCGCGGCACTGGCGACGTCGAGCAGCACGTCGGACTTCGGAAAGCGGGTCTTCGCGGTGTCGACCTTGGCGTCGACGAGGGCGGCGGCCATGAGCTCGCGCGCGTCTTCGCGATCGAGAATGGTGAACGAATCATTGTAGCCGATGGCCTGCGCATGACGACGCAAGATGGCGTTGCCGACGTGGTGAAACGTGCCGCCCATGACCTTGAGGGCTTCGGGCCCCACCAGCTCGCCCACACGACGCACCATCTCCTTCGCCGAGCGGTTGGTGAACGTGAGCAGCAGGATGCGTTCGGGGGCCACACCCGTGTCGAGGAAGCGGGCCACGCGGTAGATGAGCGCGCGCGTTTTTCCTGAACCTGCACCCGCGAGCACGAGCAGCGGACCACGCGGTGCAAGCGCCACCGCCCGTTGTTCGTCGTTGAGGGCCGCCTGGTAATCGATGCCCAGCCGCGAGAGCGCTCGCGATGATTGAAGCTTGAAGACGCGCGCCATGCGCTGGCGATGGCACCTTGGTTGTCGACGTGGAAGGGGTGCTCGCTACCAGTCGATCCGGTCGCCCTTGATGCGCTGCTTTGTGTTTCGAAACGAGGACTTGTCGAAGCCGTGGGTGTGGGCGCGCAGCGTGTCGTCGATCGGACGCGGCGGTGGTTGCGCATCGAGCAGCAGGGTGTTGCCCAGGTACATCGACAGCTCCTGCCATGCTGCATACGGATCGAGGTGCTTCGCGAAGTGGTACTCGCGCAGCGACGGGTTCACGACGACGACGCTGTCGGTGACGACGATGATGGGCGCGCGCAGGGCGAGGAATGGGGCTGGCGCGATACGGGCGGGGCGCTGCTCGACGTGTCGTGTCCACGCCGCGACGTTGAGGCGCCCATAGGACCACACGCGCGTCGACCGCAGTTCGGCGATCACGTGCTCATGCTGCGTGCGTTGGGGCAGGTGTCGCAGCACCGCGGCCTCGACGTCACTCAGACTCCAGCAGATCTCGCCGCAGACGAGGTAGCCCGAAAAGACCTGGCCGCAGAAGCCGACGACGACGCGCTCGGCGTTTGGCACCATCCGCGGGTCGGGCGGCACCACGCGTTCGCCCCACAACGGACCCAGCTGCGCAAACAGGGCACGGTGCTGCGCGATCGAGAGCGTGGCGAGGTCGATGCGTTGGGTATCGCGCACGTACAGCGGCGTGTCTTCGCGATCGAGCGCGCGCACACCGTCGTAGAAATCTTTGAAGCGAGACACGATCCGCACAAGCGCCTCATCGGCAGGATTCAACGTGCGCTCTCGACGTTGCTGGCGCGGGCTTTGTTCACCGACAGCACAAAGATGCGGACAGCGACGCGCTCAACTTGGCGCAGCGGGTGTTCGTGGGTAAGACGGCGACGCCTTCGTCTTTGTGTTTTTCCGAGGAGAACGACCATGTCTGTTGCGCTTCGTTCGCGTGCCCTTGTCGCTGCTGTTGGTGTGGTTGGTCTGGGGGCGTCGTGCGCCACCACGCCGTCGACGACACCGACGACACAGACGCCCGCCGCTGCGTCGGTGATCGCCGGCTTCGCCACGCCCGAGTCGGTGTTGTTCGATGCCGCCCACGACATGTACCTGGTGAGCAACATCAACGGTTCGCCGTCGGGTGTCGACGACAACGGCTTTATTTCGAAGCTGTCGCCCACCGGCGACATCATCGCCCTCAAGTGGATCGACGGTGCCGCCGACGACGTCACGCTCAACGCACCCAAGGGCTCGGCCATCGTTGGCGACACCCTCTACGTCGCCGACATCAGCGCCATTCGCATGTTCGACGTGAACACCGGCAAGCAAACCGGCAGCGTTGATGTGCCAGGCGCTACGTTCCTGAACGATGTCGCAGCCAGTGGCACGTCGATCATCGTCACCGACACCGGCGTCATGTTCGACGGTGCTGGCTTTCAGCCCACCGGTGCCGACGCCATCTACGTGCTCGACACGGCGACGAAAGCGTTGACCACGATGGCGAAGGGGCGCGAAGCGTTGCCGGCGGCCAACGGCGTTGTCGTCGTCGAGGGCACACCATGGGTGGTGTACTTTGGCGCCCCGCGCGTTGAGCACTTCGACGCTGCCGGCGCGAGTGTGCAGCGCTTCGACCTGCCCGCAGGCTCGTTGGACGGCATTGTCGACGACGGCAACGGCGGCTTCTTCGTCTCGTCGTGGGAGTCGAGCAGCGTGTACCGTGTGGCGCGCGACCGCACGAGCAGCGTTGTCAAAGCCGAGCTGAAGGCCCCCGCCGACATCGGCTTCGACGCTGGCCGCAAGCGCCTGCTGGTGCCGCACTTCATGGACAACACCGTCGAGTTCGTCGCCGTCCCCTGAGGAGAAACCTGCCGCCGCGCCGAGGTCTCTTGCGGGTGGGCGGGCATCTCCGCCAACCAAACGAGCTTCGGTCGGACTGCGCACGACGCCACGTCGACAACGGCGTGGCGTTTTCATGTCTGGTGTGAGCGCGCGCACCACGGAGGCGAGAACGGTCGTTTGCAAGTGTGGGTCTTCTTGCCACTCATCTCCGCGTGACCCGTACGGCCTTCGTTGCTCTCCTTGTCCTCTTGTTTGCCGGCAGTGCCGGTGCCGCACCGACATCGGTCTTCATGGGGCCGCTGCGTGTTGGCAGCGGGGCCACGACCGAGATGGCGCGCCTGTTCGAGCAGAAAATCCTGACCTCCGCTCGTCGTCACAGCGCCGCGTTTGTCATCGTGTCGAGCGCTGACGTGCAAGGCATGGTCGACGTCGAGGTCGCGCGCACGGCGAGTGGGTGTGAGGGCGAGCCCAGCTGTATGATGGAGTTGGCGAGCGCGCTGGATGCTTCCGAGATCATCACTGGCGAGGTCGGACGCGTCGGCTCGACGTGGATGCTGTCGTTGACGCGCAGCGAGCGCACCACCCTGCGCGTGCACATGCGCGTGGCGCGCGAAGTCCGTGGTGCTGCCGACGGCTTGTTCCCGCTCATCGACAGCGCGGTCGACGAACTCCTGCAATCGACACCGATCGCGTCGTCGTCGTCGTCGTCGTCGTCCGTCGTCGTCACCGTCACCGCTCGTTGTTGGCGGTGGCGTGGCGCTGGGCGTTGGTGTTGTTGGCGTTGGCGCAGGTGTGGTGTGCGCGCTGCTCGCGCAGCAGGTGTTTGCTGATGCCGACGACGCGCTGTCGCGCACCACATCCGCCAACGAGCGCGCGCGGATTCGTGACGCGGCAATCGCGTCGGGGGAGCCGTACAACACGGCGGCGGTGTGGTCGTGGATCGGCGGTGGCGCCGTGGCGGTGGTTGGCGCCGCAGTGCTCGCGGTTGGACTTGTGGGAGGTGAGTGATGGTGGGTTTGCGCTCGGTGCTCGCGTTGTCTGCAGTCGTTGCGTCGTCGTCGCTGGGCTCCCCGATGAGCCGCGTCGAGATCGCAACGACGGCGAAGAAGGTGAAGGCGAGGGAGAAGGCGAAGGCGAAGGAGAGGGAGAGGGAGAAGCCGGTGAGGGCGAAGGCGAAGGCGAAGGCGAGGGCGAGGGCGAGGGGCCGCCGCGCGTCGTCGTCGATCACCTCGACGTGGTGGGCGGTGTTGGCTTCTCGCAGGGCTATGGGCTCGCACTCGGCGACGACATCGCCGTCGTGAAGCTCGAAGCCGAGACCGGCGCTGCGGTGTGGGGCAAGGTCATCGGCTCCACCGACGACGATTTCGCCTTGGCGTCGGTGGCAGGCACCACCGTGCGGGTGGGGCTCGTCGTGAGTGCGGCCTACCATGCGACCGGCACAGAGCTGACCGCCGTCGACGACGCGGGCGTTGCGTTCTTCCCGTTGCAGGTCGGCACTGGCGCGCTCGGTGCGCCCACCTTCGTTGTCGACGACACGCAGGAGCTGCGCGTTGCTGGCGTTGCGGCGAATGCCGACGGCAGCTTCCATGCATGCGGCCGGCAGACGCCAGCGGTATCGGGCTTCGACGACGGCTGGGTCGGCTTTGTCGACGCCAGCGGTGCCGCAACGGTGCGCCTCAACGAGGGCGGCGGTTGCAACGCGATGGCGCCTGACGGTGTGGGCGGCGCGTGGTTTGTCGACGGGATCTCGAACTTCGAGCAGTCCATCACCTATGGCGCTGTCACGGTGAGCAAGCCGGCCGCCGGCGGTGGCAACGACATCGCGTTGGTGCACGTGGCGGCCGCTGGGGTCGTTGATGTGGCGCGCTCTTTCGGCGGCGTCGACAGCGACTTTGCCTCGTTGCTTGCCGCTGCCGGCGACCGGCTGGTCTTTGGTGGCGATATCCGCTCGGACTTCACGGTCGACGGCGTGGAATACGATCCGTCGGGCGAGTCGGATGCAGCCTTCTTCGGCGTGCAGATCACGCGCTGAGGCCGGAGCAAGACCTCGCAGGCTAGCGCGGCGGAAGCAGCGATGGCGCTGCCGCAGATGACGACGACGACGACGCGCCCAGTGCTCCCTGGGCGCGCTGTTGTTTTCGGGCCTCGTGCCACAGCAACGGCGCGCGCATCGCTCGCCCAAGGCGCGTGCCCCAGCGCCGATAGCCGTCGAGCTCGTCGTGACCATCGAGCGGCAACGCTGCCGGCAACGCGACGACGACAACGCCCAGTACCGCGCACACAACCATGCCAGCAGCGACGCCGAAGTACGTCAGCACCACGCCGCCCACGACGACGGGCAGCGAGACCAACAGCGCACAGGCCGATGTGGCGGCCAGCAGATCGAGGCCGTCGATGAAGCGGTCGGCAGCCGTGGGGGCTTCGTCTTCGTTTCGCATCGTCACAGTGTGACGCATGCGCTGCATGAGGTGTCAGCACAGAAACACCCGCTGGCGTCGACGACGTCGGCGGCACATGCTCCGCGCGGGCCACGGAGGCAGCATGCGAATTCAGATGGGACTGTTGTTGGGTGCGGTGTTGCTCACCGGATGCGCTGACCTGTTTGGCACGCCGGAAGAGGAAGGCTCTTCGAGTCGCCCGCGCCGGTCGAACGACGACGACGATGATGGCAACGAAGGCGAAGGCGAAGGCGAAGGCGAAGGTGGCGAGGGTGAAGGCGAAGGCGAGCTGCCCATCGACACGCCACCCGACCCGCAGGGGCCACGCATCATCAGCCTCGATCTGTCGACGACGACGTTGAACGATTCGCAGTCGGCCAGCCTGGTCGTGGTGGTGACTGACCCCGATGGCGTCGACGACATCGTTGGCCCCGTGTTGAGTGATGCGGCCACCGGCACAACCCTTGGTGTGCTCACGTCCAGTGGGCCGGGCACGTTCACGGCGACGATTTCGTGGTCGCTGTGGACGAGTACCGCGCCGATCGAGTTCGTGCGTGGCACGGTCTCGAAGTCAATCCGTGTGCGCTTCTCCGACGTCGCGGGCCACTCGGTCACGCAAACGCGCACGTTGACCATGACCTGCGGCGGTGAGCCCGCGTGCGACAACGTCTGCGGCAACGTGCGCTGCGGTGACGAGTGCAGTGGCGCCGGCGGGCCCGTCAGCGACGACGATGTGTGCACCTTTTGCGGCACGGGCTGCTCAAGCTGCGCCAACGGTTGTGCCTGTTCGCCCAGCGCGCCGGCGACGTGCACCGGGGCGGCGGACTGCGTCTCGCTCACCGACGATGATGCGAACATTGCGACGGCGACGTGCCAGCGAAACGACGGCCCCCACCTGCGTACCGACGGCTTCATCGCCTGGGGCATCGGCGGCGTCGACTACGGCGTCACGTTTGCAGACAGCACCCTTGCAAACGTCGTGGACGAGGCGATGTGTGCGCCGTACGGCGGCGTCGATTTCGTCGAGGGGCTGCAAACCCCCAACGACCTCGTGCGCGAGCAGTGGGTGATGGACATGGTGGGCAACTGCACCGCCAGCACCCTCAACAACTGCCAGCCAGTGCTGATGCCGACCGCGGCGTTGAACGCCGAGCACTTCGGCATGAAGGTCACGTGCAACGAGCCGATCGGTGAAGGTGAAGGCGAAGGCGAAGGCGAAGCGACCTTCGATTGCGTCACCGGCGGCCGCACCATCGACGCAGAAGGCACCTACAACGGCTCGACCCTTGGCGGCTCGTCGTCGTTTGTGCCGACGTGTGCAAGTGACAGCACCGCCACCGAGCAGGTGTGGTTGTTCACAGCACCAACAAGCGGGCAGTACACGTTTGAAAGCAGCGGCTTCGACACGGTGCTGTCGGCGCTGCAGAATTGCGATGTGCTGAGCAGCCTCAACTGCGACGACGACGGCGGCGTGGGCTCTGGCGCTTCGCTGTTGTCGCTGTCGCTGACCGGTGGCGAGCAGGTGGTGCTGGTCGTCGACGGCTATCAAACGACCGTCGGCGCGTACACCCTGACGATCACGCGGCAGTAGCTGCAGCGCTCGACGAGAAGCCGGCTTGTGCGGTTTGTCGCCGAGGCGAACTCTTGAGTTGGCGGGGAAGAAACTCCCCGCCAAACACCTGTTTCAGCGACGACGACGACGCAGCGCGAGCAGCACCACGGCGGCAAACGAGATCGACGTGGGCGTGCTGGCGCAGCCGTTCGAGGCCGCGCCCGAATCGTCTTCGTCTTCGCCTTCGCCTTCGGCGGCTTCGCCTTCACCTTCGGCGGCTTCGCCTTCGCCTTCGGCGGCATCAACACCGTCGGGGTCGGCAGAGGTGCTGCCGGAGACGGCAGGGTTGCTGATGTCGCTCGTGCGCGCAGCAGCGCCGCTCGTCCACACGCAGTTCGGATCGCCGAGTTCCTGGCCGTTGGTCTGATCGTCGCCGTCGGTGTCGACGTCGCAGATGCTCGCCCACGAGCCGTTGTCGAAGGCCGTGCCGAAGGCGTTGCGTGCGCCGCCGCTGTTTGAGTTGTGGCAGTTCAAACAGCTGTTCACCGTGCCGTTCGGAATACGGCTCGGGAAATTCGGACGGGCAGCCGCCGAGGT